>DATFTC010000235.1:0-7792 GCA_035262305.1 Myxococcaceae bacterium | reverse complement strand
GGATCCGCTGCTCGATCGGATGTATCGAAAGGTGAATCTGGAAGTCGGCATCGCAGCCGGCCTTGTCCTGGTGGCGGCTGGATTCGCGTCCCTGCTCGGCGCGCTGCTCTACTGGAGGAACCATGGCTTCGGCCCGCTGGACTATTCGGTCAGCCAACGAATCATCATTCCCGGCGTGACGGCGATCGTCCTCGGCCTTCAGACCGTCTTCTCGAGCTTTCTCTTGAGCGTCTTTGGTTTGGCGCGAAAATAACTTACACAATCGCACCTCATTAACTGCTCACCTCGGTGCGACAATTCGGGATTAGCGCCGACAATCGCGCATTTGGTGATCCGAAGCTGTTTGTCAATCGTGTGGCTTCCTTGCAGCACACTGTTGACGAATTGCTACAGCATCGCCCGAAACAAAGTCTCCCAACCCTCCGAGATCACACAAGAGCGCTGGTCCTAATTCTGGGCTCCCAGTTTGCTATCCTGTGTGGGCAAGTGAATTCACTCCTCTTCGTCGTCGCTTTGTCCGTTGTTGGCAACTCGTCTGAGCCGTCCCTCAGGGTCTTGTGGGCTTCGGCTGCCAGTCACTCCACCGCGTCAGAACTTTCGTCGTTCGCCCCGCAGGGTCGGTTTGAGGGAATTCCCACGTTCGACTTCGTGCATTCGCTCGGGCTTCTGGTCGAGCGACAAAGCGCCCGCGGCCGAGGTAAGTGGAACGGCTGGATGGCCACTGACTGGCTTCGACTCCATGTCGCGTTGATGGGCGGCTCGCATTCGGGCGGTGAGGTCGGCGGCACTGCCATCCTTTCCCACTCATGGCTCAGCCCCACCGTGACTGCCGAGGCCGGCCACTCGTCCGGCGGCGACGCCTTCTCCAGGGTTCGCGTCCTCACCAAGAGCCCCTATCTCGATCCGGCCCTGATCCGCGGCTACATCTACGACTACCAAGCCGCCTACGCCGGCCTCGAACTTGGCGCGCAGAGCTTTGCCATTTCGATCAACGTGGGTGTACTTCGGGCAGAAAACGCCTACCTTAACATCCAGAGCCCCGAAGCCGCCGCTTTCAATCCCGTCCCCGGGGTTCAGTGCACGCGCAGCGCTCAGCTCGGCCCGGCAGCAAAGCTGGCGCTGCTGATCCGGATGTGACCCGCTTCCAGGATGTCTCAGCTCTCCGTCGGGGCGTCGGGGTCAGACGAGCCGGCGGACTCCTCGGGCGCACCTCCGAGTGAAACCTTGGCGTGCTCGCCGCCCTCGAAACGCTGGCCGGTGAGAATGGCCTTGGTGAAGGCGAGCGTCTGGACAATTTTAGAATTCGGCGCATCCCAGTACTCCGCCTTCTCGACCGTCACCCGCAGCAATGCGATGTCCGGGTCTTCAAGTTTCTCGGGGAACCACGCTTCGACCGTCGGATTCCAAAGCTCTTCCATCTTCGGGCGATCTCGCACCAATTCCGCCCGCCCTGAAACCGAGACATACGTGTTCTGGCCACTGGAATAGCTGAGGTTCACTTCCGGCTTCGCCTGGATCTCGCGGACTTTGTCCGAACTTGCTTCGGTGAAGAACCAGAGCACGCCATCGAACGCGACGTTGGGGTCCTGCGTGACCATCGGCCTGCTCCGGAGAGATCCATCGGACGCGACGGTGGTGAGCATCGCCACGCGAACGTTCGCGATCAGCTTCTGGAGTTTTTCCAACGCTTCCATCAGGGGCTTTTGTTCTTCCGCCATCGCAGTCCTCCGGACTGTCAGAGGCATTTAATCATCGCTGCGCAGAAGTCGACAGTTGGAGCGGTTGAAAGTCGAAAGTTGAAAGTTGAAAGGTTTCTTATCGAAGAGGAAAGGCCAAAGTCACAATCAGTTAAAGACTTGAAGCTCGCGCTTGAAGCTTTCGCTAACCTTCGCGGTGCAAGCGACCCACTTCTCTTCTGAATTCCCGACCCGAAACGAACGAGCCCGCAATGAATGCATTCACTCAATCAATCGGCATTCGATTCCCGATCATTCAGGCCCCGATGGCGGGCGGAGTCGATACCCCCGCTCTTGTCGCTGAGGTGGGCAACGCCGGCGCGTTGGGGTCGCTCGGCGCGTCATACCTTTCCGCGGCTCAGATTGACGAGGCAGTCGCCGCGGTGAGACGGCGGAGCTCGGCGCCGTTCGCGATCAATCTCTTCGTCGGCTGCCGCCAGACGGCGCCGGACCCGGATGGCGTCGCGCGCGTACAACCCCTGCTTCGCCAATTTCGCGCCGAGCTGGGTCTGGGCCCCGTCGAGGAGACGACCTCGGCGCCGCCCAGTGATTTATTGGGTGCGCAATTCGAAGCCATCCTCCGAGCGCGGCCACGCGTTTTCAGCTTCACCTTCGGAATGCCTTCGCCGGAGCATCTGCGCGCCCTCAGGGCGAGATCGATCTTGAGCATCGGCACAGCCACCAATCTCGCCGAGGCCGAAGCGCTCGACGAGCTCGGGGTCGATGCAATCTGTGCACAGGGCGCCGAAGCCGGCGCGCACCGCGGCACGTTCCTGGGCAGCTTCGAGGATTCGCTGCTCGGCACGATGGCCCTGGTGCCACAGGTGGCGCGTCGCGTTCGACGGCCTGTGATCGCCGCGGGAGGGATCATGGATGGCCGTGCTATTTCCGCGGCGCTCGGGCTCGGCGCGCAAGCCGTGCAACTTGGGACCGCGTTTCTCGCCTGTCCCGAGGCTGGAACGAGCCCCGCACATCGGGAAGCGCTTTTTTCTCCGGCAGCTCGACACACGGTGGTCACTCGCGCATTCAGCGGACGACCCGGACGCTGCATTCGAAACCGCTTCACAGAGGCTTTCGATGGCGTCCAGGTTCCCGCTTTCCCACTGCAGCAAAGCCTCACTCGCGAAATCCGCTCTGCGGCGAGCGCTCAGGGGCGGACGGACATCATGCAGCTCTGGGCAGGGCAGGGCGCGCCGCTCATCCGAGCAATGCCCGCCGCCGAGCTGGTACGTACGCTCGTGAGCGAAGCAAAGCTGCCGAGCTGAGTTCCCTTGGCGCAATGGTGGGTGGGTAACGAGGAACGGGCCGACGACTTCGGCCCTGGCCTCCGCGGAGGCTCTCCAGCTAATTCCATCGAGTGGTATTTTAGGCTCGATTTCCGAGCTTATTCTACCACTCGATGAAAGTAGGCGCAGCTACGGCGGTTTCAGGAGTGCGATGAAAGGGAAAGCGCCAACTCGAGCTCGAAGAGATGCGTCGTCATAAGGAATGTGGGCGTGATATCTGCGTCCCATGAGCGAACCTGTGAAGATGGAGTCCAGTGGAGCGGTTGCTGTCGTTACGTTGAATCGGTGGGAAGCGCGCAATGCGGTCGATCGCGCGACTGCGGCCGCGCTTGCCGAGACTTTTCGGCGCTTCGAGAGCGATAATTCGCTTTCTGTCGCTGTGTTGGCCGGAGCCGGCGGCGTGTTCTGCGCTGGAGCCGACCTCAAGGCGATCGCAGAAGCGGACCGCATGCTGCGGTTGGAAGAGCAGGGCGATGGGCCGATGGGCTTCAGCCGACTGATGCTATCGAAACCAGTGATCGCCGCCGTCGAGGGCTATGCGGTTGCCGGTGGTCTCGAGCTGGCGCTCTGGTGCGACTTGCGCGTGGCGGCTCGGGATGCGGTGTTCGGAGTGTTTTGTCGCCGCTGGGGCGTGCCGTTGATGGACGGCGGCACTTTTCGACTGGCCAGGTTGATAGGCCACAGCCATGCACTGGACATGATTCTTACTGGCCGGGGCGTGTCTGGTGAAGAAGCGCTAACCATGGGCCTTGCCAATCGCCTTGTCGACAAAGGCGAAGCCCTCCCGGCCGCGATCGATCTCGCGGAGTCAATCGCGAGTTTTCCTCAGACGTGCATGCGAAGCGATCGTCTCGCGTCGTATGAGCAATGGTCGATGTCAATTCCAGACGCGATTCGCAACGAGTTCCACCACGGCATGCGAGTGATCAATTCCGGCGAGACCGTTGAAGGTGCGGCCCGATTCGCCCACGGCGCCGGACGGCACGGTTCATTCACTTAAGTGCAAGAGACCGAGCAGCGACGAAGTTTGAGCTACGGGGATTGGCGCTTCCTCGGGCGCGTGCGCTTGCTTACAAAACAATTGGTCGTGTGGTCGAACACCAGGCCGCAAGCCTGCATGAATGCGTAGCAGATGGTCGATCCCACGAATCGAAACCCGCGCGAGCGCAGCGCGTCACTCATCGCAGCAGACTCCGCGGTCCGCGCCGGAATCTCTCCGATGCGTGACCAGTTGTTTCGCACCGGGCGACCGCCGACGAAGCTCCAGACAAAGCGGTCGAACGAGCCGAGCTCGCGCTGAACGAGCCGGACCGCCTTGGCGTTCTCGATGCTGGATTCGATCTTGAGGCGATTGCGAACGATGCCTTGGTCGGCGAGGAGCGCCCGAATCTTGCGTGCGCCGTATCGCGCTACCTTCTCGGGGTCGAATCCGTCATACGCTCGCTGGTAGTTCTGCCGTTTGCGCAGAATCGTCATCCACGAAAGCCCGGCCTGAGCGCCCTCGAGCACCAAAAACTCGAAGAGCACGCGGTCGTCGTGCGCGGGCACGCCCCACTCTTTGTCGTGATAGGCAATGAGCAGCGGGTCGCCCATCGCCCAGCTGCAACGTTCAAGTTCCAAGGGTGCGAACAAAGCATGGCGGACGCGCCGTCGTCCAGCACGTCCGCCATCATCATCAGGCGTGCTGCTAGGGAACGATATGGAGATGGTAAGTCGCTTCGATGATGAAGCCGACGCTGCTGATTCCGCCCTTGAAGTGCAGCGTGTGACTGCCGACCGACAATGGCTTAAGCATGACGAAGAAGCCATCCGCCACAGAGTGAGAGGTCAGAGGGCCGCCAGGCACGGGAACCACGTTGTCGGCAGGAGCCCAGTACGTGAACAAGGGTGACTGGAATACGAAATCGTCGAGATCTTGAATTGGGACGCCGTCCAACTCGGCTTGCAACACATCTACTGGCTGCAGTTGGGAGACGGCACAGTTTCTGAGCTGTGCTTCCGTCGTCAAGGCGGGGTTTTCCGCGGTCGAACATTCGCCGTTGACGACGGGGAAGAAGATCCCTCTACCCGCTGGAATGGAGCACGTCCGAGTAACGGGGCCCGGGCTGAAGGTGCCGGCCAGGTTCCACACTGGTCCCTGTTGACCGACTCCGCAGAGCGCACCGGTATTGTCGGACGCTGCGGGATTGACCGCCGTCGGAATCGAAAACACCCATTCCCACCAGCGGACGCTCCACTGGCCATAGCTGTGCCCAAACGGCTGCGAATCCGGCGGAAATACCCGGTCGTCATCATCTGCCAGAGCATTTGAGGCCACGAACAGCGCGGAAACGATACTCATCAAAGCAACGCTACGCTTCAACATGGTGTCCCTCCTGAACTGCGCAAAACAACCGTTGAAGATGCCGGCTGAATTACAGACGCGAATCCCCCTGGCTTGCGCTTCGCGTTGATAACAATGGAAAGTAAACTGCCGAAGGATGGCGGTCCCACCGTCTGATGGATCCCCCTCCTTGCTCAAACTGTCTGCCCGCCGACTCGAAACCGCTTCGAGATGGCGACAGGCCTTATAAGTAGTCGAACGGAGAGTGTCAAGAAGTCTTCCGTGCTTCATAGCGAGACTGTCGATGCTTCTGGCGATTGTGGTATGCCGCGCCTCGATGAGACGCCTGGTCTTACTGTTATTCTTGTTGACTGCTTGTTCTCACTCGGCGGCGCGCGGTAGCAGCGGCCTTGGCTCTCCCGCAGAGGCGGATGTCGCCTTCAGCGAGGCTACGGAAAGCCGCGGCATCGAGGGATTCACTGACTTCATCGCGGAAGATTTTCATACCGTTGAGGCAAATGGGTCGCCTTCCGACCGCGCCGCTTACTTGAAGGAATGGTCCAGGCTGCTGTCGACGCCCGAGACCTCCATTCGATGGCGACCGGTTCTCTCGGGCGCTGACGGTGACTTGGGCTGGACGTCCGAGGTGTACGACGCAACGGGGCCAGGCGGCAAGGTCAGCAGCGGGCGCTACGTCAGCATCTGGAAGCGCCAGCCGGCTGGGAAGTGGAAGGTGGTCTTCGATATGGGAGCACCTAACCTTCCCCAAGCTGCGCCCGCGCAGTAAGACTCAGACCGTTCCGCGGAAAAGACCGAGCGGAGGACGAGGGCAGCATGACTACAACGACACCGGTTTCTGTCCGCACCGAAGTGAGCACCGATGCCGCGACATCGCGCGACGCGCAGGCCGCAAGAGCCAATGCCTCGGCTGCGCCTCCGACGCTCGGCGCAAGTCGCAGCTGGGGCTTCGGTAAACGAGTCGCTTTCCGTTTCGCCTTCGCTTATTTCGTTCTCATCCTGTTTCCGTCACCACTCGGGATTATTCCGGGTTTGTCCAAGCTGACGAATGTCTACGAAAATCTTCAAACGGCAGCCGTGTTGTGGGTGGCCAAGCACCTGCTCCGCCTGAATCAGAATATTCCCACCGCCACCAACGGCAGCGGCGACAGGCTAGCCGATTACTTGCACATCCTCTGCTTCGTCGCGCTGGCGACGATCGTAGCGCTCGTTTGGTCTATCGTCGATCGAAAGAGGTCGAATTATGACAAGCTCTTTGCATTCCTTCACATCTGGGTTCGCTATTACCTCGCCTGCACGATGATGAGTTACGGGATGTCCAAGGTGTTTAGATTGCAGTTCCCTCCGAATAGCGCGTGGCGGCTGACGGAGCGCTATGGGGACTCTTCGCCGATGGGGATTCTATGGGCATTTATGGGCGCATCGGGGCCGTACACCATTTTCGGCGGACTGTCCGAATTGATTCCCGGGGTTCTTCTGTTCTTCAGGCGCACCACCACTCTCGGGGCGCTCGTGTTGGTGGCCGTGATAGCCAACATCGTCCTGATGAACTTCTCTTACGACGTCCCGGTGAAGCTTTACTCGATGAACCTACTCCTAATGGCTGTTTTTCTGCTCATTCCAGAGATGCGGCGTCTATCGAATGTCCTGATCTTCAACCGCCCGACCGAAGGAATGAATATTAGCTGGGCTCCCGCTCCTCGATGGATCCAAGTGGCCAGAGCGATAGCAAAAGTTGGCTTTATTGGGATCGCCTTATTCCACTACACGCAGAGATCGATGAATCGTTTGTCGGAACGCTCGGACCTGCTTAAGTCTCCTTTGTACGGAATTTACGAGGTTGAGGAATTCAATAAACAGGGTGAAGCAACCGTGTCGAAGGATGATGCGCTGAAGCGCTGGAGAATCGTCAGCGTCAGTTCGCGGGGACTGGTGATTCGATCACTAGATGAGTCCATGCAGAGCTTGAGAATGGATCATGATGCGGCGCAAAGGACGTTCTCTTCCTCTCAAGCGGGCAAGAAGTCGCTGCTCACCTACAGCCAACCGGACGAGGACCACCTGATCATGGATGGCTCCTTCCAGGACGAGGCCCTCAAAGTGAAGCTGCGCAAGATGGACGCCTCCAAGTTCCTGCTGGTGAACAGGGGATTCCACTGGATCAACGAAGTTCCCTACAACAAATGAAGGCAGAGAGGCGCCGTTGACGCCTTTTGTTGCCACGGTGCGGCACACCTGAGGTATGTCGGATGAGTTTGAAGCTCGAGCTTGTGCGGCGAAGAGCGAAATCCCGCGAGGACCGAGCGCGAATCCCCCCGCCGTTCAAGGCGGCGTCCGTGCGGCGCGCGAGGCCAGCGTGAGTGCGATCGCACTTCCGGCGCCGGGTCGAAACCAGGCGCCTTTGGCGGCGTTGCTGCCCAGGGCCGGCG
>DATFTC010000234.1:0-27505 GCA_035262305.1 Myxococcaceae bacterium | reverse complement strand
GGAGATGCTCTTGTCCGCAGTCGGCCGTTCGCCGGTAACCCAGGAGATCGGCCTGGAGAACACCAAGGTCAAGCTCGAGCGGGGCTTCATCCAGGTGGATGAGATGATGAGAACCGGTGAGCCCAACGTCTACGCGATCGGGGATGTGCTGCCCACGGAGATGCTCGCGCACGTCGCATCTGCGGAAGGAATCGTGGCGGTGGAGCACATCGCGGGAAAGAATCCGCCGCCGATCAACTACGATCGCATCCCTTCGGCGACGTACTGCTATCCGGAGGTCGCCTCGGTGGGTTTGACCGAAAAGGCAGCCAAGGAGCGGGGCTACGAGGTGAAAACCGGAATCTTTCCGTTCACCGCGATCCTGAAGGCCGCCATGTCCAACGAGACCTTCGGAATGGCGAAGATCGTCTCGGAGAAAAAATACGACGAGGTACTCGGCGTGCACATCGTGGGGCCGCACGCCACTGAGCTGCTCGCGGAGGCGTGTTTGGGGCTCAAGCTCGAAACGACGACCGAGGAGATCGCGCGGACGATCCACGCGCATCCCACGCTCTCGGAAGTCATCCATGAGGCAGCCGAGCTAACCCTCGGGCACCCGATCCACATTTAGCCGACCACCGATGGACCGTCGTAAAGCGCGTGCCCGCGCGCACCGCGGTTCAAGCTCGCGACGTACGCCTGATCCGGCCCCCCGGCGGGAATATCGGATCAGGCGCCGACGAAGAGCAGGCACATGCAAATGTAGATCAGGAGCACCACCGCATAGGTCATCGGCAGCTCCAGATCCAACTTGGCGGTCAAGTTGGTGATCGCGTTCAGCATCTCAGCCTCTCCATCCCCTCCTCATCCGTGAATGAGGACCGCCGCGCCGGCGGCGTTAACCGAAGGACTCGTTTTGAGTCCCCCGGCAACGACCTCCGACGCACTGCAGTACGGGGCTGCGCTAACTCGATTGCGCCGCTAAAGGCGCGCGAATTGCGCGGCTGCTTGCTCGGACTTATGAACGGCTATAGTTAAACCCGCGACCCGTATGGCCACCCCGGATCGATTTGCGCAACCGCAGCTCGGCGAGAGCACCCGAAAGCCCGACTGGCTCAAAGTTCGCCTACCGCATGGCGAGGGCTACGAGCGGGTAAAGGCCATCGTGCGCAAAACCAGGCTGGCGACCGTTTGCGAGGAAGCCCGCTGCCCAAACATCGCGGAGTGCTGGGGCGGCGGCACCGCGACGGTGATGCTGATGGGCGAGGTGTGCACTCGGGCTTGCCGCTTCTGCCACGTCAAGGTCGGCGCTCCACCCCCGCTGGATCCGGAGGAGCCGGAGCACCTCGCACAGGCTGCGAGCGAGCTGAACCTCGAATATCTGGTCGTCACTTCGGTGAATCGCGACGATTTGCCCGACGGAGGAGCCGGTCACTTCGCCGCGGCGATCCGCGCGCTGCGCCGGCGGAGCCCGAGGACCAAGGTGGAGGTCCTGATCCCTGATTTTCAGGGCGCGGCGAGGGATCTCGACACCGTTGCGATGGCTCAGCCCCACGTGGTCGCGCACAACATCGAAACCGTCGAGCGGTTGACGCCGCTGGTGCGCGACCGGCGCGCTGCCTATCGGCAGTCGCTTTCGGTTTTGGAGTATCTGAAGAAGCGCCCGGAGCGCCTTTACACGAAAAGCTCGATCATGGTCGGGTTGGGGGAGAGCGATTCGGAGCTCGAGCAGGCATTCTCGGACTTGCGCGGCGTCGGTGTTGACGTCGTCACCATCGGCCAGTACCTCCAGCCGTCTCCCTATCACCTCAAGGTCGAGCGCTTCGTTCACCCGCAGCAGTTCGCCGAGTACAAGGCGATGGCCGAGTCCTTCGGATTCCTGTACGTGGCCTCCGGCCCGCTGGTGCGCTCCAGCTATCGAGCGGCGGAATTCTTCATGAAGGGCCTGATGAAGCGCGCGCGACCTATCTAGACCATGCCCACGCTGAACCTCGTGCAAGCGGTCAACGATGCCCTGAGGCTGGAGATGCGCCGCGATCCGCGCGTGGTCGTCCTTGGCGAGGACGTCGGAAAGTTCGGCGGTGTCTTTCGGGCCACCGCCGGCCTGTACGAAGAGTTCGGCCCGGATCGCGTGATCGACACGCCGCTGGCTGAAGGGGGGATCATCGGCGCCGCCGTGGGAATGGCGCTCTACGGCCTCCGGCCCGTCCCCGAGATTCAGTTCGCCGACTTCATTTTTCCCGCCTTCGACCAGCTCGTAAACGAAGTGGCCAAGTACCGATACCGCTCCGGGGGACAGTACGCCTGCCCCATGGTGGTTCGAACTCCATACGGCGGCGGGATCAAGGGCGGCCATTACCACTCGCAGAGCCCGGAGGCGCTGTTCATCCACACCGCCGGGCTCAAGGTGGTTTCGCCTTCGAACCCCTACGATGCGAAGGGCCTTCTGCTCGCATCGCTGCGCCAGCAGGATCCGATCCTCTTCTTCGAGCCGAAGCGGATCTACCGGGCGGCCAAGGGCGAAGTGCCCGAGGGCGACTACGAAGTGGAGCTCGGCAAGGCGCGCGTGCTGCGGGAGGGAAACGACGTCTGCTTGATCTCCTGGGGAGCGATGGTGCACGAGGCGCTCGCCGCCGCGGACAGCGCCGCCGAGGAAGGCATCGGATGCGAGGTGATCGACCTTCGAACGCTCTGGCCGCTGGACATCGAGCAGGTCATCCGGAGTGCGAAGAAGACCGGGCGGGCGGCGATCGTCCACGAGGCGCCCCGCACCTGCGGACTGGGCGCCGAGATCGCCGCGCTGATCCAGGAGCGCTGCTTCGTCCACCTCGAAGCGCCGATCAAGCGCATCACCGGCTGGGACACGCCGTTTCCCTATGCTCTCGAGAACGAGTACCTCCCGCTCGCGCCGCGAATTCTAAAGGGGATACGGGAGACCGCCCGCTTCGTTGCGTAAAGGAGATTCGATGGCGAACTACGAGTTCAAGCTTCCCGATATCGGCGAGGGCGTGGTCGAGGGGGAGATCGTCAAATGGCTGGTGAAGGCCGGCGAGAACGTCGCCGAGGACCAGCCCCTGGTCGAAGTGATGACCGACAAGGCCACGGTCACCATTCCAAGCCCGAGGAGGGGCGTAGTGCTTCAAACGCACGGCAGCGAGGGCGACATCGCCAAGGTCCATCAGGTGCTGGTGACCTTGGACGTCGGCGCGGGTGGGCCTTCCGCGGCAGCGAGCGAAAGCAAACCGGCGCTCGGCGGCGGCAACAAGTCGCAGCCCGTGTCCGCCCGCAGGGATGCGGCCGAGACCAACGGCGGTTCCCAAGGCGGCAAAGTGCTGGCCACGCCGGTCACCCGCAGGATGGCTCGCGAGCACGGCCTGCAGATCGAGCAAATCGTCGGAAGCGGACCGCAGGGCAGGGTGACCAAGGCGGATGTGATGGCGGCGATCGGGCAAGGTGCGGGTGCCGTCGCCACCGAGAAAATGGTTCCCTCCCCAATCGCGCCGCCCCGGATCGGGCCGCCATCGCCGCTGACCACTTCGCGCGCCGATCAGCGCGTGCCGCTCAAAGGACTGCGCCGGCGGGTGGCGGAGAAGATGGTCCGGTCCAAGTTCACCGCGCCGCACTACACGTTCGTCGAGGAGATGGACGCCACCGCGCTGTCGTCGAGTCGGAGCCGATTGAACGAATCGCTCGCTGCGTCCGGAAGCGCGGAGAAAATTTCCTATTTGCCCTTCATCTGCAAGGCCCTCGTCGCGGCGCTGAAGAAGTTCCCCACCTTGAACGCGAATTTTGACGAAGCGACGCAGGAGCTGATCATCCGCGGCGCTTACAACTTCGGAATCGCCGCGGCCACCGACGAAGGGTTGACGGTGCCGGTGGTAAAGGACGTGGACCGGTTGTCTCTCCGCGAGCTGGCGGACGAGATCGCTCGCCTGGGAACCGCGGCTCGCGAGAAGAAGCTGAGGGTGGAAGAGCTCTCCGGCGGCACGTTCACCATCACCTCGCTCGGTCAAAAGTCGGGCCTCATGGCCACGCCGATCATCAACCATCCGGAGGTCGCCATCCTCGGAGTTCACCGGATACGCAAGCGGCCGGTCGTGGTCGACGACCAGGTGGCGATTCGCGAAATGATGAACCTCTCCCTCTCCTTCGACCATCGAGTGATCGACGGCGCCATCGGGGCCGAGTTCACCTATGCGCTGATCGGCTTTTTAGAGCACCCCGAGCTTCTCTTCCTGGAGCTTCGATGATCCAGTCCACCGCAACGGCCTTGCCCAGTCGCGCTGAGGACAAGCGCGGTTTGTCGCTGGCGCAGCTGATTGAGATGTACCGGGCGATGCTCGTCATCCGCACGCTGGACGAGCGGATGATGACGCTTCAGCGCCAGGGGCGGGTCGGTTTTTACGGCGCCTGCACCGGTCAGGAGGGGGCCTGCATCGGCAGCGCCTTTGCGCTGCGTCCGACGGACTGGATCTTCCCCGCGCTGCGCGAAGGCGCGGCGATGCTGATGCGCGGTTTTCCGCTCGTTCCCTATGTTGCTCAGGTGTTCGGCAACCGCGGCGACCTCGCCAAGGGCCGCCAGATGCCCTCGCATCAGTCCGCGCGTTCGGTCAACCAGGTGAGCTGGTCCTCCTGCATCGGCACTCAGCTGCCCCAAGCGGTCGGCGCGGCCTGGGCGGCAAAGCTCAAGGGCGACGACACCGTGGTGCTCGCCTATATGGGCGACGGCGCCACCTCCTCGGCGGACTTCCACGTGGCGATGAACTTCGCCGGAGTGAGCAAGGCGCCGCTGGTCTTCCTCTGCCAGAACAACCACTGGTCGATTTCGGTTCCCTCCCAGCGGCAAACCGCGAGCGAAAGCTTTGCGGTCAAAGCGAAGGCGTACGGCTTTCCCGGCATCAAGGTAGACGGGAACGACGTGGAGGCGGTCTACGGCGCGGCGGCGGAAGCAGTAGAGCGCGCCCGGGCGCGCGGTGGCCCGACGCTGATTGAGGCGGAGACCTACCGGATCGGCGCACACTCGTCGTCCGATGATCCAACGCGGTACCGCGACCCGCGCGAGGTCGAAGAGTGGAAAGCGCGCGATCCGATCGAGCGGCTGCGGCGAAAGCTGCTGGCGTCGAATCAGTGGAACGAGCGCCGCGATCAGGAGCTGAAGGAGAAGATCCTCGCCGAGGTCAACGCCGCGATCGACGAGGCGGAGAAGCTTGCGCCTCCCGCGCCGGAGACCCTTTTCGAGGACCTCTACGCCGTCGAGCCTTGGAACATCGCTGAGCAGCGCCAGGAGTTACTGGCGTACATCAAGAAGGCGTAAGCTCTGAGCGCATGGCGAGCGACGTTCGCGAGTACCTCCGGGCGGCTCAGGCGGCGGAAGTCCGGGGAGAGAAAGCTCGGGCGGCGGAGCTTCTGAGAAGCGCTGCGGACGAGTACCAGAAAGCCGGCAACGACGCGCGGGCGCAGCAAATGCTGCGGCACGTTCAGCGCTTGGAGGGCAGCCCGCCCGAGGTCGTGCATTTCGCGCCACGGCACGGGCGATCTCCGCAAGCGATCCCCGGTCCTGCAAGCGACCGAGGGCAGCAAAGCGCGAGAGGGCGCGAGCGGCGGTCCCGGGCGGCAGACCCCGAATTCGCGGAGCGCGGTCCAACGCTGGCAGATCCGGCGGCGCAAGCGTGGTGCTCTTTCTGTTGCCGGCCCCGGGACGAAGTCGGCCCGCTGGTGGCAGGGCCGGCGGGCGCCTTCATCTGCGCCAGCTGCATCGCAGAGTCGAGCTCCTTGCTCAAGGATGCGCGCAGGCCGACGGCGGCGATTCGCGGCTCGCAGCCGGTGACTGAGCGTTTCTACTCACCGCGCCAGCGCGAAGCGATCTCCCTGCTGCAGAAGGCTCTGCGCGAACGCATCCGCGTCATCCTATTGGTCGGTCCCCAAGGATCCGGAAAGACGAGCTGCTTGCGATCGCTTCAGGCGCAAGGGCTCGGCAGGCGCGTTGACGCCGTCGATGAGGCTCCAGTCGGACCCGGCGCGCTGTTGCTGGATGGCGCGGACATGCTCTCGCCCGACGCGTTGGAACGGCTTTCGACCCTGCTGAGCTCGAACGCCTTTCCCTGCGTGCTGGCAGTGCGCGGCCGGCCGCCGTCGTCGAGAACGCTGCTCCGAGACGGTGCTCGTACCTTTCCCCTTTACGGAACCGGCGAGCTCGCCCGCGCCACCGAAGGGAAGATTCCCGATGCCCTGCTGCGGCGCGTTCAGGTGGCGGTTTCGCTGCCTTCCCCGGCAGCGGAGGAATTGTCGCAGATGGCGAAGGCGCTCTTCGAGGAGAGGGGCGCCGCCGCTTCGCCAAAGCTTCTCGCCCGGGTGGCTGCGCAAGCGCTGAAGTCGGGACATGGCGCCCACGAGCTCAAGGCGTTAGTCGATCGTGTGCCTCGAGGCCAGTGGACCCCGGCGAACGGCGCCGCCCGCTCCTCGGCTTCGAGAAAGAGGAAGAACCGGCGCTGAAGGCGACTCGATGTCCATCGGCGCGGGTTTGGATTGAGAAGATGCACCGCCTTGCAGTCTGGCAGCTCGGAAGGGTGGAGTACGACGACGGCCTGCGGCTTCAAAAGCTGTTCGGTCAAGCGCGCGCGCGCGAGCTGGCCCCTGACTCGCTCCTGCTTTTGGAGCACCCGCCGGTCCTGACGCTCGGCCGAGGCGCCAAGCGGCGGAACATCGTCACCGCTGAGCCGCAGCTTGCCGCGCTCGGCGTCGACGTCTTTGAAACCGATCGGGGCGGCGATGTCACCTATCACGGCCCAGGGCAGATCGTCGGCTACCCCATCTTTCGATTGCCGCCCGAGCGCCACGACGTGCGCCGCTACGTTCGCGATCTCGAGGAGTGCATCATCCGAGCCTTAAGCCGCCTCGGCATCGAGGCAGAGCGCATTCCAAAATGGCCGGGCGTCTGGCTGTCGGCCGGTCGCGCGCGACCGGAGAAGATCGCCGCCATCGGCGTCCACATCAGCCGCTGGCAGACGAGCCATGGCTTTGCGCTGAACGTCAACACCGACCTGTCCCACTTCCAGCTCATCGTCCCGTGCGGAATTCAGGAAGGGGGGGTCACCTCGATGCAGCGCGAGCTCGGCCGCGCACCGGAGATGGCAGAGGTTGAGGCCGAGTTGGGCCGCAGTTTCGGCGAGGTCTTCGATGGCCAGATTGAGACGAAGCGCCCGTCGATGGAGACGGTCTCCGTTGCCGTGCTTCGCCTCGACGACGGCGAGCCGCGGGTTTTGCTCCTGCGCCGGGTGCCCTCCCGGGGCGCGTTCTGGCAAATCGTCACCGGCCGAGTCGAGGAAGGAGAATCGCCGTCGCAGGCGGCGGCGCGCGAGGTGATGGAGGAAACGGGCAAGCCGCTCCCGGTCGTGCCGCTTGACTACCGGCACGGCTTCGCGCTCGGGGAGGAGATTCCTCCGCGCGTGGTTGAGGAATCGGCGTTCGCTGCGTTCTGGAAGCGCGGATTCGAAGTGCGGATCGATCCCACGGAACATGATTCGTTTCGCTGGCTCAGCCTCGACGAAGCGGTAAAGACATTGCCCTACAACGGGCTGCGAAGGGCAACTCTGCTCGCCGCGGCGGTAGGCGAAGGCCGAATGCCAAGGGACTAGTGCTGCGGGTTCGCCCGCCGCGAACTTCAGATTAGGACTCTTAGCTCGCCTTTGACTCGTCGTCTTCCGGGACGGCCTCGATCAGGTGCCCGGAGCGATCGCGCTTGGCCTTGAGGTAGTCGCGGTTGTGCGGATTGTCGGTCGCGCGCGCCGGGATTCGACGTCGCACCGGGATTCCCTCGTCGACCAGCCCGGCGATCTTCAGCGGATTGTTGGTCACCAACTCCACGGAGAGCACGCCGAGCATCCGCAGCGCCTCGGCCGCGACATCGTACCGGCGCAAATCGTCGGGAAACCCGAGCTCCCGATTCGCCTCGTAAGTGTCCATCCCCTTCGCTTGCAGCGCGTAGGCCTTGATCTTGTTGCCCAAGCCGATCCCACGGCCTTCCTGGCGCAGGTACAGGATGACTCCGCAGCGGCTCTGGCTCATCATCTCCATCGCCCGCTCGAGCTGCTGGCGGCAGTCGCACTTCAAGCTGCCGAAGACCTCGCCGGTGAGGCACTCGGAGTGGATCCGCACCGGTACCGCTTCCTGCCCCTCGACGTCGCCGATCACCAAAGCCACATGCTCTGAGCCGTCGCGCCGGTCGCGAAAGATGATGGTGTGAAAGGTACCGCGCGCCGTCGGGAGGTCCGCTTCGGAGTAGCGAACCAGGAATCGCCCGGGCTTTTTCGTGGAGACCACTTTCGGGGTGCGGGATTGCGCCATCGCTTCTCCTCAACTCTGCAGCATACGTTCAAACATCGGCCGCCCGTGGTCAAGCCGCGCCGCGCGAGGCAGCAGTGGCGTACACGGTCGCTCCTATAAGCCTATTGGATGTCCGTGGCATCGCGCCGTTACAAGCCGTCCTTTCATTGGCGCCAACTCACCGGTTGAAGCATCACAGCCCCACCCGCGCTGACTTCGGTGGTCGCCGCCGGCAGCACGATGAAGTGCGTCGCTCCCACCATGGAACGAATTGCGCCCGAGCTCTGGGTTTCCAGCGGCCTGACCCAAAGCTCGCCGTCGCGCCAATCCGCTGCCGCGCGGATGAAGTGCGTGAGGCCGGCGGGCTTTCGGATTTCCACCTCGGTGCGGCCGGGTAGCCGCGGCACCACGGCGCTCGCATGCCCCAGCATCCGGCGCAGCGCCGGGCGCACGAACAGCTCGAACGAGACGAGCGAAGAGGTCGGGTTGCCGGGAAGCCCGAAGAAGAGCGCGCCCGCCCGGGTTCCAAATGCGAGGGGTTTTCCCGGCTTGATCGCGACTTTCCAGAAGTCCATGCGCGCGCCCGCCGCGGCGAGCGCTTCGCGGACGAAATCATGGCCTCCCACGGACACTCCGCCGCTGGTCAGCACCGCGTCGAAGCCTTCGAGCGCTCCCAGCTTTCGCGCCAGCTCCTCGGGGCTGTCCTTTGCGATCCCGAGCCGGGTTGCGATTGCACCGCACCTCGCCGCCGCCAGCGCCAAGGTGGGCGAGTTCGAATCGATGATTTTCCCGGCCGCGGCCGCTTCGACGCTGGAAAGCTCATCTCCGGTGGACAGAACCGCCACCCGCGGTCGCCGGTGAACGCTGACTTTCGAAAAGCCCTGCGACCACAGCAGCGCGGCCTCCGCAACTCCGATCTCCGTTCCCGGAGCGAGGAGCAGATCGCCCTCGCGCGCGTCCTCCCCCCGAGCGCGCACGAACGAGCCGGGCACCGCCGCCTCGAGAATCTCTACCTCACGCTCACCGCGGCCTTCGGTCCGCTCCTGCATCACCACCCCGTCGGCCCCGCTGGGCAGGGGCGCTCCGGTCATCACTCGGCTGCACTCGCCCGGGGCGATCGATCGCGACGGCGTTTGGCCGGCGTAGATGGTTTCGATCACCTGCAGGCGGACCGGCGCGCGAACGACGTCCGCGCTTCGAACGGCAAAGCCGTCCATCGCCGAAGTGTCCCACGGTGGAACCGTCCGACCGGCCCGCACCTCGTGAGCGGTGGCGCGGCCGACCGCGTCCTCGATCGAAGCCGCTTCCGCCGGCAAGGGTGCCGCGACGGCGAGGATTCGATCCAGCGCTTCTTCAACCGACAACATGGAGCGCATTTGCTGCATGGCACCTTCGCGGTCAGAGTGTTTTCGTTCCTCAGACTTAAATTGACACTCGGCCGCTGCGCAATTAGAAGCAACGGCGTTCCGGGAGCATCGATGGCCAAGGCCAAGGCGGGGAAGAAGAAAAAACCTGCCGCAAGAAAGCCCTCCAAGAAAAAAGCCAAAGCTTCCAGCCGGGTAGCCAAGCCAGCAAAGCGGGCCCATCGAGCGCCTACGAAGGCGGGCAAAAAATCAGGCGCTGCTGCGAAGCGTGGCAAGGCCGCCAAGGCGGAGAAGAAAACGCCGGTTCCTGCGGCGCCGGCCAGAGATCACGGCGGCAATAGAGTGGAGATTCCCGAGTTCGCGTCGATCTCGCCGGGCAAGCCTCAACCGCGCGCAAGCAAGCTCCCCCCGCCGGCCGATCCGCTCAACAAGCGCGAGATGGAGGAGCTGTTGACGGCCGGGCAGGGGCGCGGCGTGTCCGGCGAGGGAAGCCTCAAAGGCCGGCTCTTGGTGAAGGACGGCTTCCCCTACCTTCAGGTTATGGGGCGCGACAAGCGCGAGCTGATCTTCCTGCTCCAGGGGCCGGACCAGGAAGTGCTGCCCGCTTATGTGGACCACAAGGTCTCGGTCAGCGGTTACATCAAAAAGACGACGAACTACGGCGGCGTGGTGGACGTACGCAAATACTCGGCCAAGAAGCCGGGCCACGAAGCTGCCGTCGCGCCCGTCGAGGAGAAGCTCAAGTACCTGTCGCCGGGCGAGCTGGAGCAGATGTCCGCCGCGGGCATGGGCGCGGGGATGAAAGGTTTTGGTTCGCTGAGAGGAAGCCTGGAGATGACCGGCGACGACTTCTTTCTCGTGGTCTCCAACGCCGGCACCCGCCAGCAAGTCTCTTTCCTTCTCCAGGGCAAGGGGGCGAAGGGCCTGCGAAAAAATGTCGGCCAGGTGCTCCAGGTGACAGGAGTGGTGGAGAAGAGCTCGGGCTGGGGCGGCACCATGCAGCTGGAGAGCTTCGAGCCGCGGCTGATGGACCACCGATCGATTTCGCGAGAAAACCTGGAGATCGTGAAAGTCGAGGGACCCACCAGCGAGGGCGAGACGGTGGAGGCAAGGCTCAACCACGGCCTGGCGGTCCGGCTCCCGGAACGACCGGGGTTCACCTGGGCGATCGAGCCGACCACCGCCAAGCGCATGGGATTGCGCGAGGCGAACTACGAGCCTCCGGGGGACGGACCGGCGAGGCGGGAGTTCTTCTTCACGCCGCGCAATCCCGGCGCGTTTGAGATCGACTTCTTCCTCGCCAAGGCCTTCAATCCCGCTCAGGTGTCGAAGACGTTCAAGCTCGGGGTGGTGGTCAAGCCCTGACGAGACGACGACCTCAGCGACGGCCCGCGAAGGGCCCGCGGAAAACCTCCCGGCGATTGCACGCGCGCAAAGCCGCAACCGGCAAGCGAGGCCGCGCCAAGGCAATGCAAGTGGTGGGCGTGCTTCGCGTTCATCGGGATGGCTTTGGATTTGTGGAGCCGCTGGGCGGCAAAGAAGAGGACGTCTACCTCCCCCGGCGGGAGGCGGAGCGCGCGGTGGACGGCGATCTGGTCCGGGTGGAGCTCGAGCCCCGGCGCGGTCGAACCGAGGGCAGGCTGCTTAAGATTCTCGAGCGCCGCCGCCAAAGCGCGGTGGGCACCTATTTCGAGCGCGGAAAAAACGCGTATGTCGTCCCGCGGGATCCCGCTCTGCGCGGGACGATCCGCGTTCCGCCCACCCAGCTGGCCAAAGAGGGCGACTTGGTGAAGGTGCGGCTCGCGCCGCGGCAGGGGGACGGCGCGGTCCTGTCCGGAGAGGTTGCCGGTTCGGCCGGAAAACCGGGAGACGCTTCGGCTGAGGTTTTGTCCATCGCTTTCGCCGAGGGCTTCGACGACGAATTTTCGCCGCAGGCGATGGACGAAGCGTCGAGGATTTCGTTTCAAGTCCCGGCGGAGGAGATCTTCGGCGAGGGGCGCCGAGACCTGCGCCAGCTGCCGCTGGTCACCATTGACGGCGAGGACGCACGAGACTTCGACGACGCGGTCTACTGCGAGCCACGGGGGAATAGCTGGCGCCTGCTGGTGGCGATCGCCGATGTTTCGCACTACGTCCGCGAGGGAGCTGCCCTCGATGCCGAGGCCTACCGGCGTGCCACCTCGGTCTATCTGCCCAATCGCGTCCTGCCGATGCTGCCGGAGCGGCTTTCGAACGGCGTTTGCTCGCTCGTTCCAAACGAGGACCGCCTCTGCCTGGTCGCCGAGATGTTCTTCGACCAGGCTGGCCAGCTGCGTTCCTCCGAGCTGTACCCCGCGGCGATGCGCAGCGCGGCGCGCTGTACCTACGAAGAGGTGCAGGCCGTCCTCGATGACCGCGGCAGTCCCGAACGGAATGCCTTTCGGGAGCACTTTTCCCACCTGCAGCAGCTCGCGCGCGCCCTGAGGCGAATGCGCGAGCGGCGAGGCGCGATCGATTTCGATCTCCCCGAGCGCAAAGTCGTGCTCGACGAGCGCGGCAACCCAATCGCCATCGAGCGCCGCGAGCGCAAGGAGAGCCATCGAATCATCGAGGAGTGCATGCTCGCCGCAAACGAAGCGGTCGCCGGCTACTTCCGCCGACGGCGCATTCCCACCATCTACCGCTACCACGGCGAGCCGGACGAGGAGAAGCTGGCCGCGTTCGCTGCGCTCGCCAACGCGCACGGCTTCAAGCTGCCCAAGGACGGGAAAATATCGTCTCGAGACCTGAACCTCTTCCTGGAAAAGCTCGAAGATCATCCTGAGCAGCGGGCGCTCAACCAGCTGCTGCTGCGCTCGATGATGCAGGCGGTGTACACCGCCGAAAGCGTCGGACACTACGGTCTGGCCGCCGAGCACTACCTGCATTTCACCTCGCCGATCCGGCGCTATCCCGATTTGATGGTGCACCGACTGCTGCGCTCCAGCTGGTCGCGCCGCCGCGTTCCGGCCAAGTCGCCGGAGGTGGACGCCGAGAAGCTGGAGGAGGTCGCGCTGCACTGCTCCGAGCGCGAGCGCGCGGCGATGGAGGTCGAGCGAAAAGTGATCGCCTACTACTCGGTGCTGCTGGTCAAGGACCGCGTCGGCGAGGAGTTCCACGGCACGGTTTCAGCGCTGACGGACTTCGGTTTTTTTGTGGAGCTCGACGACCCGTGGATCGAAGGGCTGGTCAAGGGCGAGACGCTGGGCCGATTCCGGTTTGAGAAGAAGGCGCACCTCATTTCGTACTCCTCTGGCCTCAAGGTGCGCGTCGGGCAGAGGGCAAAAGTTCGCCTCATCTCGGTCAACTTGCAGCGCCGGCAACTGGATTTCGAGCTCCTTGAGCTCGAGGGTCGGCAGCGCAAGCGAGCCGGGCGAGCGCTCTCGGTCCCAGATGACCTCCCCCGCGCCTAACCCTTGACGCCGCCGTCGCACGAGATGAGCGGATGCCGCACTACGCGCGCAGGCCCACCACCGTCACGCCGTCGCCGCCTTCCTCGCTGGCTCCCGGGCGGTACATCCGCACGTAAGGCGAGGAGTCGAGGTAGTCGCGAATCGCGCGCTTGAGAGCACCCGTCCCGTGTCCGTGAATGATCAGCGCCTGCTCTTCTTCTGAGCGGGACAGGCGATCGAGAAACACATCGACCTCGCGCAGCGCATCCTCCAATCGTAGGCCGCGGACGTCGCAGCGGCGCTCCCCGAGCGTCCATTCTGCCGCAGCGGCCTGCTCCGCCCTTCGAACTGCCTTGCCGATCGACTCGCCACCGCCGCCGAATTGAGTTTTGGGCGGGCGAGCTTTGGCAGCGCGCAGCTCGGAGAGCGGCACCCGCATCTTCAGCGGGCCGGCGGCGACCAGCGCCTCGTCCTCCAGCAGCTCCAAAATCTCCATCTCCTTGCCGAGCCGCGCATGGCGCACCCAGCCCCCGACGCGCAGATCCGGCGCGCCCTCCCCGGGCTTGCTGCGAGCGACTTGCCGGCGCGATTCCTCGGCTGCAATCTCGGCCTGCCGGAAGCGTTCCGAGATCTGCTGTTGCATCTGAGCCGCCGCAGCGGCTGACTCCTGTTCGCGCAACTTGGCGAGGAGCTGGCGAGCCTCGTCAGCCGCGGCCTTTAGCTCGCTCGCAAGGCGCTCTCGGTGGCGAAGCTCCTCTTCGGCGCGGTCCCGCGCAAGCTCAATCCTTTCCCGCGCCAGCTCGGCGCGCTCGGCCCCTGCCGCCGCTGCAGCATCCCGCGCCGTCTGGACCTCCTCGCTCGCTCGGCGCCGCTCCTCCTCGAGCGCGGTGAGGGCCTTGGAGAACGGGCCGGCGGCGCCCAGGGCGAGATCGCGCGCCCGATCGCAAACGCTCTGCGGCAGCCCAACCCTCGCGGCAATGTCGATCGCGGAGGACGCTCCCGCCGCCCCGAGCTGCAAGCGGTAGGTGGGAGCCAGCCGAACCGGATCGAATCCGACGCGGGCGTTCATGAATCGGCCGTCCGCGTGCGCCAGCGACTTCAGCTCCTCGAGGTGGGTGGTAACGAGCACCACCGCGCCGCGGGCGATCAGCTCTTCCAGGACGGCGATCGCCAGCGCCGCTCCCTCGCGCGGATTGGTGTCCGCGGCGATTTCGTCGATCAAGACCAACGAGCCGGGCGCCGCCGCCTGCGCGATGTCGCGCAGCTGCTCGACGTGCGCACTGAAGGTGGACAGGTCGTGCGACAGGTCCTGCGAGTCCCCCACGATGCTGTGGATCGATCGGTAGAGCGGCACCCGGGAGCTGGAGGCGGCCGGGATCGGCAGGCCGGCGCGAAGCATCAGCGCGCACAACCCAACTGCGGTCAGCGTGGCGGTCTTGCCGCCGGCGTTCGGACCGGAGATGACCAGCGTGCGAACTTGACCTTCGACGGACAGGTCGTTGGCCACCACGCGCTTGCCTCGCAAGAGCAAAAGCGGGTGGCGCAAGTCGGAGAGCACCAGCGGTCCTCCCTGCGCCTCGAGCACCGGCGCGGCCGCTTCCAGGTCGATCCCCAAGCGGGCGGCGGCTTCGAAGAAGTCGAGCTGGCCGGCCGCTTCCAACCCGCGCAGGATCAAGTCCGACGCGCCGCCGACCTCACCGGAAAGCTCGAGCAAGATGCGCCGCTCCTCATCCAGCACCACCGATTCGGCGATCGCCAGGTCGTTGCCCTGGCTGATCAGCAATTCCGGCTCCACGAAGAGCGTCTGGCCCGATTGGCTGGCGTTGTGCACGATGCCCGGCACTTCGCCGCGGTGGGCGGCGACGATCGGCAGCACGTACCGGCCGGAGCGAAGGGTGAAGTACGGCTCGCGCAGATTGGGGGCAAACTTGTCGTCGCGAAGCAGCCGCTCGATCTTCGCCTTGATGTTCTCGTGCAAAGAGCGCGCGCGCCCGCGCGCCTCGCGCAGCTCCGGGCTGGCTCGATCGGAGATCTCTCCGGTCGGCTCGAAGCATCGGTCGATGCGCGAAGCGAGCTGTTCCAGCTCGGGCAGCGCCTGCGCAATCGCGCCCAACTGAGGCGCCTGCTCAAAGCGGGATTCCAGCGCTTCCTTGATCCGGATGAAGGCAAACAGCATCTGCGAAATGGCGATCAGCTCCCTGGGCTCCAAAGCCGCGCCTTTGGCGGCGCGCTCGACTGGGGGAACCAGGTCGCTGATGCCGCCCAGCGGCAGCGAGAAGTCGTCGTCGGTTAGGAGCGCTCGGGCCTCCTCGATCCGGGCCAGGCTTCGCGTTACCGCGTCGGGGCCGTCGAGAAACCCTAGCGCCATCGCGCGCTGCTTGCCGGGCTCGCTTTGACAGCGCGATCCAACCGCGCGAGCGATCTCCGCGAAGCCGAGGTCGGCCAATGTGCGTCCGTTGACTTGCAATCGAGTCCGTTTGAACCCGCCGCCCGGACGCCGTCAAGTTGGTCTATGCTCGCCGAATGTGTTCGGTGCTGGCCTGGGCACTTTTTGCGGCCGCCGGCGCGGGTCTGCTGGAAGATGCGCTGGACCTGGAACGGTCCGGCGACGCGGAGCGGGCCCTGGCTTCGGTAGAGCAGCTGGTCCGAAGAGATCCGACCTCGCCGCTGGCCCGCATCGAAGCTGCCCGGCTTCGGCTTAAGCTCGGCAAAGATCTCGAGCGCGCCGAGATGGACCTCGAAGCCGCTCGCTCCCTCGCCCCGGAAAATCCGCGCGTCCACTACTTGTGGGGGCTGCTCATGGAAGAGCGCGGTCGCAGAGCCGATGCGATCCGGGCGCTGGAATTGGCCGTCCTCTACCGACCTGACTACGCCGATGCGCGCTTTCAACTGGCGGGCGACTACTTTTCGGAGGGCAACTGGGCGCAGGCTGAAACCCACTACCGAGCGCTTTCCAAGCTCAACTCCGATTCAATCCAGGCGCGCTTGCAGCTCGCCGCCACCCTGGAGAAGGAGGGAAAGCTTCGGCAGGCGGAGGACGAGCTTCGCCACCTTCTCGTCGAACAGCCCCGCTCCGCACTGTTCCGCCGCAAGCTGGGAGAGTTCTACGCGCGCACCAACCGCGCCGCTCTGGCGGCGAAGATGCTCGACGAGCCGAAGAGGAAGATGCGGGAGCTGAACAAGTCCAGCCGCTGAACGCGCTTCGACTGCCGCGCTAAGTCGCGGGCAGCTTCGCCATCCGCTCCTTGATCTCCTCCGGGGACAGATCCTCTTTGTGGGTCCCGATGGTCCACTTGTGGCCGAACGGATCGATGATCGTCCCTGATCGATCGCCATAGAACTGATCGACGACCGGTCGCTCCACTTTCGCCCCCGCCGACACCGCGCGGTTGAACACCGCGTCGCAATCCTCCACGTACAGGGCCAACCCCACCGGAGTGCCGCCGATGGTGTCTGGCGCCCGGGTGTTCCACTCCGGCGCCTCATCCGACAGCATCACCCGCGAGTCGCCGATGCGAATCTCGGCGTGCCCGACCTTGCCATTGGGCATTGGCATGCGCACCAGCTCGGTCGCGTTGAAGACCTTCTTGTAGAATTCGATCGCCGCCGCTCCGCCCTTCACGATCAGGTACGGCGTCACGGTGTGGAATCCCTCTGGAATGAATCGAGTCGCTTTGGTCGCCATTTGAGAATCGCCTCCGAAAAACAGCCGAGGCGACAAACCACAAAACCGCCGCGCGCTCAAGCAGATCCGCACCAGCTGCGCGCGCCGGTGTTGACCTCGCAACGCGGCGAGAAGCTCGCCTTTAGAGCCGCTTCTTCAACAGCCGACTTAGCCTCAGCTTGCGGAAGCGCGGTCCGAACAAATACCAGGTGGTCGTCGCGCCAAACAGCGCCGCGGCGGCGGCAATCCCGATCACTCCGAGCACCGGCACGCCTCGGAACAACCACTGTTTCTGGGCAAATGAGATGAACACGCCAACGATGAATCCGCAGGCGCACAGGCCGCCGAAGCTGATTACCGCCACGCTGCGCAGACTGGCATTGAGCCGGTCCAGCTGCTCGGCGCGGATGTTTACCGAGAACTTGCCGCTCTCCAGATCGAGAAGAATTTGAGAGAGCTGAACCGGCAGATCGCCGGCGAAGGTCTGCACGCGCAACAGCGTGCGCATCAGCCCGCCTTGAAGCTGCGACGGATCATAGCGATCCAGCAGCAGCTGCCTTGCGTAGGGGAGGGCGAATTCGGAGATCTTCAGATCAGGGTAGAGGCTTCGCAGCACGCCCTCCACCGCCACCGACGCGCGCGACAGCAGCGCGTACTCCTTGGGAATGCGAATCCGGTACTTCACCGAAAGGTCGAACAGATCTCGCAGCAACGTGCGCGTGTCGATCGAGCCCAGCGTGACCGAGGTGGGCATGTGCTGCGTCAAAAGCCCTTCGATGTCCCGCTTGAACCCGAGCAGGTTCGAGCGCGCATCCGGCGCCCCGAGCCGGTAGAGAATGCGCGCCACCGAGTCGGCGTCCTTGAGCGCGATCGCCATCACCAAAATCACCAGCGTCTCCTGCATCTGCTTGGTGATTCGCCCGGCGAGCCCGAAATCGAGCAGGGCAATCACGTCCCCCTCGAGCACGAGGAGGTTGCCGGGGTGCGGGTCGCCATGGAACAGCCCATCCTGAAAGACCTGCCGGAAGGATCCTTCCACGATGTGCCGCGCCAGCGCGGCGCGGTCGTGCTTGTTCAAATCCGCCTGGCTGATCTTCACCCCTTCGATGAACTCCATCGTCAGCACCGTTCGGCTGCTCAGCTCGTCGTAGACCTTGGGGATGCGGAGAAACGACCGATCGCGGTGGTTGCGGTGGAAGGCGCGGATGTTCGCCGCCTCGTTCATGAAATCGAGCTCCTCGTGGATCGCCTTGTCGAACTCCTCGACGATCCCGCTGGGCGTGTAGATGCCGGTTTCCTCGACCACCGCCTCGAGCAAGCGCGCCAGGTAGTGGAGGACGGAGAGATCGGCGCGGATCTGCTCCTCGATCTTCGGCCGCTGCACCTTGATCACCACCTGCTCGCCGCCCAGGGTAACCGCGCGGTGAACCTGGGCGATCGATGCGGCGGCCAACGGCTCGGGGTCGATGGACGCGAACAGTTGATTCGGGTCCTTCCCGAAAGACTCTCGGATCTGCGCGTGAACGTCCGCCAGCGGAATCGGAGGCACCCGGTCCTGCAAGGTGGACAGCTCCTCGATGTACTCGGCGGGCAAGAGATCGGACCGGGTGGAGAGAATCTGCCCAAGCTTGATGAACGTCGGGCCGAGGTCGTTGAGCAGCATCCGAAACCGGCGCGCGACCGACTGGCGCCGGCTCTCCGGGAGCGGCTCGACGGACTCCTTGCTGCCCACCTGGCGCCACAGCCCGGAGCGCTCGAGCATGTCGGCGAATCCGTGCCGGGCTGCGATGACGCCGATCTGGCGAAGGCGGTTGAGGTCCTGGAACGCGTGCCGAATCAAGCCGGGCCTCAACTTCGCACGCCGCCTTGCCACGGGCAAACGCTTTGCCTGGAGGGCCGCGAGCTCATTTCATTCCTGGAGCTGACTCGGCCGGTCGCTCGCGCGCCGCCCGTTTTCCGTGCCAGGGGCTCAAAGCGAGCAAACTTCGCGTCCCCACCATCTGGCAACCGGAGCCCACAGTTGCGCCTACCATAGTAATCTCTATAGACTAAACAATATCGTGCAGATGCTAATTGAAATCGATGAAAGGTTGGCGCAACGGCTGGAGCGCGTCGCTCCGGCTCGATCGCGGAAACGCTCCGAGTTCGTTCGCGCCGCGATCCAAAAGGCGCTTTGGGAGCTGGAAGAGAGGGCCACCGCACAAGCTTACGCGCGCCATCCAGACTCAGAGGTGGACGCCTACCTGGATGCGAGCGCCTGGGAGCCGGGCCACAAGGTGAAGGGGCCTCGCCGGCGGCGCAAGTGAGGCAATTTGAAATCCGCTGGGCCAATCTGCCGATGCCAATTGGCCGCCGGCCGGTGCTGCTGCTTTCACGGACCCCTGCCTATCAGTACCTGGCCAAGGTGATGATCGCTGAAATCAGCTCAACCATTCGCGGCATTCCGCAGGAGGTTTCGATCGGTCGGCGCGAAGGCGTCCGGCGACCTTCGGTAATCAATCTCGACAATTGCCACGTGGTGCCCAAGGCGTTGTTGGGCGATCTGCTCGGAAGCCTGGGGGACGCTCGCCATCGAGAACTGAAGCGCGCACTGGGCTACGCGCTGGCCTGGCCGGAGCTGAAGGTACTTTGACCCCGCGCCGCTGCCGGCGATGTCATGCCCGGCGGCTATTCTCCATTCCAATGGATTTCAAGTTCGTCCACGCCGCGGACTTGCATCTGGACAGCCCTCTTTGCGCGCGCTCCGCGGGACCGCTCCAGCCGCTGTTCGATGAAGCCACCTTCGCGGTGCTGCGGCGGATTGCCGACCTTTGCCTGGCCGAGAAAGCGGCGTTCTTGTTGCTCGCCGGCGACCTCTTCGAATACCGCGATCGATCGATCCGCGCGCGATTGGAGCTGCGCCGGCAGCTGGGGCGCTTGGATGACGCCGGCGTTCGAACATTCATCGTGCATGGGAATCACGATCCGCTCTCTTCGGAGCCTGGAACGCTGCGGCTTCCGGACTCGGTCAAGATCTTCGGGCCGGCCTGGGAAGAGGTGCTCGTTCGCCGCGGCGACCAGGTGCTCTGCCGGGTGCAGGGGATCTCCTACCCGCAGGAGCGAGTTTGCGAGGATTTGACGCCGCTGTTCTCCAGACAAGGGCCCGAGCTCACCATCGGCCTGCTCCACGCCAACGTCGGCGGCAGCACCGGGCACGCAAACTATGCTCCTTGCAACCTGGCCGACCTCGACCGCAGGGGCCTGGATTACTGGGCGCTCGGCCACGTGCATACTCGCGCAGAGCATTCGCTCGAAAGCGGCGGGCTTGCGGTGTATCCGGGCAACCCGCAAGGGCGCCATATCGCCGAGCCCGGCGAGCGCGGCTGCGTCGTCGTCGATGTCCGGGAGGGCCATCCGAGCCCGCGTTTTCATCCGCTGGAATCGATTCGCTGGTCGCGCGTGCGGATGGACATCGCGCCCCTGGGCTCGCTCGACGCGCTGACCGATGCGATCGAAGCGGGCATCGCCGCGGTCGCCGTTGCCGGGCCGGATGCTCATGCGATTCAGGTGGTCCTCTCCGGCGGCGGGCCGCTGCACCGCGAGCTGGGCCGCTGCGGCGCAGTGTGCCAGCTGGTGGATCAGCTGGCGCCGCCCGCGCTGCAGAGATCTCCACCGGTGCTGATCGAGTCGATCGTCGACCACACCCGCCCGGAGCTGAACATCGCCGCGGCGGCGAGCCCGGGTACCCTGGCCGAGGCGATCGTCTCCGCGGCCCAAGCGGCGGAGGCCGGCGGCCCCGCCTGGCATCAGCTGTGCGGAGAGGAAGGGCTGGTCAAGCTCGACCTTGCGATGAGCCGGCTGGGGCTTCGCCTCGGCCTAAGCCGAGGGCTGCTCGAACGCGCGATGACGCGGTCGCTCGAGCTGCTCTTGGTTGAAGGGGAGCCGTGAAGATCGAGCGGATCAGGATCGACGGATTTGGTCGCTTCGACCGCTTCGAGGAAACGCTCGCGCCCGGGTTGAACGTCGTCTTCGGGCCCAACGAAGCGGGCAAGAGCACCCTTTTGTCGTTTGTCCGGGCGATGCTTTTCGGCTTTCCGCGCCGGAGCGAGCCGAGCCGGTACGAGCCGGAGCGCGGACCCTTCGGCGGCGAGATCCTTTTGAGCACCCGGTCGGGCCCGCTTTGGATTCGCCGCACCGGCAGTCGGCGCCGCTTTGAAGGAGAGCTCTCGCTGCGCGGGCAAAACGGCGAGCGCGCACCGCCCCTGCGCTTGATGGAGGCGCTCAGCGGAATCTCCCGGCAGCTCTTCTTTCAGGTGTTTGCCTTTGGCTTGGACGAGCTGTCGACCTTCGACGAGCTGGCACAGGAGGGCAGCGTTGCCGAGGCGCTGTTCGCCGCGGGAATGCGCGGTGCGAGGCGCTTGCCGTTCGCGCTCGAGGCGCTTCGCCGATCGTCGGAATCCATCTTCACGCCCCGGGGCCGGCGCGAGCTGACCTCAGTGCTCTCCGAGCTGGAGATGGTGCAGGAGCAGCTGCGCTCGATCGGCGATCGCCCGGCCCAGTATTTCCAGGCGCTGCAGGAGCAGAGCGGCATCGAGCGAGAGCGGGAAGCCGCGGAGGCAGAGGCTCGGCGGCTCTCGCGCGGCCGCGACGAGCTTCTGCGGCTGCGCGCCGGAATGGAGGAGCTGCTCAAGCTCGGGGAATTGGAGCGCGAGTTGGCCGCTTTTCCGCCCCTGGGAGACTTCCCTCTCGACGCCACGCTTCGGTTGGAAGAGCTCCTCGGCCGGCTCGCCCGCGCCCGCGCGGAGGCGGAGGGCGCGGCAGAGCAGCGGCGCAAGCTGCAGGAGACGCTCTCCGAGATTTCCTTTCCCGAGAAGCTCGCCGCGGCCGAGCACGAAGCGAAGGTCGCGCTGGCGTCCTTCCAGTCGCGGCTGGAGCAACTTCGCTCCCTGCGAAGCCGATCCGCCGGAATTCGCCTGCGCAGAGCGCATGCCGAAGAGTCGCTGCGGGCTCTGGGCGCATCGATCGGGCCGTCGGAGTTTCTTCACATCGACTTGAGCCCCCTCGCCCGCGAGAAGCTCTGGGGCGTCGTTCGCCAGATCGAGGGCGCCCGCGCTCGAATGGCGCGCGCCCAGGAGTGCCAGTCGGCCGCCGCCGAGGCCGGCGAGCGGGCGCAGCGAGAGTCTTCATCGCTCGACGCCCAGCCCGCCCGCGCGCCCGCCGAGGCGTTTCCGCGCTGGCTCTTCCGGCCGCTCTGGCTGCTTTTGGCTGCGGTCGCCATCGCCTCGCCGATCCTGTTTGCCGCCCCGCAGGGCTGGGTTTGCGTCTTCCTCGATGCGCTGCTCGCCACCGCGCTGCTCGTCTTTCAGCGGCGAATCGCCGCCCGCTTTCAGCGAGCGGTGGAATCGTTTCAGGCGAGTGAAGCGTTGACGGCACAGCAGCGCGCGTCGCTGGCGGCGGCGATCGCGAAGGCAGCCATGGACGCGCGCAATGCGCGGCGCGAGGAAAGCGCGGCGATCGCTGATCTTGGGCACCTGGGCCGGGAGCTCGGCAAGTGGCTCGCCGAGCGGGGGCTGCCGAGCGTTGGACCAGTCCGGGCGCTGGAGCTTTGGGTGGAGCTGTCGGCGCTGCAGCTGCGAATTCGCGATCTCTTGGTCGAGGAGCAGGCCCTCGCCGTCGATGAGCGCCTTTGCGCTGCAGCATCGGCCGAGGTTGAGAGCGCGGCCCGCCGGGCGGGCTTTGCCTTTCGATGCGCGGAAGAGGCGGCGTCGATCTTGGGCGCTTCCTTGGAGCGCTTGGCCCAAGCGCGCGAGCAAATATGCCGCCTGGGCGAGCGGCTGGAGGCGAACGGGGCCGAGCTTGCGCGCGCCACTCGCCAATGCGCGGAAGTGGAAGGGGCCCTCGCGCGCCTCTTTGAGCAGGCGGGCTGCGCAACTGAGCACGAGCTGCGGGTTCGCGACAGGCAGTCCGCTGCATTTCGCGCCCTGGAGGCCGATCGCCGAGCGCGGTCGCTGCGCATCGAGGCGGCCACGGGGATGGAAATCGGCGCCTTCCGCGGCGAAATTCAGAGCCGCGGCGGAGCGGAGGCAATCTCAAAAAGCTTCGAAGCGCTGGAGGGCCAGCTTCGGCAGCTGGCCCAGGCCCAGCGCGCGCTGTCGGAGCGCCGCGGCCGCTGCCGCGCCCAACTCGAGCGTTGGGAGGCGGATCGGGAGATCGCCTCGCTGCGCTCCAAGGAGGAGATCCTTCGCGCCAAGGCGTCGGAGTTGGCGGAGAGGTATGCCCTGGACCGCCTCGCCCTCGGCCTTTTGTTGCAGGCGCAGCGCCGCTTCGAGCAGGAGCAGCAGCCGCGCATCCTCCGGTTGGCGTCGCGCGCTTTTCGCGAGCTCACCGGCGGGCGCTACGTGCGCGTTCAAGCGCGCGCCACCGAGCCAGGCTCGCTGTTCGTCCTGGAGGCGGAAGGAGGGGAGTGGCCGGCCGAGCAGCTCTCCCGCGGAACGCGCGACCAGCTCTACTTGGCATTTCGGCTGGCGGTGATCGAGGACTTTGGGGATTCGCGGTCGCCGCTTCCGATCATCCTCGACGACGTGCTGGTCAACTTCGACCGGCAGCGGGCGCGCTGCGCGGTCAAAGTCTTGGCCCAGCTGGCGCCGCGCCACCAAGTCATCGCCTTCACCTGTCACGAAGAGGTCAAGGACCTCTTCGACGAGCAGGGCGCGCACCGGATCGAGATCGCGCCAGGCCAACTCGGCTTGCTCGCCGAGATGGCCTGACGAAGAGCGGCTCTTCCCCCGGCGAGCGCTTGTCTTAGGAAGGGACTAGAGCGACTCCAGGAAGTTCAACACGTCGTTTTGCTCGGAGGCGAACAGCAGGTTGTCGAAGATGAACTCGGAGATGAATGCCTCCGGCGATTGCTCGTGCGCCTCCAGCGCTTGGAGGATCCGATTCCTCAAGTTCGGATCGTTGGCACGCCCATCGTGCAGCAGCGCGGTCTGCACCCGCAGTCCCCACAGCGGGGCGGTGCGCATCAGGCGCCCGGTCGCCAGATTCTGAGTGATGCCATCCCCCAGGCTTCCCATGTCATGAAGCAAAAAGTCCGAGTACGGGTGGAAAACCTTGTTGCTCAAAGCAGCGATCGGGTTGGAGCGCGTCTGGAAGGTGGGGGTGTGGCAATCGGTACAGCCGATGGCGTCGAACAGCTGTGCGCCGCGCTGCACCGACGAGGTGATCGTCCCGCGGGGCGGCGGGGCGAGCAGCATCATGAAATTGGTGAAATTGTTCACGTCGCCGCCGTCGTCGTTCATCTGCGGAAATGGATTGCAGGCGGAAAACAGGGGCGGGCAATTGTCCGCGCCGGCGTTGCGGCAGTTTTCCACCGGAAAGGACGGGTTGGTGACGCCCATTTCATTTAAGTAGGCGTCGCCGGAGAACACGTGAAGCGTGGGGACCTGCGCCTTCCAGCCGAATCGGCCAACGTTGGTTTGGCCGGTGTCTGGATTGGTGACGTAGCTGAGCGTTCCGTAGGGCGCGAATTGATTGTAAAGAAATTCCAGAAACTGGATTTCGCGCAGCTGGTCGTCGGTCAGAGCGTTGACCAGGCCGAGCCCGAACAGCGGCGTGGTTCGGCGACCCGCGGTCACGTTGGCGTCGGCGGGAATGACCTCCTGATCGTAGCTGTAGCCAAAGCATTCCGCCGGCGGATTGGGGTTGTTGGCGCTCGGCAGGTACTGACCCGCATCGCCGATCCCGTGGTCCTGCAGAAGGGATCCACCCTCGCTGGCGAGCGGATCAAAAAAGCTTCCGCTGCTTGCTCCAAAGCGCGTCTCCAGTCGCTCGTTGGTGCCGCCGACGGCATCGGCCGCTGCGGTTCCGGCAGGGCCGGTGTGACAGGTGGCGCAGGACGCCTCATTGAAAATCGGGCCCAGGCCCTCGTCCGCCGGATCGTCCACCTGCATGAACTTCGCCCTGCCGGTTTGAAAAGCCTGCGACTGCTGCGACGTCAACCCGGGCAGCGGGTCGCCAAAGTTGGCGTAAGCCGACATCGAGGCGAACACAGCGAGAGCAAGAGCACAGCGCTTCGTTTGCATCAGCACGACTTCCCTCCCTGATCCGAAGAGGACCTTGACTGTGGTTTGTGATTGCGTGGCGCCCCCCAAACCTCGCGATAGCTCCATTGATACATTTTGACGGGGATGTCAATTGTTGAACAAGGGCGCGTTTTCTAAGAATTCGATAACACGGCCGCAGAGCTCGCGGACCGCGTTTCATTTTCCTCGCCGCTGTGAAAGCTCAGCCGCGAGACAGGAATTTCGCTTTCAGTCGCGCCAGATCCGCGGCCCGTTTCGCGTCTGGCTTTGCCTTCAACGATGCCTGCATCCTCGCCAGTGTTTCGCGAGCCTTCGCCGGTTGTTTGCCTTGCGCGTAGAGAGCCACCAGCGTCGTCGCGCCTGTCCAATAGACTTCCGAAGTTGGGTCCTTCTCCAAGCGCGTCAGCCGGCCCTGCATCTCCGAGAGAAGCTCGTCCGCTTTGGCAGTCTGATCTGTCTTCCAGCAGTGCTGCACCAGCATCCGCCAGCCATTCCAGTATTCGATCTGCAGGGCCTGGCCCTGTTCCTTCTTGTAGCTCGGGGTGTACCAATCGTAAGGGCGAATGCGCTGAAGTCGCCACTCGTCCTGCGCGAGCGCTTGATAAACGAGCTCGGGCACGCGCTCGTCGCTGCGGGCCTGCTTGAGCAAAGCTTCGGCCCTCGACCAAAGCTCGCTCTTCGCCGGAGGCGGAGCAGGGCGGGCGGCGATCGCCGTCCTCGGGCAGAGCTGCTCGAGCTTGGCGCGCTCGGCGGCCTCTCGTTGTCGATCTTGAAAGGCTTTGCTTCCGTAGATCTCGGCCAAGGTTCGGCGGGCGGGTGCGAAATTGGCATCGGTCGCCAGCACTTCCTCCATCGCGGCGATCGCCTGTCTCGTATTGCGTCCCTCGAGCGTGCGCCCCAGCAAATACTGATACAAGAGCTCGCCGCGGTGCGCGTCTCGCAGCGCGAGATACTCCTCGGTCAATCCTTTGAGATGCCCCTCGATGCCGTGCTCGTTCACCGCATCTTGGTAGCGGACGTGGGCGAACAAGTCGTTGGGAAACCTCTCGCGCAGGGCTTTAAAGGGAGCGGTCAGCTCTTCGAAGCTGCCCTTCGCCGGGGTCGCGGACGAAGCCCTGGCGATCTCCTGCTGGATTTGTGGGCTGGGCTCGCAGAGCTTCTGCGGTGCGGACAGGGCTTCGGACGCTGCCAAGAGCGCCGCGGCGATAATTCCGATCAGCGTCCCTACGGCCACCCTCGATTGCGCAGCTGCGGACACGCCGACTCTCTCCATGCAACCGGCGACTCGCGCAGAATCGCGGGGATGCTTCGGCGGCCTCCTTACAGCACTGGTTCGACGATGACAACCAGCCCAGGGGGAGCCCGCCATCGCCCGCTGCCGCTGCGAGGTGGGGGGCAAACAACGCGTTGAATCGGGCGGCGCCTCGGAGGCGAAAGAGGTCTACGAAGTCGGCCAACTTGCCCCCCACGCCGCGGAGCGCAATGTTTCGAAAAGAGTGAACACAGATTCCCAGTTCGTGAAATCGGCAACTCCTGGTGGGCTTCTGCGCCAGATTCTTAGAAAACGATAGCCGCGGTGACTGCCTCAGTGCCAAGCGCTCAAACGCACAGTCTTCGACAAACGTAATTCATGCGGCTTGATGAAGGTCGTTTGGAACGATAACGCTGTTGATGACCGATCAAGGGTTTGTCAAACCGTTTCATTTGCTGAGGGGGCTTTGATCCGAGCAGAGACCATTCTATCAGTCACTGCTATTTCCAAACGTTCATGATGTTATTTCTTCGTCAAGCGCAACAAAAAACAGAGCCTTAATAAATAGCGCGCTAGGCAAACGTGTTCTTGGGGGGGCACATGCATTCTTCTTCCTTCGATGTGCGCAGGAGCCGCCGGAAACCACTCTCTTCCAGTAAGTGCAAAGAAGATCGGGTCGGGACGCAGTCGATTTCATCAGTGAATGCGTTCCAACATCAACGCATCCGAAAGATCTTTGAGACCATCCAAGCCGGAAGTTTCTGTAATCTTCATCGTCTGGCGGGTGAGTTCAATTTGAGCAAGTCGCGGCTTCAGCATTTGTTCAAACAACACACTGGACTCCGTCTCGGGCATTTGCTTGCCGAACAAAAGTTACAAAGAGCTGCCGACCTCCTGAAGGGGACGAACATGCGGATCAAGGAGATCGCCGGCGCGGTTGGCTATGAACATACATCCAGCTTCATTCGTGCATTTGAGCGCCGCTTTACCGTGCCGCCGCAGGCGTATCGCCATCGCCGCAATCATTCGAACAGTGACAAATAGCTGCTTCTGCTAACAAATAGCCGTTTCCGCTAACTCTTTGCGGTTCAAACGCTCGTCGACCGAGAGCAAGTTGCGGGTTTACATAAGTCGGGCACGATTATCCCTCCGCAGAGAAAGGACGACCGAAGGAAGGACTCCGACAAACTTGTTTTGGGTAGCTCGTTGGCAGCTCGCAATTCCGAAAAACGAGGGGAACATGGCAACAAAACAGAAGCGCATTACTTCCGTCGCATCGGGAGGAGTAATCATCCTCGCCATCGTGTCGCTCGCGGTCACATCGAAATGCAGCGATAGGTCAGCGTCCGTTGGGACGAGCAAATCGGCGTCGAGTCAGTGTGGTCCGCCGCCCGCGCATGGGGTCCCTGCCAGCCAAGATCCGCTCCTTCCGACGGACATACCAATGTTCGCCA
>DATFTC010000233.1:0-4779 GCA_035262305.1 Myxococcaceae bacterium | reverse complement strand
CTACTCCGATGCCATGAAGGCGAAGGGCGGCGAATGGACCATCGACGATCTGAATAAGTTCCTGACAAGTCCGAAGGAATTCGTGCCTGGCACCAAAATGACCTTCGCCGGACTCCCGCGCGGCAGCCAGCGCGCCGACGTGATTGCCTATCTCAATTCGCTGGCTGATAATCCAAAACCGCTGCCGCTGGCCAAACAGTAGCCGTCGTTCCCCTTCCGACCTGTCCCTTGGCGGGAAGGGGCGCGTGATCGCACGGCAATTTGACCCCCCAGCGTCCTTTGGACGCTTGCGGGACAGTGGCGCCACAATCCAAAAACACAATAATGGTCCTGATCTGCGGGCGCGCCGGGCGGGGGCGGGCTCGATCGACCGAAGGAGAGACGATTGATCTTAAAGTCCCGGTTGCCCGCCTGCGCTGCCGCCGCGCTGATCGCCGCCCCGATCCTGTACGCCACCCACGCGCCGGCCGAGGACAAGGCTCAAGAAAAGACTTGGCGGCATGCCTTGTCACTGTTCGGCACCGTGAAGTATCCGCCGGATTTCAAGCACTTCGATTACGTCAATCCGAATGCCCCCAAAGGCGGTACGGCACGCCTGCTTGGCCTCGGCACGTTCGACAATTTCAACCCCGTCGTCGATGGCGTGAAGGGCGTTCTGGCGCTCGGTCTCGGCTCTACCTTCGATACCCTTGCGACGCCGGCCCTCGACGAGATTGCGACCGAATATGGATTGCTCGCCGAGAGCGTCAGTCGCCCCGACGATTTCTCCTCCGTCACCTATCGGTTGCGGCCGAGCGCCCGATGGCATGACGGCACTCCGGTGACCCCGGCCGACGTGATCTTTTCGTTCAACGCGTTCAAAACAAACCACCCGACATTCTCGGCCTATTACCAGCACGTGACCAAGGTGGAGCAGACCGGCGACCGCGACGTCACCTTCACTTTCGATGGCCCGGGTAATCGCGAACTGCCGCAGATCGTCGACCAACTCACGGTGTTGCCGAAACATTGGTTCGAGGGCGTCGACAAGTCCGGCCATAAGCGCGACATTGCCAACACCACACTGGAACCACCGGTCGGCAGCGGCCCGTATCGTATCAAGGAATTCGAGCCCGGCCGCTCCATCGTCTATGAGCGGGTCAAGGACTATTGGGGCAAGGACCTGCCGGTGAACGTCGGCAGCAACAATTTCGATGAGATTCAGTACAGCTATTACCGCGACACGACCGTAGCCTTCGAAGCCTTCAAGGCCGACCAGCTCGACTGGCGCGACGAGAACATCGCAAAGAACTGGGCGACGGCGTACGATTTTCCTGCCGTGACGGCCAAACGCGTCGTACGGCAAGAATTCCCGCGGCGCGACATTGGCTGGGGGCAGGCCTTCGCCTTCAACACCCGGCGCCAGAAATTCGCCGACCCGCGGGTCCGCCGAGCATTCAACCTGGCGTTCGATTTCGAGGAAATGAACAAACAACTCTTCTCGGGCCTATACCATCGCGTCAACAGCTTTTTCGAAGGCACCGAGCTGGCATCGTCGGGGCTCCCAACGGGCCTCGAACTCGAAATTTTGGAAACCGTCCGCAACGAAGTGCCGCCGGAGGTGTTCACCACCGAATACAAAAACCCGGTGAACGGCAATCCGGAAGCGGTTCGCGCCAACCTGCGCGAGGCGACTCGGCTGCTGCGCGAAGCCGGCTGGGAGATCCGCAATCAGAAGCTGGTCAATGTCAAGACCGGCGAGCCGATGACCGTTGAATTGCTCAACTCGTCCTCCGATTCCCTGAGAGAGCGCGTCTACCTGTTCTACAAGCCTGCGCTGGAACGTCTGGGGATGACGGTGACGATTCGCAGCGTCGACGACACACAATTCCAAAACCGGACGCGCAACTGGGATTACGACATCATTACCGACAATTGGCTGCAATCGCTCTCCCCCGGCAACGAGCAGCGTGATTTCTGGGGCTCACAAGCCGCCGACCGCATAGGTTCGCGCAACTCCGTGGGCATAAAGAATCCCGCCGTCGACAAGCTCATCGACCGCGTCGTCTTCGCCAAGAACCGCGACGAACTGGTCGCCGCGACGCACGCCCTCGATCGCGTGCTGCTGTGGAACTACTATGCTGTACCGCAGTGGACCCTGGGCAAGTGGTGGACCGCGCGTTGGGATCGCTTCGGCCAGCCGGACCCGCTGCCCGTGTATAATACCACGACGGGCGGCTTCCCCACCGTCTGGTGGTGGGACGCCACCAAAGCTGCAAAGACCGGAGGGCGCCAATGAGCCTCGATCACAAGTCACTTTCCCGCCGTCGCGTGCTTGTTCTTTCCGCCGGCGCCATGGCGGCGCCCGCCTTGTTGCGCGGGCGGGGCACTGCTGCCTTCGCGGCCGACGAGACCGAGACCCACGGCCTCTCCGCGTTCGGCGACCTCAAGTACCCCGCCGACTTCAAGCGGCTGGACTATGTCAATCCGAACGCCCCCAAGGGCGGCGTGTTTTCCGGCACCGTCACGAGCCGTCTGTTCAATCAGAATTTCAATACCTTCAACTCCCTCAACAGCTTCATCTTGAAGGGCGACGCGGCGAAGGCGATGGAATTGACCTTCGCGAGCCTGATGACTGGGTCCGAGGACGAGCGGGACGCACTGTACGGCGTTGCGGCCGACAAGGTGCTGATCTCGGCGGACGGTCTCGTGTACCGGTTTCATATCCGGCCGGAGGCGCGCTTCCACGACGGCAGCAAGCTGACCGCGAGGGACGTGGCGTTCTCGCTCAACCTTCTCAAGGAGAAGGGCCATCCCCAGATCACCCAGCACATGCGTGACGTGAAAGGCGCCGAGGCTGATGATGACGAGGTCGTGACGGTGCGTTTTGCCGAAGGGCGCGCCCGCGACGTGCCGCTGTTCGTGGCCGGCGGATTGCCGATCTTCTCGCGCGCCTACTACTCGACGCACGAGTTCGATCAGTCGACGCTCGATGCTCCGCTGGGCTCCGGACCATACCGGGTCGGCCGCTTCGAACCGGGTCGCTATATCGAGTATGAGCGGGTCGCAGACTGGTGGGGCGCGAACCTGCCGGTCAACGTCGGGCAATACAATTTCGACATCGTTCGCTACGAGTATTATCGCGACCGCGACGTCGGCTTCGAGGGATTCAAGGCCAAGAGCTACCTGTTCCGCGAAGAATTCACCTCGCGCACCTGGGCCACCGGCTATGATTTTCCGGCCATCCGCGACGGCCGCGTGAAGCGCGAGCAGATTCCGGACAACCTGCCCTCCGGCGGGCAGGGCTGGGTCTTCAACTTGCGGCGCGCCAAATTCGCCAGTCCGCGGCTGCGCGAGGCTTTGAACTACGCGTTCGATTTCGAATGGACGAACAAGAACATCATGTATGGCGCGTACAAGCGTACCCATTCGGTGTTCCAGAATTCCGACATGATGGCGCAGGGGTCGCCGAGCTCTGAAGAGCTCAAATTGCTCGAGCCGTGGCGCGGCAAGGTGCCCGACGCGGTATTTGGAGAGCCGTTCGTGCCGCCGGTCTCCGACGGCTCCGGCCAGGATCGCGCGCTCCTGCGCAAGGCGTCGCAGATCCTGCAGGATGCCGGTTTTCGCATCAAAAATGGCAAACGGGTCGACCCGAAGGGCGAGCCGCTCACGATCGAATTCCTGGAGGACGATCCGCAGCTCCAGGCGCATCATGGGCCGCTGATCAAGAACCTCGCTATTCTCGGCATTGACGCCTCGCTGCGGATTGTGGACCCGGTGCAGTACCTGGCCCGCCGCAACGACTTCGATTTCGACGTAACGATCCACCGCATGAGCTTCTCAACAACTCCCGGCGAACTGCTGCGGTTCTTTTTCTCCTCCGCTGCCGCCGCGAACAAGGGCTCGGAGAATCTCTCCGGTATCGCTGATCCGGCCGTCGACGCTCTCATCGACAGGATCGTCGATGTCAAGACGCGCGCCGAGCTCGTGATCGCGGTGCGCGCGCTCGACCGCGTTCTGCGCGCGGGGTACTACTGGATTCCCCAATGGAACAGGGACGCGCACCTGGTCGCCTACTGGGACGTGTTCGGCCACCCCGACCCCGCGCCGTTCTATAACCAGGCGGGCGGTGCTCCGGGGACCTGGTGGTATGACCGCGACAAAGCGGCCAAGCTCGAGAAGGCAGGCTAGCGTAGTGCTTCAGGTACTCGCTCCCCATGTATTGTCGTCGGTGTGCGAAAGAGCGCGTGCAACCTCATCCTGAGGAGCGCGCGCTTTGCGTGCGCCTCGAAGGATGGCGGCGGGGTCGCGGCCATGCACCCAGCCTTCGACACGCCCGCCCAAGAGGCGGGCCTCAGGATGAGGCTTGAAACTCGGAACACTAGATGACCGCTTACATTATCCGTCGCATTCTTTTCATGTTCCCGACCTTGTTCGGGATCATGCTGGTGTCCTTTGCAGTGGTGCAGTTCGCGCCGGGCGGTCCGGTGGAACGGGTGATCGCCCAGCTCTCCGGCACCGATACCGGGGCCACCTCGCGCATCTCCGGCTCGGCCGGCGGCGACTTCGGCGCCCGCGCCGGGCAGAGCGCGTCGCAGAACGCCACGACATCGAAATACCGCGGCGCCCAGGGGCTCGATCCGGAATTCATCAAGAAATTGGAGAAACAGTTCGGCTTCGACAAGCCGGCCTACCAGCGCTTCTTCCTGATGCTGTGGAACTACTCGCGCTTCGATTTCGGCCAAAGCTATTTCCGCGACATCAGCGTTCTCGCGCTGATCCGCGAAAAGCTGCCCGTCT
>DATFTC010000232.1:0-16904 GCA_035262305.1 Myxococcaceae bacterium | reverse complement strand
TGGTAGCCGGAAAGATCCTCTTCATCGGTTGGGCATTTGTCTTGCCTGTGCTGCTGCATCCGATCTGGGTCGTCGCCTTCTGCTTCGCCCTGGCCTCGCTCACGTTAAGCCTCACGCTGGCGATCACCTTTCAGCTCGCCCACGTCGTAGAGCAAGCTGCGTTTCCCTCCCTCGACCTGTCAGGGCGAGTGAGCACCGAGTGGGCGGTGCACCAGATCGAAACCTCGGTCAATTTCGCTCCGGGAAACCGCGTGCTGACGTGGTATCTGGGAGGCTTGAACTACCAGATCGAGCACCATCTCTTTCCACGCGTTTGCCACCTGCACCTGCGAGATCTCTCTACAATCGTGCAGGCGGCTTGCCGTGAATACGGGGTCAATTACCGAGTTCACCCTACCGCGCACGCCGCGCTTGCCTCGCATGCGAGGTGGGTCCACCGCCTCGGCCAGCAACGCGCGGAGGCCGCCTGATGCTCCAAGATCCTTCCCCCCGACGCCGCTGGCCGCGCTCCCAGCGATTCGCGCTAACCGACAAAGGCCGCGATGCCGAGGCGTCGTACCGGTCCAGCATCGTCTGCTCACGCTCTCATGAAGGGCGAGCCTCCTTCGACGCGGCCCGCTCGACCTGGGCGGAGTCCTTTCGCCTCCTCCCAGACGACGGGCTTTACCTGGGTGAGGTTGCTAGCGGGCCGATCAACATGGAGCAGATTGTCAAAGCACTTGAAGCTTGCGGTAAGACGCGCCAGGACGCCCTTACGGCCCTGGAACGACTCTTCGACGCAGGGCTGATTTCAACTGCTTCGGAGGCCTCGCGACGTTTCTGAACGAACTTGTAGATGCATTAAACATCGTCGGCTCATATCGAAAGCAAGCGAAAGTGGTCGCTGGAGCGGGGTTGCCGTCTGCGCCGACCAGCGGTACCTGGCGGCCGCGTCGGCGCCGGCAGCTCGTCGAGAGGATCTCAATGAAAGACATGACTGAGAAGCAGGCTTTGGCGGAAGCGGTACGGCGGTGGGGCGGCAGTGGCGCGATTCGCCTTCGGACAGACTCATCCGCTGCGGGCCGCGTCCTGCGCGGTCGACTCGCGCGCTATCGCTGCGTGGTTGGAGACGGCGGCCTCGGAAAGGACCGTTCGATCGAAGGCCAGGGTGACACCTGGCGGGAAGCATTTCTGGACGCCCGACCCGTCGCCTTCGGCTAAGAACCGCGCTACCGGGCACGAAGAGTCCTCCGAGCACGGTCCTGGCATCAGCTCACCAACCAGGGGGACCCTCGCCTGGTGCGGATCCACTCCCTCTCTCAGCAACTCGACCGGTTCTGCCTTCGGACCAAAGACTTGTCCAAGCTTCGGATTGCCGTCCAAACACTGCCCGAATTGGTCGAATGCCTCGAGAGCTGCGGCACGACTCGGAGCGAAGTGAAGGATGGGCTCGATCGACTGATCAGCGCAAAGTTGGCAGAACCCGTTTCTTGATGATGATCTCCAGAGGACGCCTAAAGCCTAGGTCCCAGCGCTCGGCACAACCGGGCTCGGCGCACCGCCAGCGCGTACCTCGTGACTCATATTGACGGTCTTCGCGCCAGGCACGAATGGTCGAAGTACAAAGGTCCAAAACATGAAGCGCCACCAGCTGCGCTGTAACAGCCGCGGATGAATCTTCTGCGCGTGCTCGGCATGGAGTTTCGGCAGCTCGGACCAGTGCACGCCTGGCTTGAGGTGATGCACGGTGTGATAGCCGTTGTTGAACAGCAGGCAGTTGAGGACCGGCGACACGAAGTTCCGTGAATGCTGCCAGTCGCTCGTCTCGTCCGCTTCGACATGCTGCACGTAATTGAACACTTGAATCACGAACAGCGCGAACTGCTGGGGCAGCACGTAGAAGAGCAGCGCCTTGCGCCAATCCAGCAGCAATACCAGTGCCATGAACCCGAAGAACACAAGGTACTCGCTTGCCGCGAGCCAGAATGAGCGGCGATCCTTGTGCCACAACTCGCGAAAAAACCGCTGGATGTCGCCTTGCTGATTGATTCCGGTGACGGTCGGGTATACCAGCAGCGCCAACAGGTGGTTTCGCTTGAATAGAATCGGCGATCGGCCGCTGTCTCCCGGTCGATTGTTGTACCTGTGATGATTTTGATTGTGGGTCGGGACCCAGGCAATCGCCGGATGGCCGTAGTGAATCGAAATCACGTAGCTGGTCAGCAGGTTCAGCCCTCGCACCTTCCAGATCGACAGGTGGTTGTGGTTGTGGCTGATGACGGCGACGGTCACCGCCATGAACAAATAGAGCGCGTAAATCGCAGGGCGGAATCCCGTCACGTTCCACTGGAGTGCCGCGAGGAACAACGTGAAAAGGAGGTAGCTAACAGAGCGTCGGTCTGCTGGGTGGCGCAGCATCAACAAGTCTCCCTTTCTGCGCCGAACTCGAATGAAGGCCTACCCTTATCAAATGAGCGCGTCTTTCACCAAAGCCAGGAGCCACGCCCAAAGGTTCCTGACCGCATCCGGATCCACTGCAAGCTCGTCTGTGCGCGGCGCCCGCGAGCACCCGAGCTAGTCAGCGATGGGCCGTTTCGATCGACTTTGATCTCCAAGCGCGTTACAAGGCGGTAATCTACGACCAAACTCGCAGGTGATGAGCCGCGCTTTTGCGGTTCAAATCGAAAGAAGAACAAATTCAATGGCAACTGGTACTGTGAAGTGGTTCAACGATGCGAAGGGCTTCGGTTTCATTACTCAGGACGACGGGGGTGCGGACGTCTTCTGTCATCACACCGCAATTCAAGGAAGCGGCTTCCGCAGTTTGGCGGAAGGCCAAAAGGTAGAGTTCGAAACCACCAAAGGCCCGAAGGGCTTGCAGGCTGGGAACGTCCGGCCGATCACGTAAAGCTCGCGCCGCTGATTTTACCCGGGCCCAGCCTCGCATGAGGCTGGGCCTCTTGCTTTTGACCGAGTAGTCACGCGCCCGGCAGAAGTCCGCAAGCAGCTTTTTAGTGCCCAGGGCGGGACTCGAACCCGCGCAGAGCGATAGAAAACCCTTTGCAGGATGAGTGGTTAACCCCTAGGGCCGCCGGGCGCGTCGCCGTCACCGCCGCTGCTGCTGGCCCGGGATCGCCCGGACTCACCGCGGCGGCCGCCGCCTTGACTCTATTGCCTCCGCTCGTCACCGCCTGCATTCCGGCTGTTTTCGATTCGTTAGCGGCATCGAGATCGAGAACCCATGCCCACCATTTTTTGACCCGGTTAAGTCGACGGTTGATACAAGGAGAAAATCATGTCTCAAGAAACCATCCTCGTCACCGGCGCCGCGGGTGGCGTCGGCTCGACCGCGCGCGTGGCCATCGGCATCCTGCTGGAACAAGGCCATCGCGTACGCGCCATGGTGCGCAAGCTGGACGCTCGCGCCGACGCGCTGCGTGACCAGGGCGCCGAAGTCGCGGTCGCCGACATGCTCGACATCGTCGCGGTGCGCGCGGCCATGCAAGGCTGCTCAGTCGTGTATTTCACGATGTCGGTTTCGGCCAACTACCTGGAAGCGGCCACCAACGTCGCGGTCACAGCCAAAAGCTTAGGTGTGAAGGCATTCGTCAATCTGTCGCAGATGACGCTGTCGCAGATGAGCGAGACAGAGACCACCAGCAGCCCGCAACAGAAGCAGGAGTGGCTCGCACAGCAGATGTTGCGCTGGTCCGGCCTGCCGGTGGTCTACCTGCGTCCAACGGCTTTCTTCGAGATCTTCCTGATACAGGCGGCCAAGGGCATCCGCGAGGATAACGCCATCCGCCTGCCGTTCGCCGACGGGAAGACCTCGCTTATCGCCGCCACCGACGTGGGGGCAGCCGCCGCTGCTGTGCTGGCCAACCCAGCGCCGCATATCGGCAAGGTCTATGATTTGACGGGTTTCCAGTCACTGACCATGGCCCAGTACGCGCAGGAGTTCAGTGGCGTTCTGGGCCGCACCCTCCAATACGTCAACGTGCCACCACAAATCTGGGAAGCCAAGCTCCGGGAGGCTCGACTGCCGGAACATTTGATTGCACACCTGATCACCATGGGCCAACTGAATCGCGACAACCGCTACGACCGCATGACCGACTCCTTCCAGCAGTTAGTCGGCCGAGCGCCGATCTCCGCCGCCGAATTCGTGCGCCGCCACGCAGCTGCTTTCACGCCTCAAGCCGAGTCCTGAGCGGAGAGCGGATACGCTTTGTCACAATCGAGCAGCGGGTCTTGGTCCACAACTGCCGGACCCTGTTGCAGGAACTCGATCAACAACGGCGGCAGAGCCGGCCGAAGGCAGGTCGCCGGCAACAAGCTGTGGATCTGGTACTTCGATTCCGCGGGGAAGCACGTTTTCGACCCCACCGGCGCCAACGTCGACGAGGAGGCTCGGGCCCGCAAGACGCTCGAGCGCATGGAGGCTCGAGTGGAGGCCGCGAAGCGGACTGGGATTCCAGTCAGCGAGCTGACCGTCAAAGCCTACGGGGGAGCGATGGCTCGCAGGGCGCCCCGCGCGGCATCGGCACTGCCCACGACGAAGCAACCCGATTGCGGCTCCACGCCTGGCCCATCATCGGCCACGTTCTCCTCAAAGATCTGCGGCCCCACCACGTCCGAGACATGGTGTCGTTTGCCAAAATCCTTTCGCAAAGACTGGACGATGGCCGAGCGGCGTGCGAGCCAGGGAACAATGTCCCTTGTTTTCGCTCTGTTGGGTGCGCTGCGTGCGTCGCTCAGAACGCGCACTGACCTCGCGCTCGAGAACCTAGCGCTCCGGCAACAACTCGTGCTGCTCCGCCGTCGCTCGAAGCGGCCGCAATTCGGGCGCCGCGATCGTCTCTTCTGGGTGTGGCTCTCCCGCCGGTGGGCTGGGTGGCGCGAGGCGCTCCATGTCGTTCGCCCCGAGACCGTGATTCGCTGGCATCGGCAAGGCTTCCGCGCTTTCTGGACCTGGAAGTCATGCCGCAGGCGGGTCGGTCGACCACCGGTCAGCTCCGAGCTTGCGGATCTCGTGCGTACCATGGCACTCGCGAATCCGCTTTGGGGCTCGCCACGCATTCACGGCGAGTTGCTCAAGCTCGGCCTCGAAGTCTCGCAGCGCACGGTTGCGCGGCTCATGCCGAATCGCCCGAAGCCACCCTCCCAGACCTGGCGCACGTTCCTCCAGAACCACCTCGGCGACCTCGTTTCCGTCGACTTCTTCGTCGTGCCGACGGCGACCTTCCGCGTGCTCTACGTGTTCGTGGTGCTGCTGCATCATCGCCGACAAGTCGTGCACTTCAACGTAACCGACTCCCCCACTGCTGCCTGGACTGCGCAGCAAATCGTCGAGGCGTTCCCTGATGACTCGGCGCCGCGCTACCTCCTGCGCGATCGCGACGGCATCTACGGTGGCGAGTTCCGGCAACGAGTGAAGGGCATGGGCTCGGCCGAGGTTCTCACTGCGCCACGCTCGCCGTGGCAGAACCCCTTCGCTGAACGCGTGGTCGGCACCATCCGTCGTGAGCTTCTCGACCACGTGATCGTCCTCAACGAGGGACACCTTCGTCGTCGTGTCCGAGCCTACCTCCGGTACTACCACAGGTCGCGCACTCACCTCGCCCTCGCGAAGGACGCGCCCGAGCCGCGCGCTGTCGAGTCACCTGCGCACGGCCGCATCGTCGCCCTGCCCCTCCTCTGCGGTCTACACCACCGCTACGTCCGCAGCGCGGCGTAGTCGCGGGGCGTCGCGGGCCTCAAAACCTTGCCGTCACATCCCGAGCAGATCGGAAGCGCGATCCGAGCTTGCGCGATGGATCTCGGCGCTCGACACTATCATGTCATGCACCGCTGCGGTTGCAGCGCCCGCCCACGTCCAAGACGGTCCATCATTGGCGGCAATTCGACGGTCGATCAGCCGTGGGATCGAGTTTTGGCCAACGACAACCCACCGATTCGCCATTTCTTTTTCCGGCGCATACGATAGCGGTATGTGGATGACCTGTGAGGACAAATGCACATGCCAAATACAGTGCCAGCCCTATTGTGTAGCCTTCTCCTTAGTCAAACTCCTCGAACGCCCGAGGAGCGGCTCAATCACGCGAAGGAGCACTTGGCAAAGGCGACGTCTGACCAGGAGAAATTTTACGCTCTAAACGATGCTGCAAAACAAAGCTTTGTTCTCGGCAAGATCGATGATGCCCGCAACTATGCACAGCTGTTATTAACGCTCCTTCCGGAATTCCAAGGCAATTGGAATTATGGCAACGCGATTCAAGATGCCAATCTGGTTCTTGGCCGCATTGCAGTTCAACAGGGACGTATCAACGATGCGAGTCGAAATTTGCTCGAAGCTGGTCAGAGTCCCGGCTCGCCACAAATGAATAGTTTCGGTCCCAACATGAGTTTAGCAAGAGACCTTCTTGAGAAGGGCGAACGAGACGTCGTGCTAAAGTATTTTGAGCTGTGCCGAAGATTCTGGAAAATGGAAAACGGACGATTGGATCAATGGAGTGAGGAAGTTAAGTCCGGGAAGCTCCCAGATTTCGGAGCCAATTTAGTCTACTGATACGTGACCCGCTACCGCGCTCCCTAGTTCTCCACAGAACACTTGCCCTTGGACCAAGAAATGGGATTGATGCAACTCGCCGGGACCTACGAGGGCGGATGGGAGCGGCTGATGGGGCGTCAGCCGACGCCCGATGACCTGCTCATCCCCTCCTCCGAGCGCAAGCATCTGCTCGATCCGCAAGTGTTGCTGCGCTTCCACCAGGATCTCGAGGCGCTTGGATTCCGAGCTCGACGAACCCATGACGCACGCCGCACCTTCGTGAGCCTCTCCTTGGCTGATGGTGCGCGAAGGGACATCCTTCGCTGGATTACACACGGACCCGAGGGTGACATCGTGAGTCTCTACACGACGCTTCCCTGGGACGCGCTTTGCGCGGAAGTCAGCAAGCTTCGCGTTGAAGTTCGCGAAGGACGACTCTTGAAGTTTCAGAAGCTTGCGGCGGTCGGCTGTGACAGTCCGTGTGACAGTCCAAACGACGAAGCGAAAAAGCTTTCAAGTCGCGTGGGCTTAGAAGCCAAAGTCACAGTGCCCAGGGCGGGACTCGAACCCGCACGCCTTGCGGCGCCACCCCCTCAAGATGGTGTGTCTACCAGTTCCACCACCTGGGCTTTGCTCGCTGTACTCATACCACTGGCGCGCTCCGCGCTGGCAAGTCATCTCGAACAGCGCTAGGGCTTCTTCGGCGGCGGTGTGCTCTTCTGCGCCGGAGCGGCACCGGTTCCAGGCGCGGCCGACTTCTTGTCCGGCTTCTTCTCGGGTGCGGCGGGAGCCGGGGCCGGGCTGGTCTGCGTCGAGTCCGTCGACGGAGCTGATTCGCTCGCAGCAGATTGATCCATATCCTGCTCGACCGGGGCCGCGTCCTGCGCCGGGATAGCGGCGCCCGATGCTCCTCCCGGCTTGGCCGGAGCCTTCTTCGCCGGCGCCGATATTCCCGCCGCGATCGACGGCTTCATCCCCACGAACGACAGCCCGAGCGAGGTGAGGAAAAACAGCCCCGCGCAGACGGCGGTCAGCTTGCTCAGAAAAGTCACCGCGCCCCGGCCTCCGAATGCGCTCGTCGCCGCGCCGCCTCCGAGCGCCGCGCCCATCCCGGCGTCCTTTCCGGGCTGGAGGAGAATGACGAACATCATGAAGATGCAGAGCAGGACGTGAACGATTGTGAAAAAGGTCAGCATAGAGAGATTCTAGCTCGCCGCCTTCACGATCGCGGCAAAATCGGCCGCTTTGAGGCTCGCCCCGCCCACCAGGGCCCCATCCACGTCCGGTTTGGCCATCAGGTCGGCCGCATTGTCCGGCTTGACCGAGCCGCCGTACTGGATGCGAACCCGCTCGGAGATTTCCCGTCCGTAGAGCCCAGTCAGCCGCTCGCGGATGTGCGCATGCACCTCTTGCGCCTGGCTGCTCGTCGCGTTTCGCCCCGTTCCGATCGCCCACACCGCCTCGTAGGCGATGACGAAGCGCGCCACGTCGGAAGCGCCGAAGCCGGCGAGCGCGGCGGTGAGCTGGCTGCTGACCACGTCGAGCGTCCGCCCGAGCTCCCGCTGCTCGAGCGTCTCGCCGATGCAGATGATCGGCAGCAGCTGCGAGCTCAGCGCCGCCTTGACGCGGCGATTCACCGACTCATCCGTCTCGCCGAAGATTTGGCGCCGCTCCGAGTGGCCGATGATCACGTAGGTACACCCGATTTCCTCGAGCATCGGCGCCGAGACCTCGCCGGTGAATGCGCCCGACGGCTCCCAAAAGCAGTTCTGCGCCGCCAGCCCGATGTTCGAGTCCTCGATCGCCTTGGCCACCGCGTGCAGGGCGGTGAACGGCGGCGCGACCACAACCTCCACCTTGTCCCGCACCATCGAGACCATTCCGCGCAGCTCGCGAACCAGCGTGAGCGCCTCGCCGACCGTCTTGTTCATTTTCCAGTTGCCGGCAACGATGGGCCGCCTCGGCTCGGGCATGGTGCTCCCCTTCATGTTTCGAGGGCAGTGACGCCCGGAAGCGCGCGGCCCTCGAGGAATTCGAGCGATGCTCCGCCGCCCGTAGAGACGTGGCTCATCTGTTCGGCGAGCCCCATCTGGTCAACCGCCGCCGCGCTGTCCCCTCCGCCGACCACTGTGGTCGCGTTCTTGTTTGCGGCCATCGCCCGCGCGATCGCCCGAGTTCCCTCGGCGAATTTCTCCAGCTCGAACATTCCCATCGGCCCGTTCCAGAAGACCGTCTTCGCGCTGCCGATGCGGGCGGCGAAGGCGCCGCGCGTCTTCGGTCCGATGTCCAGGCCGATCATCTCCTTGGGGATGGCCTGCTCGTTGACGATCCGGCTCTCGCTTTGCTCGGACGGCTCACTGGCCACCACGTGGTCGATCGGCAGCTGCAGCGGGATGCTGAGCCTCTCCGAGGCATCGAGGGCGCGCGCCGCGAGCGTGAGCTTGTCGGCCTCGACGCGGCTGCGCCCGACCTGCACTCCCTTCGCTTTTAGAAATGTGTATGCCATTGCGCCGCCGATCAGCAGCGCATCCAGCTTGGGCAGAAGGTTTTCAATCACCTTGATTTTGTCGGAGACCTTCGCGCCGCCGAGCACGGCAACGTATGGCTTGTCGGGCGACTTGATCAGCCTGCCGAGGTACTGAAGCTCTTTGCGAAGAAGAAGCCCGCCGGCCTTTTCAGGGACGAAGCGAACCATTCCCACCGTCGAGGCGTGCGCGCGGTGCACGGTGCCGAAGGCGTCGTTGACGTAGGTCTCGGCGAGCGAGGCGAGCTCGCGCGAGAAATCCTCATCGTTCGCCTCCTCTTCCTTGTGGAAGCGGAGATTCTCGAGCATCAGCACCTGACCGGCCTGAAGATCGCGCACCAGCTTCTCCACGCCGTCTCCGACGCAGTCGTCGGCGAGGATGACCTCCTGGTCGTCGCCGAGCAGCTCCGAGAGGCGAGACGCCGCCGGCTCGAGCGACAGCTTGGGGTCCACGCCCTTCGGCCGGCCCAGGTGCGATGCCAGAATTACCTTTGCGCCGGCCTTGCGGACCAGCTGTATCGTCGGAAGCGCCGCGCGGATCCGCGTGTCGTCCGCAACTCTTCCGTCCTCGGTGAGGGGAACGTTGAAGTCCACGCGAACGAAGACCCGCTTGCCCCCGAGCTGCAGCTCATCGACGAACCGAATCATGTCTCGCTAAGAGGTTAGAGGCCTTTGGACGCAACGAACTTCGAGACGTCGACCATCCGATTGGCGAAGCCCCATTCGTTGTCGTACCAAGAAAAAACCTTCACCATGTTGTTCCCCATCACCAAGGTGCCGAGCGAGTCGAAGACCGCCGAGCTGGGGTTGCCGTTGTAATCGACGGACACGGTGGGAACGTCCGAGTACTCGAGAATTCCCTTGAGCGGCCCATCCGCGGCCCGCTTGTACGCCGCATTCACCTCTTCGGCGGTGGCGTTCTTCGAGGTGATGACGGTCAGGTCGACCACCGAGACGTTCGGGGTCGGCACGCGAAGCGCCAGGCCATGCATCTTCCCCTTCAGCGCCGGCAGAACTTCGCCGATCGCCTTCGCCGCCCCGGTCGAGGTGGGGATGATCGAGAGCGCAGCCGCCCGGGCGCGCCGCATATCCTCGTGAATCAAGTCGAGGATGCGCTGGTCGTTGGTGTAGCTGTGGACGGTGGTCATCAACCCCTTCTCGATGCCGAAGCTGTCGAGCAGCACCTTCGCCGTCGGAGCGAGGCAGTTGGTGGTGCAGGAGGCGTTTGAAATGATGTTGTGTTTCTTCGGATCGTACTGGTCGTGATTGACGCCGAAGGCGATCGTGATGTCCGGGCTCTTCGCCGGCGCGGAGATCACCACTTTTTTTGCTCCAGCCTTCAGGTGTTTTTCGGACCCCGCGCGATCCGTAAAGCGACCGGTGCACTCCAGCACGACGTCGACCCCCAACGACTTCCAGGGAAGCGCCGAAGGATCTTTCTCCGCGATGACGCGGTACTCCTTCCCCTCGATGCTCAGCCCTTTTTCCGAGGCAGACACCTTGCCGGGCCAGGTGCGGTGAACGGAATCGTACTTGAACAAGTGCGCGAGCGCCGATGGCTTGTCCAAGTCGTTGATCGCGACGATCTCGACGTCCTCGCGCCGGCTCAACGCCGCTCGCAAGATGCAGCGGCCGATGCGCCCGAAGCCATTGATGGCAAATCTGACGGCCATGTCCTTCTCCTTTAAGCGTCGGAGCCGCAGTGAATTGCGGCTCGATGACCAGAGGCGCCAACGTAAGCGGCCGCTCTTTTCCAGTCAACGCCCATAGGGCGCTCGCGAGCACGACCCGACGAATGAGTTCGTCCAGGCGCCGCCCGGTGGCATGGTACACCGGATGCACTAGACCAAAGCTCGTACGTTGCAATGATCCCACGGCCCGATAGCTCGAGGGGGCGCCGACGAGCCGAAGCGCTGGGCCACGGTCTCGCTTCTGCAGGCGACCTCACCGACGGTTCGGTCTACTTCGGCGTCGCAGTCGACAGCCTCGGGAGCATCGAGGCCAATCGGCTCACCGTTGTCGTCGGTGCTCCCAGAGGGCAGCCCGACACTGCCGGATTCGTCACCGCCTCGACCTGCGGGGTCAAATAGAGGCGCATGCGAGCGAAATCGATGGTGAGAGAATACGGGCGGAAGAAGGCGTGCGAGATCAGCCCGCCGATTCTGAATCCAAATTTGTTCTCCAGCGAAGCAGGGAAGACACCCGCCAGCCCCTGAACGTTGCCCGCTGTCGCCCCGCCGAGCGCGAGCTCGTGAACGATGAATGGAATCGCGCTCACTCTTCCGCCGCCACCCAGACCTTCCATGGCCTGACCTTGTGGAATATCGATCGCCGCTGCCTGCAGCGTTGAAACGGGCGCGGTGAATCCCATGCCCGCCAGACCCGTATCGACAAACAAGATCAGCGGGTTTCCATTGACCGCTCCGGGGGCGACGATGAAGTGGTCGCCCGCGAGCCAGAAGGGCACCGCGATCGAGGACGAATCCAGCTGCGATCGAAAATTGCTCAGATCGCTGCTTTTCGCCTGACGCAACACAAGCTCGCCATTCGGGTAATCGATGGTGGAGATGAATTGATACAAAAAGCGCGTTCCGATGATTCCGTCGACGCGTTTGCCTCGGAGAATCCCGGAAAAACGCCTCGTCGCGAGCAGGTGAATTGGGACATTGCGCACCTGCCACTCCCCGATCGCAATCGAATCCACAGCGCCCTGGATGACGTCCGCCTTCTTGTCGCCGGCGAACGTTCCCTCGGTGGTGCCGAATTTCATCGCGCCGATCTCGCTGGCGAATTCTGGATCCACGACTATTTCCGACGCGCCGGTGTCGATAAAGAAGTTCACCTCCGCGCTCCGGTTTACGCGAACTGCGAGCAGCGGAAGCGGATCGGTCGAAATGAACTTCACGTGGATCTCTTGCGGTCCGTCCACTTGATACGGCGGCCTCGAAGCGAAGTACTCAAGCTTGCTCGCGACCACCTGCGATCCGACCCTCCGCAGGCAACGGGCGGATTTATCGAAGGCGAGCGAGCGGTAGTGCGCCTCCGCGAGCAATCTCATCGCCTCGGAGCTCGAGGGATCCAGCGTCGACGCCTGGACCAGCCATCGCTGGGCATCGTCGAGCCGGTTGCCGAGCAGCGCAATCTCCCCCAGGCGCAGCGAGGCTCGGAAGTTGCTCGCATCCGCGTTCGCAACCGCAAGGTAGCGTTCCCGCGCTTCGGCAAATTGAGCGGCGCTGAACAGCTTATCCGCGGCGCTCAGCTCGGGTTCGATCGCCGATGGCCGAAGGTGGTGAGTGCAAGCAACCGCCGTGAAAAAGGCCAATGCAGCCGCGCAGGCAGAATTGAAAGTCCCGGCGGACGGCAGCTCAGAGCTCTTCGCCTTCAAAATTTCTCCCTACCCCGCGAGCGTCACACTCTTACCAAAATCGATGTTTCGTTGCCGGCTGATTGCGATGGCGTTGCGAAATGTGTCCCCCTCGATGCTTTGTTCTCATGCCCCTGGAGGGATCCCGTGTACGATGGCCGAGCGCTCGGAGGAAGTGTCATGACTGACCCAGCCCAATTGCCCATCGGCAGCAGCTTTCTTTGGGAGCCGACAGGTTCGCGGCAGATCATGGCGCCCGAACGCTTTACCGAGGAGCAATACCAAATGGCCCGGGCAGGTCGGGACTTCTCGGACAAAGAGATTCTCCCCAGGCTAAAGGAGATCGAGTCGAAGAAAGTGGGCCTCATTCCCGAGCTTCTGCGAAAAGCGGGTGAGCTCGGGCTGCTGATGGTGGAGGTTCCATCCGAGTACGGCGGCCTCGGGCTGAGCGAGACCACCTCGATGCTGCTGGCCGAGCAATTCGCGCGAGTGGCTTCATTTTCTGTTTCCCTCGGCGCGCACACCGGCATCGGCACGATGCCGATCGTCTACTTCGGAACGCCCGAGCAAAAGGCGCGCTACTTGCCGGACCTGGCGACGGGCAAGAGGCTCGCCGCCTATGCGCTGACCGAGCCCACTTCCGGCTCGGATGCCCTGGCCGCGAAGACTCGAGCCGTGCTCTCGCCCCAGGGCAAGCATTGGATTCTCAACGGTACGAAGCAGTTCATCACCAACGCGAGCTTTGCGGATATCTTCACCGTCTTCGCCAAAGTGGACGGGGAGAAGTTCACCGCATTTGTCGTCGACCGCGTCTCGCCGGGCCTCGTCGTCGGGCCGGAAGAGCACAAGATGGGCATTCGCGGCTCCTCCACCGCCCAGCTCATTTTCGAAGACGTCAAGGTGCCGGTGGAAAACGTGCTCGGCGAAATCGGCAAAGGGCACAAGATTGCGTTCAACATCTTGAACATCGGTCGGATCAAGCTGGGGTTGGGCACGATCGGCGGCTGCAAGCACGCGCTCGCGATCTCCGCCCGATACGCCAAGGAGCGACAACAGTTCGGAAAGCCGATTGCCTCCTTCGGATTGGTGGCTGCGAAACTGGCGGAGATGGCGCTCGCCACCTTCGTGGGCGAGACGATGGGTTATCGAACGACCGGGTTGCTCGATGAGCGGCTTGCGTTGGCAAAGACAGACAGCGAGCGCGTCGATGTCATCGAGGAGTTCAGCGTCGAGGCCTCGATCATCAAGGTATTTGGCTCCGAGGCGATGAACTACTGCGCCGACGAGGCGGTTCAGGTCCACGGCGGCTACGGCTTCATCGAGGAGTTCGAGCCGGAGCGCCTGCTTCGCGACTCGCGCATCAACCGCATCTTCGAGGGCACCAACGAGATCAATCGACTGATCGTCCCCGGGACGGTGCTCAAGAGAGCAGTGAAAGGGCAAATACCGCTGCTGGAGCATTCACTCGAGATTCGGCAGCGGCTCGAAGCGGGCGACGTTCCATCGCTGGGAAAGAGCGAGCTGGCGGTTGAGGTGCAGGTCTGCGAGTTCTGCAAGTGGATCGCGCTCTATGTTTTGGCCATCGCTGCCGAGACGTATCACGTCAAAGTGGGCGAGGAGCAGGAAGTGCTGGGTGAAATCGCAGACATGATTACTCGCGTCTACGCCCTCGACTCGCTGGTGCAGCGCGTGCGGCAGATTCTGCAAGCCGGCAATTCTGAGCGGAAGAAGATCGCTTGCGACATGCTCACGTCCTACGCGCCGCGTGCCTACGGGTTTGTGGTTCACACCGGCCGGCATGTGCTGATGGACATCTGCGAACCCTCTTCTTTGCCCAAACACCTGGCCGCGATCGACAAGCTTCGGATGGACTGGCCGATGAAAGTGATTGCCGCGAAGCGCCGCATTGCGACCGCCGTCCTCGAAGCCGACGGGTATCCGCTCGCCTCAAGCTAGGCGAGCACCCACACGGTGATCAATCACGCTTGCCGTTCGATGCGCGCGCATTTTGAATGAAGTCCTGGATGTTGTGCTGTAATCAGCAGCCATCATGCCACCGAATCCAGGAATACCTGCCGCAGAGACAAGCGAACCCGGCAAGTTGATCCGTCGAGTGCTTGGAATCAGTTCGTTGTTCACCATGTTGATGACCATTCCCCAGGTATTGAAAATCTGGATTGGTCACCAGGCGGCAGGTGTATCGCTCCTATCGTGGAGCGCCTATATGCTCTCGGCCCTTCTTTGGTTGTGGTACGGGTTACAGAAACGCGCGCCGAACATTTATCTGGCGTGTCTGGGCTGGATCACCCTGGATGCTGCAGTGATCATCGGTGTCTTGATGAACCGCTAGTCGCCCCACTTCATCGGTGGCAGGTCATCTGGAGCTCGTCCTTGCAAAAGAGCGCGCGCGTGTCGCATTCATTCATTTGACGCAAGGCTCATTGCGGATGATGTTGTGGCCGATGGGCAGAGTTAGCACCGCCGGCGCTTCGACCTTTGCCGCCTGCTTGCTCGTGGGCAGCGCGATGTCCGCGACCAGTCAGCCCGCGGGCCAGGAGGGAGTCGCGGCCACCGTCTCGTCCCCCGTCGCCGCGAGCCACACTGCAAGCGACGCGGGGGTGGCGAAGACCCGCGGTCATCCGCATGCCGACGGCGGGAGCGCGCCGGTTGAAGACCGGCCCTGCCACTCCGACGCCGATTGCACCCTGACGCGCGTCGCTGCGGGCGAGTGCTGTCCGACGCTCTGCGTGGGACGTCCAGTGACGCGCCGCCGGGCGCAACAGCTGGAGGCGAATGCACTGCGCTGTGCTCAGGGCCATGGCGGCTGCCCGCAGCCTTTGTGTCGGCCTCCGGAAAGCATCACCGTGCCGGCCTGCGAGCACGGCCACTGTGTGACGAAGGAAGCAGCCTCTCTCCACTGAGGCTGGGAGACGACGTTCAGAAAAAGTCGAGCCTTCCGATCGCAAACTCAGTTTGCCGGACGGTGTCATCGCCGGCTTTGTTGATCAGCGCGGCCGAGAATTTGCCGCCGAGGGCGGCGCCGTTGAACACCGGACCCGGCGTCGCTCCGGGCACCAAGTCCATTCGGATGGTGTAGAAGGTTTGCCCGGCAGAAATGCTCGCGTCCGACGCCACGGCCCCCGCACCCGCCGCCTTTTGACTCGACACCGTCGTAAGAACGCCGCGCATTGGACCAGAAGAAGGAAGCGCCGCAGCGAATGCCTGGGGTGGGCTTCCGATATCCAGCGCATCTCCTGAAAGATGACTGAAGAAGCCGGCGCTTGCTTTCACTCTGCTCGTGTCGAGGGGCAAATTGAGGCCGATGGAATATCCGCTCAGGCTCTGACCAGCGACCAGCTTCAGCACAATTGTCGTGGCCGTCGACGCGGCGTCCTTGACGAGCCGGATTTTACCGCCCTCCGGAGGGTCCTCGTAATAAAGGCCCGTTCGCACGTTGACGGTCGCAACCGCGGTGAGCGAGTTTTGCTTCACATCGGTTGCGGTGACGGTCTGCTGAGTTGGATTCAATGTGCGAAGCGTGATGCTGAACGACCGCTGGCCCTGATCGGCATCGCTGAAGCTGTAGTCGGGTGGCAATGCCGCCTGCAGGTCGCTCGAGGTGAAGTGCACCGTGCCCCGATATCCGGTCACCGCGTTTCCGTTCGCGTCCTTGGCGGTGAGCGTCGCATTGAAGGCCCCGCCGGAAGAGACCGACGACGGCACTCCCGACCATTCGTAATGCACCGTCGTCGAGCTGGGGCAGCCCGCCGCGAAAACAAGTCCGATCGAGAGTCCGACCGCGCGAATCACAGCTGTGGGCGCCCTGCTCGTTTTCCGCGTAACAACGGATGTTGGCAACCTCATGGGTGGCCCCCAAAGCTGGTGAGCATCGCGCTCAGGTCCGCCTCGTCGATGGCATTCGCGCTCCCGACGACATCGACCCGCCAGTCGTAGAACGGCTGAGCGCTGGTGGCGGGCGTCGTCCCGAGGCGCGAGGCCACCGCGGCGATGTCGCGAAAGTCGATCTGCTGATTGCGGTCGTAATCACCGTCGCCTTTCACCCCGGCTGGCGCCGCCGCATTGGGATAGATTTCCCAGGCGCCGCGGCCATAGGTGGCGGCGCGAAGCAGGCTCCCGTTTCTGGCGATGAACAAATCGGTGACGCGGACGAATGGAAATCCCACGCCGAATCTTTCCCAATTTGCCCCGCGATCCGTCGTACGGTAAACGCCGATGTCCGTTCCGACGTAGATCGTCTGATCTGCGGTGTCCGCGGGATCGAACTTCACCACCTGCACCGGAACGTTCGGAAGGCGATTGGCGCCCCCGACGCCGAACGGCTGCCAGGTGTTCCCTCCGTCGACAGTCAGGAACAAATGGCCGACGCTGTCCGGTACGAGCGTGAGCTCGTCGGCCATTCGGGTCGCGGTGCTGCCGACGAGAAAGACGGGGCCGCCGCGATCGCCGGCGCCGGATCGAAAGTTGGC
>DATFTC010000231.1:0-42174 GCA_035262305.1 Myxococcaceae bacterium | reverse complement strand
CTTTCAGCCGCGCCGGCCTGCGACGAAATGATAGATAGTCCTGCAACGATGACCAATGCCAATGCCACGAGAATAGCCTTCTTCATAGAACCCTCTTTGACGGTTGGTTGAGGCTGCAAAGGCTACGAACCCCCCCTCTCTGAATTGACAGGAGATTGCTTATTTCAGACGAAATGACTGTACCGGGTCGGAGCGTGCCGAACAAACCAGCTTGCGCGACTAAGTTTCCGAGCCCCAGTGTCCTCGCGTTCAGTCCGCCAATTTGGGGGCAGCCGCTCGCAGAGTGAAAAAGAGCCGCGGTAATTATTTGCGGATCAGCTTGCGCGGTTTGTCGCTCCACGGAGCAGTCAGCATCCCCTCCACGGTACCATCAGGAGCCGGGCTAAAGGTCAGCGTCGCCCAGTCGAGCGGGAGAAAGTAAGTGTTGTCGTCCGTGCGCAGAAGCGCGTTCTGTCGCACTCCGCTCCACGAAGCGATGGCGTGCCCGTGCCTCGTCTCGATGGTTAGTGGGTTAGGAAAGCCCTCGACCGCCCAGGGACCGAAGAGTTTCGGATCGATCGGTCTGGTCCCTGGCGAATCCGCTGCGCGTTTCGGGAACGGCTTTTTGAGCGCGATCGCGGCCAAGTCCTTGGCGATCGTCCCAGCCACGGCCGCGTAACTGTTGCTGAGCACCACCACCGCGAGCTCCTCATCCGGGAAGTAAATCATGCTCGCATTCGCGCCGGGGAACGAGCCGCTCGACTCGCTGACTCGCTTGCCGAACATTTCTCCGTGCTGAAAAAGACTGACTGGGTCCAGCGAAGGCAGCAATTTCTTTCCGTAGTAAGCGCGAAGGAAACGGTAAAGATCGCGAGCCGTCGCGTAGCCGGATCCACCTCCTGCCTTCCACGAGCAGTCTTCGGGACCGTTCATCGCGGCGCCGCCACCGAAGGGGTTCGGCATATAGGCGCTGGCGAGCTTGGGTACTACGGCAACTGTGGTCAGGTCCCCGGTGTCAGTCATTCTAGCCGGTTCATAGACGTATTTTCGAACGACCTCAGCAAAAGTCCGGCCGGTGACCTTCTCGATGATAAACGCGAGCACGGCGTAATTCGCTGTGGTGTAAGAGAAGGTCGTGCCGGGCTCGCTGCCGAGAGGCAGCTTGGCCAGAATTTCGACTACCTCGGACGGAGTGTAGCTCATCGAGATGATGCGCCGCAGATTGTCTGGATCGCGGATCCCGGAGCGATGGTTGAGAAGATGATCGATGGTGATCGCATCCGCCTTCGGGAAAGAGGGCGCGAATTTGGCGAGATGATCGGTGAGGGCCAGCTTCTTCTCTTGCACCAGCCGCGTGACAACGATCAGGGTGAAGCGCTTGGTGATCGAAGCAATGCGAAACCGCGTATCGGGCGTGTTGGGCACCTGGAACTCTTCATTCGCGAACCCCCAAGCTTTCTCGAGCAGGATAGACTCTCCCTTGGCAATGAGCGCGACGCCGCTGAATGCCCGAAGCGGCACGTACGGTGCGATATAAGCGTCGACAGCGCGCGCCAGCTCCGGATCCACTGGCATCGCTGCGATAACGTCAAGCGGGAAGACGAAGACCCACAGCAATCCAATAGATGCCCTGCGAATCATGGAGCCCCTCACGGAGGAGCACAACCGCCCGAACAGCCGGGTATTCCAGATCGCCTGGAGACGGTTCGTGGCAAACAATTCCTCAAGCGAAAAACAGGCGTCGGGCCATGGAGATCGAGAACGGCAAGCAGCTGCGGAAGGTGCCATCGACCGTGAAACGAACGGAACAATCTGGAGACCACATGAATGAATCTGAGCAGACTGAGTCCGTCGGCGGCGAGGCGTTCGATCTCTCCCCCGCAGGGCTTGAGGAAGCGGTGGCGAAGGCCGCAGCTCTTTTCGTTTCAATCTACCGCGGGCTTGAGGAACGACCGGTCGCGCCACCGATGGACCGAACGGCGCTGCGCGCGGCAATCGCGCGGACGGTGGCCGACGAGGGCGTTGGGCTTGTGCAAGCTCTCGAGGACTTTGAGCAACGAGTGCTGCCGGGCTCCATGGGAACGCCACATCCGCTCTACCTGGGATTGGTGAACTCGTCGCCGTTGCCCGGAGCGGCGTTGGCAGACCTTTTAATCTCGGCGCTCAACAACAACGGCGGTGCGTTTCACCAGTCGCCGGCGATGACCACCTGCGAGGAGGAGGTGGTCCGCGCGTTCGCTCAGCTCTTCGGCGTGCCCGGGGCCGACGGAATGCTCCTGCCAGGCGGGACCTTCGCGACGCTCCAGGCGATCGTCCTTGCGAGAGTGCAGGCGACGGGCGGTCCACCGCGGCCGGGTCTTCGGCTGTATACGTCCGAAGCGGCGCATTTCTCCGTTGCGCGCACTGCGATGGTTGCGGGGATCGCCGCAGAGGACGCGGTCTCGATTCCTGTAGTGGGCCGAGGGACGTTGGACGTGCGTGCGCTGCAGCAGCGTATTCGGCTGGATCGCGAACAGGGCGCGAGGCCGTTTGCCGTGGTCGCGACCGCGGGAACGACGGCGACGGGCGCGCTCGATCCACTGGCCGAGATCGCGGCGCTGTGCGGGGAAGAAAAAATATGGCTCCACGTGGATGCCTGCTACGGCGGGGCGGCGATGCTCCTCGAGCCGACGCGGGCTCGCTTTGCCGGCATCGAACGAGCTGATTCCATCGCGATCGATCCGCACAAGTGGTTCTTCGTTCCAGTCACGGCCGCGCTGTTACTGACCATCCATCGCGACGTCGCGGAACGCGCGTTCGCCACGACGGCGGGCTCGTACATTCCAACCGACGGCGAGCTCGATGCGTGGCAACGGGGTATCCCGACAACGCGGCGATCCTCCGGGCTTGCGGTGTGGATGGCATTGCGCGCGCACGGGTGGCGGACCATCAGAGCGGCGGTGAAAAGCAACATCCAGCTTACGCGTCTGCTCGAGTCGTTGCTGGTCGAACGCGGGTTCCGCGTCCTCGAAGGCGGTGAGCTGTCAATCGCATGCGCGCGCTGGGAGCCGCGCGCTCGAACCGCGGAAGCGATCGACCGAATTCAAGATGCGATCGCGCGCGATGTCGTCTCCTCCGGAAAGGCGTGGTTCTCGACCACGCGCTACTGTGGCTGCACGTGGCTGCGCTTTAACATGGTCAACCTCTACACGCGCGAGCGTCACGTGCGGCAGCTTGCCGATCTACTCGCCGACGCCGCGAGCCGAGCCAGCGAAAGCAGCGGCCTGGGTCAGCTATGACAACCGCACCGGACCGCCCGTGAGACAGTTACAAACTTGACATTGCCTGGCAATTCGAATGGGCTGCGCGCGCTTCGGGGGATTCGCGGCGCCGCCGCTCGGCGCCTTGGGAGATCGAAAAATGCCGCCTCGCCGGGCAATGCTCTGCGCGTTCAGCGCTTTGTTTGTTTTGACGCCGATGTTCTCGTTCGCGGACACCGCGCCCGATGCGACGGCGGGCGGTCCGCTGCTGACCACCAGCGCCGATTATCAGCTTCCTCCCTCGATTGACGCGACGGTGCTCATCGACCGGATGACGGAGATTTGGGCTCGGGTGTACCGCCCAGCGGACCTGAGCAGCGGCCCCTATCCGCTGGTGATCATTCTCCACGGAAACCATGAGACGTGCGGCATCGGTTCCAACCCTCGCCTCGACAACAATTGCCTGTATACAACCACGGGAAGTTGTCCCGACGGTTATTCCATGGCCCCCAGCTACCTGGGTTACTCGTACCTTGCCGACCTGCTCGCTTCGTGGGGATACGTGGTCGTTTCGATCAACGCCAATCGGGGTATCAATTGCGGCATGGGGATCACCTTCGACGATGCGCTGAATCTCGCGCGCGGACGGCTGGTGCTCAGGCACCTGCAGTGGCTGAGCGAGTGGAATCGAAATGGAGGCACGCCGGATTCGCTGGGCGTAGAGCTTCAGGGCCAATTGGACTTCTCACAAGTGGCTTTGATTGGCCATTCCCGAGGCGGCGAGGGGATGCGCGCGGCGTATAACTATTATCGAGACAGCGGCAGCCCCTGGCCCGCGCGCATCGTCACGCCGCTCAACGTGCAGGGGATTTTCGAAATCGCGCCGGTCGATGGGCAGACATCGCGAACGCTGAATGCAGACGCCACGGTGTGGAACGTGTTGTTGCCCATGTGCGACGGCGACGTGAGCGACCTCGAAGGGGTGAAACCGTTCGATCGCATGATGCGCGTATTCAACGAGGCGCGGCCGACCCAAAAATCGACGTTTACTGTTTGGGGAGCTAATCATAACTTTTACAATACCGAGTGGCAGCGAAACGACTCGCCGGGATGTGTGGATCACCCGCCTCTTTGGATGGATGGCGCATACGAATCATCGGATCAAAGGCAAACGGGCTTATTCAGCGCGATGGCTTTCATTCGAGGAAACATCGGGCCGGCCGCCGACCCAACCTTTAATCAGAACTTCAATCCGCAGTTCAGCCTGCCGAGCCGCTTGGCTGCGCTTACCAGGGTCGAGCGCGGGTACACCGATTCGCCGCACAGCTCGGTGACTCGCGTTTTCGAAGACTTCATCAATGCGACGGGAATTGGGACGTATGGATTCCCCACCGAATCCTCCGGGCTGATTGTATTTCAGGGTGGCATGCCCGTTCACGACAGCGTGCAGCGGGCGGCGCGTATCATCTGGAGCGTGCCCGGAGGATACCTGCAGACGAACTGGACGGCCGCGGGCGATGGACGCGACGTGAGCGATGCTCGTACGCTCGACCTCCGTGTCTCGCGTGGATACGATCCATCGGTTGACGTCCTTGGGAACACCGACTTCTCAATCCAGCTCTCGATGGCGGACGGATCCCTGTCGGCTCCCGTTCAGCTCAGCACCTACGCATACTTGACCGGCCCGGTAGGAAGCGGGGACGCGAATCGCCATCCCGTTCTTCAGACTGCACGCGTTCCGCTCGGCGACTTCGCAGGAGCGGATCTCACGCAGGTGCGCGGCGTGCGGCTGACTTTCGATATCACGCCCACCGGCTTCATCTGGGTGACCAACATTCGGCTGTCGAATATCTCGGGGCTGAGCGGGGCCGCAGTGCCCGAATCAGCGGTCGAAGGAACTTCGCTCGCGTTGTTCGAGGAGAACCCGGCGGCGCCCATTTCAGGTGCAGCGGACGCACAGATTCGATCCGTCGGCAAGCGAGCGGACAAGCGAATTGGTCGCGAGATCGTCGTTCGTCGCAAAGCCGGTCGATTTCCGGTAGGCGATGCACTGCCGACTTTGCGAGTCGGTGACACTACCCTGACCAAGAGCCGCTACGCCGATGACGGGACAACCGACACAATCATCTTCGAGGCCACCGGCGATCCAAAGGGAGAAGCCACGCTGCAAATTGGTGCCCAGATCTACAGTCTGGGCAATCTGTAGGCCGAGCGGCGGCTCGGACTCTCTTTAAAGTACCGACTGCGTCCTCAAAGAGAATGCGCTCGGAGCGAAATCGCGCTGAACGACAGCCATGAATCAGCGCTGTGCTCCACCTTACTCACGACACACTGTTGCTATTTGCCGAACAGTTTGTCCAACGCATTCTCCGCTGCGCGTTGGGGGGCGGCGCCGTACATGCCCGGAGGAGGTGCCTATGAGCGACCCAACGAAGGAACGCCTTTCCGCGGAGGCAATCGCTGTGGTGCGGCGCAACACCGAAGAAGTGCAAGGACGCGGTGACTTCGAACTGTTTCAGAACCTATTCGCGCCCAATTTCATCGATCACACGCCACAGCGAGGCTTCGGAACGGATCGCAACGCCGTTCGCGCGCTCTACGGCGCCATGCGGACTGCGTTCCCTGACTTCACTCCTGAGATTCACTTCCAGGTCGCTGATGGTGGGATGGTGACTACCTACAAGACCTATCACGGCACGCACAACGGACCGCTGCTAGGTCACGCGCCCACCGGCAAGCGGGTCAGCTTCGATTCTGTCGACGTGATGCAGGTGGTGGAGGGACGGATCACGGCACACTGGGGTGTTGGAGATCTCCTGGGGCTGATGATCCAGATCGGCGCTGTACCTGGCCTGTAAGAAAACTCCATCAGGACAGTGTCATGGCGACATCTGAGATAGAACGATTGCTCACGAGTTGGGCGATAGCCTGGTCATCCAAGGATTCATCCAACGATCCCGAGAGGGTTCTTGCCCTTTTTGTCGATGACTGTCTTTTCGAGGACGTTACCTTCGGCATGGTCGCTCGCGGGAAAGACGAACTTCGCAGGTAATGAAAAAGCCTCCGCGTCTCATCGACTTGGAGGCTCTCATTGCTGCGAGGAGTACGGGACTTGAACCCGTGACCTCCGGCGTGACAGGCCGGCGTTCTAACCAACTGAACTAACTCCCCAACACTTCTATGGGCGGAACAGGGCTCGAACCTGTGACATTCGCCTTGTAAGGGCGACGCTCTACCGCTGAGCTATCCGCCCGAGACCGGGCTCCGCCGACGACTCGCGGCCTTGTAATGGCCGACTTCCCTCGCTGTCAAGGTTCTGAGCTACCCAGTGGTGGATGAAGCGCGCTATGAATAATGGGCGATGACGTCGATCAAAATCTCGCGGCTGCTGGAGGACTCGGACTACGACCTGCGCTTGCAGCTGGTCACCGGCGAGAAGGGTTTGGACAAGCGCATCAGCTCCTCGCGCATTCAAAAGCCGGGGCTGGCGCTCACGGGCTTCACGGAGCACCTGCACCCCGAGCGAGTTCAGGTGTTCGGCAATACCGAGATATCGTACCTGGAGACTCTTCCCGACGACCGGCAGCGCGAAGTCCTGACCAACCTGCTTCACTCCGAGCTGGCCTGCATCGTGGTGACGAAGAATCTGGAGATTCCCCAGTCGCTGATCGACGCCTGCGAGAAGGCGGACGTGGCGTTGATCAAGACCACGCTTTTGTCTTCGACCTTCATCCAACAGGTGCAGAGCTTTCTCGACGAGGCGCTCACCGCATCCGCCAGTCTGCACGGCGTGCTGATGGATGTGTTCGGGGTTGGAATCCTCTTGTTGGGCAAGAGCGGGATCGGCAAGAGCGAGATCGCGCTCGACCTGGTGATGCGCGGACACCGATTGGTGGCGGACGACATCGTCGATGTCACCCGGCGCAAGCCGGGAACCATCTACGGCGCGGGAAATCCGATCATCAAGCACCACATGGAGATCCGCGGCCTGGGCATCATCAACATCAAGGATCTCTTCGGAATCGCCGCGGTGCGCGATCGCAAGAAAATCGAGCTGGTGATCGAGCTGGTGGAGTGGGACCCGATTCAGGAGTACGACCGGCTCGGGGTGGAGGAGCAAAAGTTCTCGGTCGTCGGAGTGGAGATCCCGCTTGCCGTGGTACCGGTGCGCCCGGGCCGCAACATGACGACGATCATCGAAGTTGCGGCGCGCAATCACCTGTTGAAGCTTCAGGGTCACCACTCTGCGCGCGAATTTGCCGAGCGGCTGAATCGCGCCATCGCCGACGGTGCAATGCACCGGACCCTCGGAGAAGAGGTGGAGTGAACGACCCGCTGAAGAGGATTGTCGTCATCACCGGGATGTCGGGCTCGGGAAAGTCGACCGCCATTCGCGCCCTCGAGGATGCCGGTTTCTTCTGCATCGACAATCTGCCGGTCCTTCTGCTCCCCAAGCTCACCGAGCTCGTTGGGCTCGGCAGCTCGGCGCCGAGGCTGGCCCTGGTGATCGACGCGCGAGAAGGAATTTTTCTGCGCGAGGCGCCGCGCATGCTCGATGAGGTCCGACGGGCGGGGCACCAGGTGGAAGTTCTTTTCCTCAATTCCAGCAACGAAGCGCTGACGCGGCGATTCTCGGAAACTCGCCGACGGCATCCTTTGGCGCCGCAGGGGACCGTTTCAGAGGGAATCGAACGCGAACGAGCCGCCCTTCAGGACCTTCGCGAGATGGCGGATCAAGTGATCGACACCTCAGAGCTCAATGTCCACGACCTTAAGAAGATCATCCAGGCCCGGTTTTCTTCGGACCTGACCAACGCGCCGTCGATCAGCATCCTGTCGTTTGGCTACCGCTACGGGGTTCCGCCCCAGGCGGACCTCGTGCTCGACGTCCGCTTTCTTCCCAATCCCTATTTCATTCCGGAAATGAAGGGGCTTACCGGCACCGACCCTCGGGTGGCCCGATTCGTGGTCGACCGCGCCGACGCTCAGAAGTTTCTCGAAAAGGTGGTCGACCTCTGCCGATTTCTCTTCCCGCGCTACCACGGGGAGGGCAAGGCCTACCTCACGGTCGCCGTTGGTTGCACGGGAGGCAAGCACCGCTCGGTGGCCATCGCCCGCGAGCTTTGCCAGCGGTTGTCGGCCGATGGCACGCCCGTGCAGCTCTGGGATCGGGACGTCGACAAGGAGTGAAGCTGCCGGCCCCCCTTCGACCCCAAGGTGGCAGTGGGCTCACCCGCTGGCCGTCAAAGGCCGCGCGTGGGCCGGCGCTGCCTGCCATCGAATTGTTGCGCAGCGCGTTGAGCGGCGGTAGTAGCGATACTTGAAGGCAGTTTTAGGGGTTGGGCGTTGTGGCCGATTAGGAGTTTACGTCATGGTCGGGTTGGTCATCGCGGCTCATGGGCACTTGGCCGAAGAGCTCGTTGCAACCGCGGAACAGATAGTGGGGACGCTTACTTTGACAGCGACCTGCAGCATCGAGCCGGGCGCATCGCCGGAAGTCATCCGCGAGCAGATGCGGCGAGCCGTCTCCGCGGTGGATACCGGCGATGGAGTCTTGGTGTTGGCGGACCTCTTTGGCGGCACCCCTTGCAATCAGGGGCTGACCCTGACTCGCGAGCACCGACTCGAGGTTCTTACCGGTGTCAACCTCCCCATGGTGTTGAAGGCCAACTCGCTGCGGGCCGAGGCCCTTACCCTGCCCGAGCTGGCCACCGCGCTGACCCGCTACGGCCAGAAGAACATCACCTGTGCCTCCGCGTTGCTCCGCGAATCCCAGGCACTCCGAAACCACTGAGCCGCCGAGAGAGAGCAGGTGACCTTGGGCCGTGATTTCGCTCGTGCGCGTCGACAATCGGCTCATTCACGGCCAGGTCGTTGAGGCCTGGGTGCCTCGCCTGAGGGCGACCCGCATGGTGGTTGCGGACGACGAGGCGTTCGAAACCCCGCTCGTGCGCGCCGCGATGGCGCTGGCCGTACCTTCGTCCGTCGAGGTTCGCATTCAGCCGCTGTCCGCGGTGGAGTATGCCTCGCTGCTCGAGGATAAATCGCGCACGATGTTGTTGATTCGCGACGTCGCCGCGGTTCTCGCCGCGCGCGAAAAAGGGCTGCGGCTGACGCACCTAAACCTGGGCAACATCCATTATGCTCCCGGCCGCAGAAAGGTCTCGGCGTCGGTGTTCCTTTCGAAAGACGAGCTGGCTCAGCTGAAAATCCTGGCGGAACAGGGCGTAGAAATAGAGGCACGAGGCGTGCCGACCGATGCTCCTGTAAACTTGCCGGAAATGACCGACCGATTCGCAAAGGGAGCCTAACCCCCGAATGGTGATCTGGTCCCATGTGGGCCTGGCGGCCCTTTGGGGAGGTCTGCTGGCGCTGGAGCGCCGGGCATTCCTGCAGGCGATGATTTCGCGGCCGCTGGTCGCAGCGACAGGCATGGGACTGCTCCTCAACGATCCCCAGTCCGGCCTTGCCGTCGGCATGGTGCTGGAGTTGTTCCATCTGGGGTCGGCGAACCTCGGCGCCGCGCTGCCGGAGAACGACACGGTCGCCGCGACCGGAGCCGCCGCCGCTGCGTGCGGCCTGGCGGGGGGAACCGGTTTGAGCACCCCCGCGATGTGGTCGCTGGCGATTGTCTTCTTTGTGGGTTTGGGGCAGGCGGGTCGCTTTCTCGACCGCGAGCTCGAGCGATATGCTTCGCGGCTCGCCGCCAAGGCGCTGGTCTCCGCAGAGCAGGGCGACCTGGCGCGAGCGGTTCGGCAGAACCTTTGGGGGATGTGGCCGGTGTTTGTCGTCTTTGCCGCAGTCACCGCGCTCTGCGCGATTGTCGGCTTCCTCTTGTCGCCGGTGGTCTCGGCCCTGCCGCTGCGCGTGGCCCGAGGTTTGGCCTGGGCCTATCCCGCGATGGCCTCGGTGGCGGCGGCGATCGCTGCGCGCGGCTCGCACGCGCGAAATGCTGCGCTCTATGCGGGCATGGCGGCGGCGGCGGTGGTCGCCGTCGTCGCGGTCTACGTCGCGAGTGGAGGGCATCTATGAGCTCGACCGCGCTCGAGGCTGCCCCTTTGAAACAGCACCGGTCGGAGGCGAGGCTTTCCCAGGCGACGCTGCTGCGCGTGTTTTTGAGATCGCTGTTGTTGCAGGCTTCGTGGAATCCGCAGGGGATGCAGAATTTGGGGCTCGCCTACGCGCTGTTCCCCGCCCTGAAGGAGCTTTACCCGGATCCGGATGAGCTGATGGCGGCGGTCCGCAGGCACCTGACCTTCTTCAATACGCATCCGTACGTCGCCGCAGCCATCCTCGGCGGGGTTCTCCACCACGAACAAAAAATTTCTCGCGGCGAAGAGAATCCGGATCGCGTCCTCGCCTTCAAAGCTGCGCTGATGGGTCCCTTGGCGGCGTTGGGCGACGGCTTTTTCTGGCTGTCGTTGAAACCAGCGGTGGGAGCTTTCTGCGCGGCGCTCGTCCCCTTCTTGCACGCTTGGGCGGCGGTGCTTTTCCTCATTCTCTACAACGCGGTCCACTTCACGTTTCGTTGGCGGATGTACCGGATTGGTCTCGCCATGGGCGACCGCTTAGTGGAGGCAGTGGGGAAAGCGAATCTGCCCCGCCGAGGAATTCGCCTCCGGGCCATCGCCGCGGCCAGCGCCGGAGCGCTCGCCGCCTGGCTGGCAATCGTCTTTGGCCAAAACGAAGAGGCGGCCTGGGCGCCCCTACTGGCGGGCGGCTGCTTGGTGGTGGGCGCAGCGAGCTACTGGTTGGTCGCCAAGCGTACCAGTCAGTACTTGGTCCTTTACCTCGCAGCGGCGCTCGCCGTGGCTGCCGGAGCGTTTTTGTAGTGGGGGCGAAATGAGCAGCATGATGGAAGGAGAATTCACCATCCTCAATGCGCTCGGATTGCACGCCCGCGCGGCAGCTCAGCTGGTAAAGCTGGCCAATCGTTACCGATGCGACGTTTCGATCGAGTGCGACGGTCAGCGGGTCAACGGCAAATCGATCATGGGGGTCTTGATGTTGGCAGCAGCGCAGGGAGCGCTGATCAAGGTGCGCTGCGACGGCGAGGACGCCAGTCCTTGCCTGAGTGAAATCGCCGTTCTGGTCGGAAACAAATTCGGGGAGGAGCAGTAGTGTACCGAGAGGACGTGCCCTAGAAAATGGGCTCTCAAGCCGCTCTGTCGTTGAAAGGGATCGGTGCCAGTCCGGGAATCGCGGTCGGGCCCGCATACCTCGTGGATCGTCGGCGCGTGCGTACGCCGAAGCTTCGGCTCTCGCCGGCCGAGGTGGACTCCGAGCTGATGAGGCTGAAGACGGCCATCGAGCTGTCGGATCACCAGCTGTCAGAAATCAAAGACCGGATCTCGCAGGGAGAGGGGCACGACCACGCGCTGATTCTCGAGGCGCACCGGCTGATGGTCCACGACCCGATGTTCATCGACGAGGTGAAGAAGCTGATTCTCCGCGACCGGATAAATGCCGAGTGGGCGGTGCGGCGCGTGGCGCGGAAAATCAAGCACATGTTCGACAACATTCCGGACGACTACTTCCGCGAGCGCCGAGCGGACCTTGACTTCGTGGCCGATCGGGTGGTGCGCAATTTGATGGGTCAGGCGGTCGACGTGGAGATCGAGATTCCGGAGGGCTGCGTCGTCGTCGCGCACGACCTTTCACCAGCGGATACCGCGATGTTGGCGAAGAGCGGTCGCGTCGCTGGCTTCGTCACCGACCTCGGAGGGCATACCAGCCACACGGCGATCGTCGCTCGCGCGCGGGAGACCCCGGCCGTGGTCGGGGCGGCTCGGGCCTCGGACCAAATCTCCCCGGGCGATCAGCTGGCGATCGATGGCAGCAATGGGCTGGTGCTCGTCAATCCGGCGCAAGAGCAACTCAGCCTGTTTCAAGAGACGATGCGCCGCTATCGCGCCTCCGAGCAGATGGCGCTCAAGACCAAGGACCTCCCCGCGGTCTCGACCGACGGCTCCCGGATGCATCTTCTGGGCAACATGGAGTTCATCGAAGAGCTGCCCTCGCTCCTGATGCATGGCGCCGAGGGGGTAGGGCTGTTTCGGACGGAATTCCTTTTCCTCGAACGCGATCATGCCCCCACCGAAGAGGAGCAGTTCCGGTGCTATCGGCACGTGCTCGAGGCAATGGAGGGCCGCCCGGTCACCATCCGCACCCTGGATTTGGGTGGCGACAAGGTTCCCGGGATCCGTCGACCCGAGCGCGAGCTAAATCCCTCGATGGGGCTGCGGGCGATTCGCTATTGCCTTGCCAATCGAGAGACGTTCCGCGTCCAGTTGAGAGCGATTTTGCGCGCGAGCGCCTACGGGAATCTGCGTTTGATGTTCCCGCTGATCTCCGGGGTCTCCGAGCTGCGCGAAGCGCGAAGCGAGCTGGAGCACTGCCGAAGCGAGCTGGGCAGGGAGGGCGTGCCGGTGGGCAGCCGCTTCCCGGTTGGGATTATGGCGGAAACCCCTTCTGCCGCCTGGATCGCCGACCGATTGGTGCACGAGGCGGACTTCTTCTCGATTGGCACCAATGATCTCATCCAGTATTCGCTGGCGATCGATCGACACAATCGCGACGTGGCCTATCTCTACAAGCCTCTCCACTTATCGGTGCTTCGCTCGATTCAGACGATCGTCATCGCTGCGAAGTCGGCCGGGATTCCGGTGGCGATGTGCGGAGAAATGGCTGGAGACCCGATTTTCACTCTGGTGCTGCTGGCGCTCGGGTTCAACGAGCTGTCGATGACTGCGACTCAGATTCCGGTCGTGAAGCAAATCATCCGGCGATCGAGCCGCGCCGAGGCAATCACCCTGCTCGAGAACGCGATGCGCTTGACCACGGCCGAAGAAATAGAGCGCTACATCCGAAACGAAATCGACCGCCGGTTCGTCGAGCCGCCTTAGGGCGCAAAGCCATCAACCTGCTCGCGGGATCGCCTCGCCATCGAAGGCCGGCGTCGATTCCGCGATCGGCCAGCGAACGAACGAGTGTGGGTGAATGACGAAGGTGGTCAGCTGCGGCGGCGCGTTGATCCCGGTCGCCGCCCTCAGCCTCGGGCGCGATTCGAGCTGCCCTTCCCACTCAAACATGCCTGAGATCCATTTGCCGCAATAAACCTGTAGTTGGATTTGGCTGCCCGAATAGACTGGTACGCCTTCCAGATAGTAGCCCACCCGCCTGCTCTCCTGCCGCAGCTCGAGAATGTTGGCCAAGGCCCTCCTCCTCGGTTGCGTATCCTAGAAGGGCAGACCGACATCGCCCCCGCGGCGCGCACTGGCGGACGGAGGGGCGCCACCCACTCGCCGTCGTTGGAAGCTGGCCCCAAACGCCGGCAACGCCTCGATCTCAATCGACCCGGTGTCGAGCTGGAGCATGCTTTTCTCGTATGATGAACAGCTAGCCGGGCCGGAACGGGAGAGCGGTTTGACTGGTGTGGGGCTCGGCTAATAGTCTGCAGCGCCCTTCTCAGGGGGAGAAAATGCCCAAAGATTTTCTTTTCACTTCCGAGTCCGTCACCGAAGGCCACCCCGACAAGGTTGCTGACCAGATCAGCGACGGAGTGCTGGATGCCCTCATCGCGCAGGATGTGCACTCGCGAGTTGCAGTCGAGACACTGGTCAAGACTGGGCTTGCAATCGTCGCCGGCGAAGTCACCACGTCCGGCTACGCCGAGATTCCGAAGATCGTTCGAAGCACCATCTGCCGAATCGGCTACACCGACAGCGCAATGGGATTCGACGGCAACACCTGCGGCGTGATGGTCGCCATCGAGGGTCAGTCGCAAGACATCGCCCGCGGGGTGGAGAAGAAAGAGCAGGGCGCGGGCGATCAGGGAATGATGTTCGGGTTTGCCTGCGACGAGACGCCCGAGCTGATGCCTGCGCCAATCTCCTACGCCCACCTGCTTACCCGTCGCCTGGCGGAGGTTCGGCGGAAGCAGCACCCCTGGCTGCGTCCCGACGGAAAGAGTCAAGTGACAGTGGAGTATCGCGACTACCAGCCTGTTCGGATCGACACCGTGGTCGTATCGACGCAGCACGCCGAGGAAGTCTCGAACAAGAAAATCCACGAAGCGGTGATGGAGGACGTGATCTTCAAGTCCCTGCCGCGGCGACTGCTGGACAAAAAGACGAAGTTCCACATCAACCCCACCGGGCGCTTCGTGATCGGCGGGCCGATGGGCGACTCGGGAGTCACCGGAAGGAAAATCATCGTCGACACCTACGGCGGAATGGGACGCCACGGGGGCGGCGCGTTTTCCGGCAAGGATCCGTCGAAGGTCGACCGGTCGGCGGCGTATATGGCCCGTTACATTGCGAAGAACGTCGTGGCCGCCGGATTGGCAAAGCGGTGCGAAGTTCAGATTTCCTACGCGATCGGCCTGGCAGATCCAGTCTCGGTGCTCGTCGACACATTCGGCACCGCCGCGGTGTCCGAAGACAAGATCTCCGAGGCAGTACGGCGGACGTTTGGCCTCAAGCCGAGGGAAATCATCGATCACCTCGATCTGCTGCGGCCGATCTACCAGAAGACCGCGTCGTACGGTCACTTTGGCCGGTCCGATAAGGAATTTACCTGGGAGCGCACGGACAAGAAGGACGCGCTGCGCGATGCCACGGGTGAATCGCGCTTGAAGGCGGTGGGAAGCTCTTGAATCGGCGGCGGCAGCTCGCGGGCAAGCTCCCGAGAGGCTCTGCTGGCGCGCGGCGCTGATGGGCCGCCACTTCGCGTTGCCCTCGCGCTCTGGTCACGATAGGAGCAGGGGTTGTTGCTGCCTCTAACAGGAAGGATGAACTATGTCGGTGGAGACGAGAAACCTCATGTCCGCAAAAAAGAAGGCACGTCCGCGCCGTGAGGCCGCGGAGTGCGACGTGAAGGATCTCGCCCTCGCGGAAAAAGGGCGCGGCAGGATCGATTGGGCCGGTCGCTCGATGCCGGTGCTGCACGAGATCCGGCAACGCTTCGAGAAAACGCGACCGCTCAAGGGATTGAAGCTGTCGGCGTGCTTGCACGTGACCGCAGAGACCGCCAACCTGGCGATGGCGCTCAAGGCCGGCGGCGCGGAGGTGGCGATCTGCGCCTCCAACCCGCTCAGTACTCAGGACGATGTGGCGGCGGCGCTGGCGGTCGATCACGGCGTTCCGACCTTCGCCATCAAAGGAGAGGATCACAAGACCTACTACCGCCACATCTCGCAGGTTCTGGATCGCAAGCCGAACCTGACGATGGACGACGGCGCGGATTTGGTGAGCGTTCTGCACTCCGATCGCAAGGATCTGCTGCCGCACGTGCTCGGGGGCACGGAGGAGACGACCACCGGCGTGATCCGGCTCAGGGCGATGGCGAAGCAGGGCGTGCTTCAGTACCCGATCGTCGCGGTGAATGACGCGCTCACCAAGCACCTGTTCGACAACCGATACGGCACCGGCCAATCGACGGTGGACGGGATCATCCGCGCGACCAACCGCCTGATCGCGGGCGCCGTCTTCGTCGTCTGCGGCTACGGTTGGTGCGGGCGCGGGATCGCGATGCGCGCCAAGGGAATGGGCGCGGACGTGGTGATCACCGAGGTTGACCCGCTTCGCGCGCTCGAAGCGGTGATGGACGGATTCCGGGTGATGCCGCTGGGCGAGGCGGCGAAGATCGGCGACTTCTTCTGCACTGCGACCGGCGACGTTCACGTCATCCGCAAGGAGCACTTCGAGAAGATGAAGGACGGAGCGATCATCGCCAACAGCGGCCACTTCAACGTCGAGCTCGATCTCGACGCGCTCGGCGCGCTCGCCAAGGAAAGAACCACCATCCGCGAGTACGTGGAGCAGTACACGCTCAAAAGCGGGAAAAGGGTGATTGTCCTCGGCGAGGGTCGCCTGGTGAACCTCGCCGCCGCTGAGGGTCATCCCTCGTCGGTGATGGACATGTCCTTCGCCAATCAAGCGCTCTGCAGCGAGTGGATGGTCAAGAACCACGACAAGCTGGAGCAGCAGGTGTACTCGGTGCCCAGCGACATCGACAAGGAGATCGCCCGGCTCAAATTGAAGGCGATGGGCGTGAGGCTCGATGCCCTGACCGCCGAGCAGCACAAGTATCTCAACTCGTGGGAGATGGGTACCTGAGGGACTGAGCCAGCGATATCGTGGCGCGCGACATGAGTTGGCTCGAAGCAGTCGTCCTCGGGATTGTGCAAGGAATCACCGAGTTTCTGCCCATCAGCTCAACCGCCCACCTGCGCATCGCGCCGGAGTTGTTCGGCTGGCAGGATCCCGGCGCGGCGTTTTCCGCGGTGATCCAACTCGGCACCGTCGCGGCGGTGATCATCTACTTCGGAAGAGACCTGGTGCGGCTCACCGCCGCATTCTTCGAAAGCATCGCGCATCACTCCCCTTTTGAGTCCGCGGAGTCGAGGCTGGCCTGGTTCGTGGTGATCGGCACCATCCCGGTCGCCGTCGCGGGGGTGCTGTTCAAAAAAAATATCGAGACCTCGCTGCGCTCTTTGTACGTGATCGCCATTTCGATGATCGCCTTGGCGCTCGTTCTATTCGCGGTCGAGAAGTTGGCGTCCCACCGAAAAACGCTCCAGCAGATGACGCTCGGCGACGGGATTGTGATTGGACTGTGCCAGGCGTTGGCTTTGATTCCGGGCTCCTCGCGCTCCGGCACCACGCTGACCGGCGCGCTGGCGGTCGGGCTTAGGCGCGAAGACGCGGCGCGATACTCGTTTCTGCTGTCGATTCCGGCGACCACCGCCGCGGGCCTCTTCGAGCTGAGGCATTTCGTGCGGGCCTCGGAACACCCCACCGCCGGACCGCTGATCCTCGGCACCGTGGTTTCCTTCGGAGCGGGAGTATTGGCGATCGCTGGGCTTTTGCGCTTCCTGCGGACGCACAGCACCGGCGTGTTCGTGGTTTATCGAGTTCTGGTGGGCTCGATCCTGCTCGTTTTGCTCGGCGTCGGCGTTCTTCGGCCGTCCTCGGGCGCCGAGCCGGAAAGGGCCGCGGCTTCGGCGCGCCAGCAGCGAGTCGCGAATTGATGTGGAAGCCCTGTTTGAAGAGCTGAAGGAGAAGCTTCAAAAGACGCCGTATCGGCCGCTGAGCCTGCCCGGTCTCGCGCTCAAGGAGGCATCGGTGCTCATTCCCCTCTTCTCGCGCGCCAGCGTTCCGCAGATCCTCTTCACCAAGAGAACCGAGTCTCTGCGAAATCATGCCGGCCAAATTTCCTTCCCGGGCGGCGCGCGGGATGAGTCAGATTCCACGCCCCTGCACGCCGCCTTGCGAGAAACCCACGAGGAGGTCGGGATTCCTCCCGCGCAAGTCGAGGTGCTGGGTCTTCTCGACGAGATTCCCACCATCACCCAATTCCGGGTCCTTCCGTTCGTCGGCGTCATCCCCCCTGACTTCGCTTACGTTGCGAACCCGGGCGAGATCGAGGAGATCATCGAGGTTCCAATCGCGCATTTGCTCAAGCCGGAGGTCCATCGCATCCAGATGTGGGCAATCTCGGGCCGGGAGAGGGAAATCCATTTCTACGACTACGGTCGCCACGTCATCTGGGGCGCTACTGCGCGGATGCTTCGAAACCTGCTCCAAATCGTGAGCACACTGCCGTCCGTTCCCTCGAGCGCTGAATGAACGTTTATTCGGTGATCCTCGCGGGTGGCTCCGGAACGCGCTTTTGGCCGCTGTCGCGGACGGCGCGTCCGAAGCAGTTTTTGTCCCTCGCGACCCGCGCTCCTCTTCTGGTCGATACGGTCCGCCGCATCTCGCGATTTTCGACCTTGAAGCGCACCTTCGTCTCCTGCGGGCCGGTTCATGCACCCGCCGTCCGGAAGTTGATCAAAGGCCTTCCCGGCAGCAACGTTCTCGTCGAACCGGTGGCGCGGAACACTGCGGCGGCGATCGGCCTTGCCGCCGTTCACGCTCTGGCGCGAGAAACGCAGCCCCTGCTCCAGGTTCTTCCGGCCGACCACGCCGTTCGCGACCTGGAGGGGTTCTCGGCTTGCCTCGACTCCGCGGCGCACGCGGCCCGTCGGGGCCTGCTGGTGACGCTCGGAATTCGACCGACTCGCCCTGAAACGGGCTACGGCTACATCGAGATCGGCGACCCGCTCGGACCGGAGAGCTTTCGCGTCAGGGCATTCGTTGAAAAGCCCGATGCCGACACCGCTGCGCACTACTTCCAGTCCGGGCGGTTCCTGTGGAACGCGGGGATTTTCGTCTTCCGCGCAGACGCCATCCTGACCGCCTTTGCCAAGCACATGCCCTCGCTGGCGGAGGCGCTGGCGAGAATCTCGGAAAACATTGGCAAGCGAACTTACCGGACAAGCGTTTCGAGGGAGTTCCGCAAGCTTCACTCGGTGTCAATCGATTACGGCGTGATGGAGCGGGCGGACAACCTCGCCGTGGTACCGGGTAATTTCGGCTGGTCGGATCTGGGGTCCTTCGCTTCTCTGCCCGACGTGCGCCCCGTCGATCAGCGGGGCAATGTGGTGACCGGTCGCGGTGCGGTGCTGGTGGATTGCGAAAACTGCGTGGTGTTCGCAGGCGAGCGCCCCCTCGCGCTAGCGGGGCTATCTGACACCGTGGTGATCGACGCGGGCGATGTTGTCCTCGTCGTGCCCAAGAAGGAAAGTCAGAAGGTGCGCGATGTGGTGCAGGCTTTCAAAGCTCGCGGCCTCAAGCGCTTCCTGTAACCAAACGCACGCGGTCGGCCGGGCTAAAGGCAGCTCCACCGACAGGTGCGACTGCACAGCTCATCGAGGCAATCTCCCAATCAAGGTAAAATGGCCGCAGCTCGATGCTCGGACGCGTTCGCCCGGCGGCGCGTTTCCATCAGAGCCGGACCCGGATGCACTCGAAGCTGGATCACCGCGCTAGAATTCTTGTCGTCGATGACGAGCCGATCGTCGGCGCTGCAATCCGGCGCACCCTGCATCGCGAGCACGACGTCACCGTGGCTCACGGCGGTCGCGAGGCGCTGGAGTTGATCTCCAAGGCTGAATTCGACCTGATCCTCGCCGATGTATTGATGCCGGAGATCAGCGGAATCGATCTCTACGAGCTGCTCAAGCAAAGCAACCCCTCCACCAGCGACCGGATGGTCTTCATCACCGGTGGAGCCTTTACCACCATGGCCAGGCAGTTTCTCGAATCGGTTCCCGATCGCACGCTGGAGAAGCCGTTCGATCCCGAGAGGCTGCGCGCCTTCGTTCGCGAACGACTCGGCTGACCCGCGCTCGTCGTTCGCCAGCGAGGCCTGCGCGGAATCGTCCGGCCGAGCCGAAATCCCGGGGTGTATAGTGCAGCTCCTGGAATGAAGGAGCGGAAATGAATCCACAGATCTTCCGCGAGTACGACATCCGCGGGTTGGTGGGTCTCGATCTGACCGAGGACGTGGTCGAGAAGCTTGGCCGCGGCCTGGGAACGATGGTGCGCCGGCAAGGCGGGCGCTGGATCGTGGTCGGCCGTGATTGCCGCGAGTCATCGACTCGGTTTCGCGAAGCGATCTGCAAGGGAATCACCTCCACAGGCCTGCACGTGATGGACGTCGGCATCGTACCGACGCCGGTGACGTACTTTGCCGCCAACACACTGCCGGTGGACGGGCTGGCGATGATCACCGGCAGCCACAACCCGCCCGAGTACAACGGATTCAAAGTGGGAGGTGGAAAGACCACTTTCCACGGCGCTGAAATCCAAGAGCTTCGCAAGTTGATCGAAGCCGGCGACTTCGAACGAGGCTCTCCGGGGAAGGTCATTCAATTCGACATCGTCACGCCGTACATGCACTTCATTCGCCAAACCTTGGCGGTCGGCCGGAAGGGGATGCGAATCGTCGTTGACGCGGGCAATGGGACGGGAGGAGTCGTCGCCGTCCCCCTCTTCCGCGCGATGGGCTTTGAGGTGGTGCCGCTCTATTGCGAGATGGACCCCACCTTCCCCAATCACCATCCTGATCCAACGGTGACCAAGAACCTCGAGGACCTGATCCGCACCGTGAAACGGGAGAAGGCGGAGGTGGGGCTCGCCTACGACGGCGACGCCGACCGACTCGGCGTCATCGACGATGCCGGGAACATTCTCTGGGGAGATCAGCTGATGATCCTCTTCGCGCGCAGCGTGCTCAGGGAAGTTCCGGGAGCGGCGATCGTCGGCGAAGTAAAATGCTCGTTCACACTGTACGACGACATCCAGGCCAAGGGCGGGCGGCCGATCATGTGGAAAACGGGCCACTCGCTGATCAAAGCGAAAATGAAGGAAGAGCGCGCCGAGCTCGCCGGCGAGATGAGCGGCCACATCTTCTTCCGGAACCGCTACTACGGCTTCGACGACGGAATCTACTCGTCGGCGCGACTGCTGGAGATCCTCACCCGCGAAAAGCGCAAGCTCTCGGAGCTGCTGCTGGACGTGCCGAAGACGTTTTCGACCCCCGAGCTTCGCGTGGAGACCGGCGAAGAGAAAAAGTTCGAGATCGTCCGGCGAGTCACCGAGGCCTTTCGCAAGCAGGGTTACCGGATCATCGACGTCGACGGCGTTCGAGTCACGTTCCCCGATGGTTGGGGCTTGATCCGCGCGTCGAATACGCAGCCGCTGCTCGTGCTGCGATTCGAAGCGAAGACGCCCGAGCGCCTCGAAGAAATTCGCAAGCTGGTCGAGACAACTCTGGAGAGCGTGAAGACAGAAGTCGGCGCCGGACGACCTGCCCTCTGATGCGACGGCTCACTTCGTAGCGCCCCCGCTCGCCAGCTTCCCTCGCGAGGCATTCTTCACGTATTTCTCCAGCCACTGATCCATCTCCCAGAGCATGTGCATCACCGACTCTCGCGCTCGATAGCCGTGGGCCTCGTGCGGCAACAGCACCAGGCGCGCCGGCTTGCCGAACCCCTTGAGCGCCTGGAACAGGCGCTCGCTTTGCAGCGGGAAGGTGCCTTGGTTGTCGTCCTCCATGCCGTGGATCATCAGCAGCGGATGATCGATTTTGTTCGCATAGGTGAAAGGAGACATGGCGACGTAAAGCTCGGGCGCGTCCCAGAACGTGCGCTCTTCCCTCTGGAACCCAAAGGGCGTCAGCGTTCGATTGTATGCGCCGCTCCGCGCGATTCCCGCCCGGAACAAATCTGTGTGGGCGAGCAGATTGGCGGTGGTGAAGGCGCCATAGGAGTGACCTCCGATGGCGATTCGATTGCGGTCGGCAACGCCGCGTCGCACGACCTCCTCGACGGCCGCCTTGGCATCCTCGACCAACTGCCGGACATAGGTGTCATTGGCTTCCTTCTCTCCCTCGCCGAGCACAGGAAACGACGGATCATCGAAAATGGCGTAGCCGCGCACCAACCAGGGCAAGGGCGACATCGGTCCGACGCGGACGAACCGATAAGGGGATGTCGTAACCTGACCCGCCGCGTCCGCAGTCTTGAACTCGTGCGGGTAGGCCCACATCAGCATCGGCGGCGGGCCGTTTTGACGAGAGTAGTTGATGGGCAGGTACAAAGTTGCGCTGAGCTTCACGCCATCGCTTCTCTGGTAGTGGACCAGCTCCTTCTTCACCTTGGACAGCTGCGGGGACGGGTGGGGGAATCGGGTGAGCGCCTGCATCGTCTTGTTGCGCAGGTCGCGCAGGTAGTAGTTGGGCGGCTCGGCGACGGCTTCCCGGTGTGTGAAAACGCGCTCCCCATCGTCGAAGAGATGGATCGCCTGCTCGTAGTACGGGGCCTGCGATTGCCAAAGCCGTCGCGCCTTCAGAGTCGTTAAATCGAAACGGTCGAGGAACGGTCGATCTCCCTCCGGCGATGCTCCCGGCCCGAGCAGGAAAAGGGTCCGACCCTGGTCTGCAATGCGAAGAACGAGCGTTCCACTCGGCGTCAGGCGGGTCGCGGGTCTGCCCGGATCTCGGTAGCGATCCTCGCTTGAGCGATCGAAGACCAGCTGGGGCTTGGTCGACGGCGAGCTCGGAGAAAATCTCCAGGTGCGAGTGCGGCGATCCTTCCACCGGCCTTCGACCATCAGCGCCAACTCATCGGTTCCCCACTGCACCTCGCGGAATCGCATCTCGAGGGATGCGAGCGCGACTGCGTCGCCAGCGAAAGGAGCTGCGAGCGTGAACAGGCGGTCCCGAATCGGCGCTTCTATCCTCGGGTCTCCTCCGTCTTGAGCCTCCACCCAGAACGCTGTGGCTGCTGAATCAGCGCGCCAGCCGAAGTGCCGGGGACCGGGGGCAACGGCATCGAAGTTGATCGGCACCTGATCCGCCAGCGGCAGGTCGGCCAATGTGCGCAAGCGGCTTCCGTCCGAAGTCCAGATTTCCACCGAGCGCGGGAAACGCTCCCAAGGGACGAGGTACGAAAAGGGGCGATGGAATGATTCAACGAGGAGGTACTTGCCGTCGGGCGAAGGATCGGCGCTAAAGATCATCGCCGGTTTGCCCAAGGCCTCGTTGCGCCCGTCGAGATAAACCCGTCGAACCTGCGCGTTGGCGTAATACGCGAAAAGCTCGGCGTCGTACGGGCTCTTCAGCAGGTCCTGGTAAGTACGAGTCGGCGACTTGCGACCTTCGGTGCTCTGGTCGATGACGGGTCCGGCGGGAGTCTGCGGCTGACGCGGCACTGGGCCCCGCTCCGCGGGAATGGTTCGACAGATCAGGCTCTGACTGTCCGAGAGCCAGTGAAAGGGCCACGCCTGCACGCCATTGAGCTGCACGTTGGGAAGTCTGCTCGCGCTGGCGGTCGAGACATCGATCACCCAGAGCTCAAGCGCGTTGTCCGCGCTGTGCGCGAAGGCCAGGCGTTTGCCATCCGGTGACCATCGGGCCCAGCGCATCTTCAGCCCGCTCGGCAATCCGCTGATCGGTCGTTCGGCGCGGGTCGAGATTTGGAACAGCCAGAGCTTGTGCGCATAGGGCTGTCGCGTCAGAGCGTTGTTCTGCGGATTGAAGCGGATCCCGGCGAGCTTTAGCTCCGGCTGGGCGACGTCTGCGATCGGAAGAAGCGTGGGATTCTGCTCGAACAACACCCAATCCTGATCGGGTCCGAAGAGCACGGATGGAGTGAGCGGAGCGTCGGCGAGCTTCGCGATCTCGTCCGGAGGCATTTGGTAAGCGTCGGGTGTTGTCGAAGGAGTGGACGAGGGCGATGCCGTCACCGCGGCGGCCAAAACGAGTTGAAGCGCACAGAGCATGAGCAGCCCCTTTCCCAGGCACAGGCTGCATATCAATCTGGTCGCCGATGGGCGAGCGCTGTTCGACGGCGCTCAATTGGACGCGGATGGCGTCAATTCAGAAAGAACGTGTACTTGTACTTCATCTCCGTTGAGACCGGCTGTCCCGACTTGATCGCGGGCTTGAATCGGAACTTGACGATCGCATCGCGCGCCGCTTCGTTCAAACCGTGCCCGGGGCCGGCCAGCACTTTGGCGTTGGTGACATTCCCGTCGACATCGACGACGATGGAGAGCAGTACCGTGCCCTCGATTCCCTCCCGTCGAGCGCCTTCGGGGTAGGGAATTTTCGTTTCCAATAACACCGCCGGTGGCGAATCCACCTGGTAGATGGGAACGTACCGGGGCGCTGAATACGGCTTGACGTCCTGCGGCGCCTGAGCCTGAGGCTCCGCCTTGCCGTAGAGCGTATTTCCGACCGGGGCCGCGTACGCACCCCCTGTCGTGGTCGACGACATCGTCATCCCGACGACGAGTGGCGCTTGCCGGGGCGGCTCCTCGGCCGGAGGAGGCTCATTCGGGGGCGGTGGGACATTTTCTTTCCGCTTGAACCGCTTCACCGAGGCGACCTTGATCGGCGGCTTTGGCATGGGCCTCGGCGCCGCCTCCTTCATCTCTTCCGGCGCCGGCTTTGGGCTCTCCACCTCGACCATTACCAATTCCAGAGGCGGGTTCGGTTGGGCTGCCTCCGCCTGGCCTCGGCGCGCCACCTGGCTCATCACTGCGAATCCTCCGCCATGCAGAGCGAGCGAACATGCGACGAACATCGGCACGATGGCGCGGCGAGAGGCGAGGTGAGCAAGAAGCGGTTCCACGGCGTGAGCCTACGGCGAACGCACCGGCGAGGCGTCCTTCTGAATGTTGAGCGCGAACTTCGCGATGCCCTGTCCTTTGATCTCGTCGATCAAGTGCATTACGCGGCCGTAATTCAAGGCCTGGTCGGCGCTGATCACCGCGCGCGTCTGGGAATCCTTCGCCACCGATTCGGCGACGCGCTGCAACAGATCGCCCTCCGTTACCTCGGCCCCGTCGAAAAAGATGCGTCCATCCTTATCGAGCACCACGTTGACCAAGCCTTGAAGCGTCTCGCCGCCGTGCGCGGCGCGCGGAAGATCCACCTCCAACGTCTCGCGGACGATGAAGTTGGCGGTGACCATGAAGATAATCAAGAGCACGAGGACGATGTCCACCAACGGGGTAACGTTGATCCCGGTGATTTCCTCGTCGCCGTTCTGGACCGCGAATGCCATCTAACGAACCTCGCGAATCGGCAGCTCCGAGCTTCTAAGCCCGGCTCGCCCACTGCCTTCTTGCGCCCGAAGCTGACCGACGAGCGCGTGCCCAAGTGTCTCCGTCCGCGCAGTCATCGTCTTCAGCCATCGATTGAAAGCGTTGAAGGCCACCACCGCGGGGATCGCGACCGCCAGGCCGACCGCGGTGGCGACGAGCGCCTCCGAGATTCCGGTCATCACCGTCTGCTGAATCGCGGAGCCGCGGATGACCGTTCGGCCGAGGTCATGGAAGGCTCTTATTATCCCGAGAACCGTCCCGAACAGCCCGATGAAGGGCGCGTTGTTGCCCAGCGTGCCCAGGAAAGAGAGCGATCGCTCGTACTGTGGGCGCTCGCGGGCGATCGCCGAGGCAATTACTTGCTCAACGGTGTCCGGCCCTTGTGGAATCGCGGCCAGGGCGTCGCGAATGACCGACGCCTCCATTCCCTTCCTTTGCCCGATCGCCCGCCTGACCGCTTCGAACTCTCCGCGCGCGAGCTGTCCGGCCAACGATGCGGAATCGGGCAATCGATGGGACGAGAAATAGGCGAGCCGCTCCAGCATCAGCGCGATCGACAGCACCGACAGGCAAGCGAGGATCCAGAGGACCCATTCGGCGCTCGAGAGGGTGATGCTCAGCAGTTTCGTGGTAAGCCAGCCCTGAGATTGCGGAGCTGCCTGGGCCAGAATCAGCGGTAAAGTCATAGGAATCGTTTGGCACAGAATCCAACGCCGGCCGCGAAAATTGATTCACTCGAGTTCAGCGAAAATCAACTGCCCAACGCTGTCTGCCCGCTATCCTCCTCGGCGACCGTGGTCCGCCTAGACTACCCGAGTTGTCTTCCTTAGGGCAGGACAGCTCGGAATGCTCGGATTTCTGGCCACTTCGCCGCGCCAAAACCGCCGCCCGCCCCACCAGTACGAAGCTCGACGGCGCTTGGTTTTCGGGCCTGATTTTCGAGGGAGGAGCGGCCTGGTTTGTGGCCCTGTCGATCCTGTGTGGATCAGGCCGCCTAAACCCGTCGCGTCGGTGAATCGCTGGTGTGCTTTTGCCTGCGCGCCCTCAAGATCATCGCCAAACCACCCAGCGCGATCACTCCGGAGACTCCGGCGCCGCAACCGCAGGAGGTTTGTTGTGGTTCCGGAGGAATGCTTCCGCCCCCTCCGGCGCTCCCTCCACCGCCGCCTCCGCCGCCATCCGTCGTCGTGCCGCCGTCGCAGCTCGCATTGAAAGTCACGTCGACGGACGCTGATGCATGTCCGACGCGATCCACTGCACTGAGCTGGATCGTGTGCTGCCCCGGCGCCACGATCCAGGATGTGTCTCCTTGCCAGTGCGGCGTACCAGTACAGTAGAAGCTACCTACGAGGCTCGTGTCGTCGGCCGAAATGACCTGGCCCCCTTCTTTGAGCGTGTAGACGACGAGCTTGCCGATATCCGGAACGTTGAGTCGAACCTGACGAATGTGTTCGGTGAAGCAATCCGAACCGCCATCGGGATGAGCGTCGAATCCATTCACCGAGGCCGCAGCGCCGGTGAGGGCCGACGGTATCGTGAGATCCTGCGAGCTGCCGGTGGTGAAGGTCGCCAACACAGGTCCAGTGACGGACGTTCCTTGCCGGACTTGGTATTGCAGATTAGCGAAGAGGCACAGCTGGCATGGAACGAGCCTGACCGCGGTCATGTAGGAGACATTCGAATCAGTGCGCGTGGTCTGCTGGAGGTTCACCGGGGTGGTGCCTTGCCAAACGCTGAACTGGTTGGCGATGTCGTTGGGCATCGGATCGGCGAAGACGTGGATGTCGATGATCGCGTTCGTTGGAACGTTGGTTTCCGTGTCGCGCGGCGAAGTGACGACCGCGAGCAGCTGAGGCGTCGTGCAAGCATCGGCCTGCTGAAGCGCGCCCTGCGCCAGCACCAGCGCAACTCCCACAATCAGGGTTGCGAGTGGGCGCCGGAATGCCATGAAAGCTCCTTGCTAGTAATCGCGGCTCCAGATGATGTCTGCACTGCCCACCTTGGCGTCGCCGTAGGTGGCCTGCAAAGACCATCGGTTGGTGATCAGGTAGTACACCCGCACTTCATTCGCGTTTTGCCCGAGATCCGGGTTTGCGTTAATGCGGGCAGTATAGCCCACGTAAATCCGGTCGGTCACGTAAGTGCCTGCTTCCACCTTGGTGCCGGCGAGTCCGTGCTCACCCGCCTCGACGGAAAGGACGTCCAGCGGCAGGTTCTTGGCGACGTCGTTCTTGAGCTGGCTGGCCATCAGTGAGCCGATCGCCGAGACGGCGACCTGCGAGCCGGTGACGGACGTCCCTGAATTCGTATTGAGAGTCCGATGCCCGGTCGCCAGCATCGTGTAGATCTCCGTCTCGGTCATCGGTGGCTCGGAGTTGGTTTTGATCGAGAGGTTTTTCACCTCTCCTCTCACGGTCACGAATATCTTCACCTGCTCGCGCTCGTTGTTGTAAAGCGCGAGAACGTCCAGCGACGGGTTCCCCGCAGGCCCGTTAAAACGAACAATCGAGCTCTTTTGCAGGTCGAAGCGTCGACCGATGACTTCAACGCGACCCTGCAGAATCTTGACCTCGCCAAACACCACCGGGTCCGGCGTGAGCTCGACCTTGAATCCGTCCGAGAGCCCAATCTCAATATTGGCATCGTTTCCCTTGATCCAGAGGTTGCGAGGAGCGTCGACGGTCACGACAAGCTGACGAGACGATGCACGCGGAGCGGGCACCTTCGGGTCGCTGGAGACCTCGTGCCCCGTCAGCGCAGCCGTCGCTGCCTCGTAGCGCGTCTTGTTGATCGGCACGCCGTCCCGCAGCAGCACGATGTCGTCGGGGCGATCCATTGACTGGAGATCTTTGCGCTTGATGTCCGGAAGCTCGATGTGCGCCTGCGGGATCTGAAGGCGGCGCACGTTCACCGCCTCGGGAGTGATTTCGCCCTCCAGCGTACTTTCCAGCGAGAGAATCGCGACCGGCTGGTCGTCGGCGATGATCGGAAACTTGTCGAGATTCGCGCGTCCGCTCAGACTGAGATCTCGGCCCGAGCGACGGGCGTCCGCAATGACCTTCGCTTGCCCGGCGCCGCTGTGGACCACTAGTTCCCGGAGTTGAAATTGCTCCTCGGTGCCTTCGATCAGCAGGTGGATTCGATCAAAGTCGCCAAAGCCGACCAGCGCGAGACTGCCGTTGGTCCACTCGACCTTGCCGTGAACATTGGGAACGCCGATGGTCCCTCGAACAGTGGCATTCGCGTCAAGCGTTCCCCCCAGCTTGCGGATCGGCGGAGCCACGCCCGAAAGAAACGCAAGATCGAACTGGGAGGAGGTCAATGTCAGGTCGATCGGTGCATTGGCGTATTTGAGCCCGCGGCGCAGCGCGGGATACGACAGATCCAGCTCACTGTGACCTCGTAACGTGAAAGTTCCGCCCGTCGACGCCAACTCGAGCGACACGGTGGAGCTGGCCCGCCGGTAGGCGTACTGGAGCTTCCCGTTTCCGAGCGCAAGTTTCTGCGCGGCGAGCTGTTCGACTTCCGAGCGCAAGTCGACCTTCGGGTCGGCAAGGTTTCCAGAGATCGACAGCTCGCAGCGGACGATGCCGTTCAGGCTCCGTTGGGTGGCCGCACCTCCCGTGGCGATGGCAGGCACCCGCTCGGCTTGATCCTCCCGATCGCCACCTCCCAAAAGCATGCGCAGCTCTTCGATCGAGATTGGCCCGACGCTAGCGTTGAGCGAAAGCGGACGATCGACGATGTCGGCGATGCCCTTGACGTTGGCAGGTGGTGTCTCGATCGAAGCAGTCAGATGCAGCAGACGACGGTTTTCGCGATGCGCATCTAGGCTGGCCTGGATGCTGGTTGTAGACGCAGCGGCGATGAGCGATGCATCGATGGGGGGTGCGTCCCCAAGCGCGCCGCTCGTCAGCGAGACCGCGACTTTGCCCACCGGGGCTCTGGCGCTGCCGCGGAGCTCACCGCGAACGGAAACCTTGCCGCGAATGTCCTCTTGAACCAAACCCTCGTCACGCAGCAGCTCGAGGGGAAACTCGTGAACATCGAGGTCCACCTCGACGACCATCGAGCGAAGGCTCTCCACCGTCGGAGGACTCTGAAGAAGAGCCCACAACGTCAAGGGTGTCTGAACCGCGACGGAGCTCTTGACATTTCTCACCGTCCATTCCAGCGACGACGCGAGCTTTCCCTTCTCGCCGCTCTGGACGCTCACGCTGAGCTCGACCGGAGGCGATTGAGCGTAGCGGAGCGACCGCCCCTGCAAGGCGAGCCCCAGCTTTGGCTCGTCCGCGGTTCCGCTGAGCTCGATTTTCGCTGCCGCGCTTCCGGTGATGGGATCCGATCGGTTGAAGGCGCGCAAGAGTTGTTCGATCGCCGTGTCCTCGAGGCTTACATCGATGCGGACCGGCTCGCGCTTTCGCATTCGCAGAGCATCGATCGGCGCGTCGAAGTCCGCGCTCAAACTGGTTCCGAGCCCGCGCGCATTCGCCGTGCCCACCGCGCGATCATTTTCGTAGCTCGCATCCGCCCGCAGCTCGAGGTGATCGTACTGCTTGAAACGGCCGTCCTGAAGCCCGACGCGGGCCTTGATCGCGGGCCGCGGCAGCTTTCCCTGGGCGCGGACCTCGGCGGAAACCACCCCGGCCAGGTGCAAGTCGGGATTTATGACCGGCTTGGGGAGCAACGCGAGGTCGAGACCCTCAACCTGCAGCTCGGCGCTGACGCGCTTTCCCCGGAGCGAGCCTGCGGCCCGAATGGACTGACTCCCCGCGCGCAGCTCGAGCGGTCCCGAGGACAGGTCGCCGTTGCCGAAGTGAATTCTTGCCGGCTGCTGCAGCGTCCACTGCGCCTCTGGGTACTGAAGCTGGAGTGAACGGAGGAGAAGACCTTGGTGATCGGCATCCACCGTCGCGCCGGCGCGGACCAAAAGTTGTGCGAATCCCATCGACCGGATCTCCGCTGTCAGGTCGCGCCCGCGCGTCGTCAAACTGACCGATATGTTCTTGAGAACCCGGTCTTCGAGCGCCAAGCGTGCTGCAGTCAGCGAAAGCTGGGACTGTAGAGGCTTCTGGACATCCGGAACGGAGCCCCTGACCGAAAGGTTATCGGCTGCGTACGTGTCGTAGCGCAGCCTGGGAAACGCGCCGTTGAACGTTACCCCTGGATGTTTGGTCGACCCCTTGACCGCCACTTGGAGCTCGCCGGAGCCCGAGATTTTCAACGGAGGTTGGCGCGCGATGCCGCCGAGGGTCTTCGAAAGCGCGTCGAGGTTGGCTGCCCTCAACGTTCCTGAAAAGGAAAGATCGCGTCTGCTGCCCCGACCCGCCCCGGCAAGGCGCAGCCCGGGAAGGTCGACGACGAGCTTCGGTACCTCGACGAGACCGCGGCGCGCGCTCGCCTCGATCGCGATCGGGCCGATGGAGTAACCGCGCACCCGAGACTCCGGCGCGACCAGCTCCAGCCTTCCATCCAGGGTGTCCACCGAATGCCCTCCGCCCCTGCCTTGGACATTGACCTCGAGGTTGGAATCGGGGCCATTCGCGAGAAGCTCGCGAAGGTTGATGTGGCGCGCTTGCAGCGCGATGCCTTTGCTTTGAAGCTTGGCGATGTCGAGCGAGCCCTCGACGAGCACGGCGGCGCTGCCCGCTTTGAGCTCGAGCTTGGCGGCGGCGACGTCTCCACTAAGCGCTCCTTCGCCGGAAGCTGAGATTGGTACGAGCAGTGGATAGCCGGGCACCCACGCGCTGACCAGCTTCGGCGGAACCTCGAGCCGAGCCAGTTGGGCCTGCAACTCGTCGCCGGCCAAAGCGGCCGAGGCGTCGACGCGCAGGCCGGCCAAGATCAATGCCAGCTGCGCGGCTTGATGATCTCCGCTGCCCTGCTCACGGACCTTGAGCGAGAGCGGCCCCGGCGTCGGATAGGTTACTCTCCCGTCGAGCTGCAGGTCGACCTTCACCTTCTGGCTGGGGCTCACGTATCCGCCGGAAGCGCGGGCTTCCAGGTCTTCGATCCGAAGCTCGCGCTTGCTTCCTTCGCCGATCTGTTCGAGATCGACCGCCCCCCCGCGCAGCTGCAAGCTCTCCAGCACAATGCCGAGGGTCGGTGGGTTTGTGCTCTCCGCCGAAGGCTGGGACGGAGAGGGATTGCGGGGCTGGAACGCTCGGGCAACGTTAAAGCCGCGGTCATCGAATCGCAGATGTACCCGGGGCGCGACAAGGGTGAGCTGTCGAACGTAGATCGTGCGCCGAAAGAGCGTTCGCAGCGAGAGACGAACTTCTAATGTGTCGACCTCGGCGATCAGCCCACCGTCCGGATCGCGCAGCACCACATTGTGCAGCACGAGGTGATTGCCGCCGAATTCCAGCTGCTCGGCCTCGAGGCTTCCCTGGAACGCGTCGCGAGCGCTGGCGACGGCGAGGCGGAGGATGCGCTCTTCTCCTGCGCGGCTGGTCAGGAAGATGTAGCCAGCTGCGATCACCACCAGTACCAGCGCGAGCAGCCCGAGCAGTCCGCGGCCGATCCACTTGGCCCACGTGCGCACTCGCGATTGCGGCCTGCCTGCGTTCAGAATGGTTCTCCAATCGAGAGGTGAAACGACCAAGCCGCCTCTGGGTAACCTGCGTCACCTGGCTGATTCTTGCCACCGATGAACCCGAATATGCTTCCTCCGAGACCGAAAAACCCGCTCTGCGCCGTGGGAGGGTTGAGGGGCAAGCTCGGATTCTGCTGCTGCACCGACAGCGGCGGTCCAATATTCAGCCGGCGGGCGATGTCGAGCCGAATGGGGCCAATGGGGGTTCGGTATCGGAGTCCTGCGCCGAGCGCATACAACATGTTCCGGGTGAAATAGCTCGGGCCCTGATTAGCGAGACCGGTGAAGACATCCTCGGCGGTCACGAAACCCGCATCGAGAAATGCAGCGGCGACCAAGTTCGATCCCGGGAAGTTGTAGCGCATCTCAATCGAGCTCTCGAACAAACCATCGCCACCAATCGGTGAGGTGACACCTTGCACCCCCACCGGGCCGGCGACGCCGTCCTGCAAGGTTTGAGAAGGATTCTGTTGAGTGATGATCATCGGAGACATTCGCCGATAACTGAATCCCCGCATCGCATCGCCGCCGGAGAAAAAGCGAACCAGGATCGGGCTTGCTCCATTCGCCAGCGGCTTCAGGGTGCCCAGCTTGATCCTCGCCGCGATGGTGAACTTCTTGCTGCGCGGGAAGGTGTTGTAGTACCGGGCCTCGGGCACAATCCGGTAATAGGCGAACGAGCCGCCCAGCGGACCGCCACCCTCCTGGAACGTAAGCCCGACGTAGAAGCCGTTTTGCGCATCCAAGGGGACGTCGCGACGGTCCCAGATGATCGCCTGCTCAAGGTAGGAGAGCACGATGAGGCAGTTCACCTCATTTGGAGGGCACCCATAAAACAACTCCGGGGCCTGGCCTCCCAACGTCGTCTGACCGCTGAGCAGATAATCCGTTTCCAAGTTGTAGGAGAATAAAACCGAGAGCGTGGAGTGGGGCTGCCAAACCAGCCCCACTCGACCACCGCCGCCGATAAAGCTGTAGGTCTGTTGCGCGTCGCGCTGCGCTGTCAAAGAAGTTTGGAGCCGGACGTTCTTGAAGAACGCGCGAGGTTGCTCCAGCTCCGCACTGGTGAGAAAAATCGGCTCGCTCTTCAAGGCGACGGCTTGACTCTGCGCCAGCACGGCCACGATGTTCGGGATGAATGCCCAACCGACGCGCCCGCGCAGCGTGAAGCGTCGCAAGCCGCCGAAGAAGTCGCGATCGACATACTCGCCGATGAGGTGCACTTCATTGCGGGTCTGATCGAACCCCCCGCCGCCTCCGAACCGAAGCGTGTGGAAAGGAGCTTCGCGCACGTCAACGACCACCGGCATCGTCCCCTCCTGCCGGTCGGGTGCGCCGGGATTCACCTTGACCGCGCCGAAGACGCCCATCTTGAAGACTCGCGCCTGCGCTTCGGCGAGCGCGGAGTTCGAAACCCAATTTCCCTTCTTGATCGCGTCCTCGGCCTGCTCGCGGATCCAGCTGATCGGCGTGCGCGCGTGAGGGTTGATCGAGACGAAAATGTCCCCGAAGCGATACCGCTGACCGACGTCCGATTCGATTCGCAGATCCGCCTTGTCTTTGGCGATGTCCACCAACGCTTCGCCGCGGACGACCGCTTCAGCGTAGCCGAGCTCTCGAAGCTTCACCTGAATCCCTCCCCGCACGCCCTCCCAGACGTCCTCCTTGAAGATTTGGCCTTCTTTGATCGGGAGGTCGGAGAGTGACTCGGTGCGATGATTGGCAGGCAGCGCGTCGAATCCGCCGAACTCTATTGTGGTGATCCGAGTGGGAGGTCCCTCCTCGACGCGCACCCTCAAGTCGACGGTCGGACGCTTTTGCTCCCGTTCTTTGCTGGATTCAAAGACCCCTTCCTCGTCGATGGCCTCGGCCGGGGGAGCCGGTGTCTCGATGATTTGTTGGTCGACGATGCGCGCATCGTAGTAACCCTCGGCCTGGTATACGCGAATGATTCGCCGCAGATCTGCCTGCCATGCGTTCGGATCGAAGTACTGCGTTGCCGAGAAGGGCCACCAGCCCGAGTCGGAGGTCAGGATCTTGCTCTTCAGCTCACTCTCCGACACCTGCTTCGCGCCTTCGATGCGCAGGCTCTTGACTTCGGGTACGTCCGGAGGGATGGGCGCCCCGGTTGCGCACCCGAGCACCCCGATCAGCGCGGCCCCCAACCCTCTGCCCCGCAGCTTGGCTTCTCCCGCCAGCTCCATCACCGCCCCGCCGCCTCCGAGAGCCGAGCGAGCAGCGCGGCGGTGGCGCGGGAATCTTCGTGCACCAGCAGCTCCTCCGCTCGCTGCTCGATGCGATACGTCCAGTTGTGGTGAGAAATCGATCCAGGCACATTGATTCGATCTTTGAGGCCAAACGCGTCCTGCCACGGGATGACGCACAGATCGCTGCCGGAGCTCTCCGCCGCCGCAAGGAGCGACTCGCGCGTGGCCTGGTTGTACTCGGGAGCGTTTGGAAGATTCCGCACCTCCGGGTAGTCGCGGATCACCGCCTCGCGCTCGTGGGCCGGGCAGGTCTCCCACCATTCGCGGAGCGTCTCGGTATCGTGAGTGCTGGTGGTGGCCAGCGAAAGCTTGGGAAAATCGTGCGGGTTCCGAAACACGCCTGGGTCGCGTTGCCACTCTCGTTCCCAGCGGAGCACGCGGTAGCCGGGGATCCCCAGACGAGTGAGCGTTTCGCGAACGAAGTCCGGAACCACTCCGAGGTCCTCGGCGACGATCCCCGCAGGCCCGGAGAGCAATCGGAACAGCTGCTCTCCCTGGGCTCGCTGCTGCGCCTCGTCGGCGGGAAGGAAGCGCCCTTTGGGGTCTTTCTCGTCTCGAATCCACTGGCGGAAGTAGCCGACCGCGTGGTCGATTCGCCGAAGCTCATAGTAGTCAGCGGTGCGCGATGCCCTCGCGCGCAACCAGGCAAAGCCGTTTTCTTTCATCGCCTCGAAGTCGAAGTATGGCAGGCCCCAGTCCTGGCCGACGGCAGAGAATTCGTCGGGTGGAACGCCCAGGCGAGCGTCGCGCCGGAGGATGTTCTGGTGCGCCCAGCTATCGCGGCTGTCCTGAGCGATGATGAATGGCTCATCGCCGCAGAGAAGGACTTGGTGGTCGCGCGCCGCTTTGCGCACTTCCCGCCATTGCGTCTCAGCGATCCATTGCTGCCATCCGCGGAACAAAACTTCGCTCGATAGGCGCTCCCGCTCGGCGGCCAACGGGGTCGGATGCGCGGTGCGCAGTCCCTCGGGCCATTCCCACCAGGCCTGATTCCCTCGGGTGTCGGAGATAGCGCAAAACAGCGAGAAGGAATCGAGCCAATTGCGATGTTCCTCGAGGTATCGGCGAAACTGCGCGGCCCGAGCACTCGTCGTTTTCCACTCCAGCTCCTCGAAGCGCTCGAACGCGCGGCGAAGCGCGGCTCGCTTGAGGGGGAAGACGAGGTCGTATCGGATGCGCGGGCTGGTGCGCGCTCGCTCGAGATTTTGCCGCTCATCCTCGGAGAGCGCCGCTTCGCCCAGCTCGTCGAACTCCGGCACCCGGCTCAGGTCGATGAAGAAGGGATTCAACCCGATCGCGCTGCGCGTAGCATACGGGCTGGCGTCGTCCGGCAGAGTGGGCAGCAAAGGCAGCATCACCAGCATGCGCTGCCGCGCAGCGTGCATCCACTCGAACAGCGACGGCAGCGCCCCGAAGTCGCCGATCCCGAAATCCGATCTGGATCGCAAAGAGAACACCGGAAGGAGAACGCCCGATAGGCGACTTGGGATGAACATGGTCGCAATCTGCATCACCGATGGGTCGCTGTGAACTGCGCTCTTGATCGGCGGCACCGCGTGTTATCCCGAAGACGTCGCCGGGAAGATTTGACGAAGCCAATCCGCGTGGGCGAGGTTTGCGACCTCGCGATGCGGCTTCCTTTGAGCTTCTACAATCGTCCCGCGTTGACGGTAGCCCGCGAACTTTTGGGCAAAGTTCTGGTGCACGATGCTCCGAACGGTCGACGCGCGGGCTGCATCGTGGAGACCGAGGCATACGTCGGCGAGCATGACCTTGCCTGCCACGCTTCCAAGGGACGCACGAAGCGAACCGAAGTTCTCTTCGGCCCGCCGGGCCGCGCGTACGTGTACTTCATCTACGGCATGTACTACTGCCTCAACGTCGTGACCGAGCCGGAGGGAATTGCTGCGGCGGTGTTGCTGCGGGCGCTCGAGCCGCTTGGCGGCGTTCCGCCCGGCCTTTTCACCAATGGCCCGGGAAAGCTCTGCCGCGCCATGGAAGTCAGCCTGGCCCACAACCGGGAAGATCTGCGAGGGAAGCGGCTCTTCATCGAGGACGCGCCGCAAATCCCCAAATCGCGCATCGAACGCGGCCCAAGGGTTGGGGTGGAGTACTCAGGACCCTGGGCGCAACGCCCATATCGCTTCTGGATACGCGGCAACCGCTTCGTCAGCGCTCCCCGACGCTCGACTCGCAACACTTGACGCGGCGTCGCATGACTGAAACCCTGCGCACGGAATGGCTGATCAGGTGCAAGTCGCGGCGGAGGACGAGTCTGGAGACCGCCGCCTCCTGGAGCAAGCGCAAGCGGGCGACATGTCCGCTTTCGAGGCTCTGGTGGAAAGGCACCGAGACAAAGTGTACGGGTTGGCGCTGCGGATGACGCGGTCGGACGCCGACGCCGGAGAAATCACTCAGGACACCTTCCTGTCCGCCTACCAACACCTATCTGAGTTCAGGGGCGAGGCGGCGTTCGGTTCTTGGGTTCATCGGATAGCCGCCAATAACGCGCTGATGAGGCTTCGGCATCGCCACGTGGTCCAGGCCGCCGAGGAGGAAATGAAGAGCCCGGAGTTCAATGAGCGCGGCAGCTTCGCCGAGTACCCGGCGACGGACTGGAGCCGCCGGGCCGACGAAAAAGTTCTGGATGACGAGCTGCGTCGAGCCATTATGCAGGCGACCGACCACCTACCGGAGGGCTATCGAGAGGTGTTTTTGTTGAAGGATGTAGAGGGTCTCAGTTACGAACAGATATCTGAAGTAACCGGCGACTCGGTTCCAGCCATCAAAAGTCGCCTTCATCGGGCGAGGCTGGCGCTCCGTGAGGCTATAGACCGCTTTTACAATGAAGACTTGAAACGCTGAGTCTACTGAGGCATCTGTGGAGACGCTGGCTCGAGGATCGGATGTTCACCTGTAAGGAGTCGGTCGATTTACTGCTTCAATTCCTCGACGGCGAAATGCCGGAAGAAGAGGCGCGTCACCTCGAGGAGCATTTGCAAGCTTGCCCGCCCTGCGTGGATTTTCTGCGCACCTATCGAGCGACGCCGGTCTTGTGCAAGCGCGCGCTGAGCCAGCAGATGCCGCAGGAGCTCGCTGATCGTTTGACCCAATTCCTGCGCCAGAAATGCCGCAAGTAGGCGCCCTCAATCCAAGCTGAGGGCGCTCTGGCCGGAAGCGGTAGGCGGGTCGCCGAGGACGACCGTGCGTGGTGTTCGACGATGATTGAGCAGCTCGACGCGTGGATTGCCTCCACCGGCCCAGTGGCGTTTCTCGCGCTCGGGCTCGGGGCGATGATCGAGTACATCTTCCCCCCGTTTCCAGGCGACACGGTGGTGATCTTGGGCGGCATCTACGCGGTGCGCGGCCAAAAGCCCTGGGCCCTGGTGTTCGCGGTGATCACCATAGGCAGCCTGGTGGGTGCGGCATTCGACTACTGGATCGGGTTGAAATTCTCCGACCGAATCGAACGCCGACCGGAAGGCAAGCTCTTCGGCGGACTGAGTCATCAGAGGATCCGCGAGCTTCAGGAGCGGATGCGGCGATTCGGATCGGCGCTGATTCTGATCAACCGCTTTCTTCCCGCGGTCCGGGCATTTCTCTTCATTGCCGCCGGGGCGGCGCGAATGCCCTTCCCGCGCGTTCTCTTGCTCGGCGCCATCTCGGCCATGGGTTGGAATTGTCTGATGATGGGCCTTGGATCGGCAGTTGGAGGCAGCGCCGAGCGACTCGAAGCTCTGATGCGCAACTACCAGATCGCCGTCTACAGCGTCCTGGGAATCATCATGCTGTGGATCGCGGTTCGTTTTCTCTACCGGCGGCGGCAGCGGCGACCTACCGGCTGAGCGTCAGGAGAAGGGGACGATTCCAATCGCCGCGCCCTGGCGCGCCTGCAGCATCTCCCTCGCTTCGAGGGATATTAAGGCCTGTCGATTGTCGAAGGCGACCTGCGTCTTCACCGCGCGAAAGCGATTGCGGCCCGAGGCTCGCTCGCTGGCAACCAGAGCTTCGTCGCCCGGCCGGTTGAGCTCGCGAGGGGAGAGCCGGCACGAGCGGTATCGGTCGATCACCGAGACGTCCTCGGTTTTCGCCTCGTAATGGGGACCGCCGTCGAATGGGTCGATCCGCTCCACGTACTTGAACCCAATTTGCTCCAGCATCTTTTGCACCGGACGCGATCCTGCTCCGACCTCGCCGATGACGCGCTGAGTTCGTTCCGGGAAAAGGGTCGCGTAGATGTCCGACGCAGGGAACAGCTCCTTGATGAACTCTCTGTTCTGGCGGGAGAGGCGATCGGCGTCTTGATAGGTGAGCCCGGTGAACTTTTTTCCGATCGCCTCCCACAGTAGGGAGCGCCCGGTGGGCAACAAAGGCGGCAACAGCTCCGCGAGGACCTTCTCGCGGAACGCGCTCCGGTGCATCGCGATGAACAGGAATCGGACGAAGGAGAGCTGCTTGCCGAGCTTTTCTGGACTGCCGCGATAAGCAGGATCCACGACGAGGCCACCGATCTCGGTCGGTCCGTCGTAGTTGTACCCGATCGAAAGAACCTTGTGGCGAAAGTGCCGATCGAGCGAGGCGGAATAGTGCTCGCGCTCGGAAACTTCGTAGAAAGTGTGCGGGGCCTCGTAGGTTCCGTGCTGGGCGATCACCAGGCTGGTTCCGGCGACCTTGCCGGCGAGCGAATCCTCCAGCACAAAGAGGTACTCGCGCTCCCGGGGTTCTTCGATCCGTCCGCTGAAGCTTTTCAGCGATTTTTCGACCAGCGCCTCGAGGGCTTCTTCGTGATCCGGCAGATTGTAGGTGTTCAATGAAGCAGCCAGTCGCTTCAGGCTCGGCAAGTCGCTCTTCTGGGCGTCGCGGAGCAAGAACATGATCGAACCGATCCGAGCTAAGCGGTGAGGCGAGCGATCAAGGTGCGGTAGAATTCGATCGCAACTCTACGGTTATGGCAAGCGCGAAAGCAGTGGTGATCGCCCGGACCACATCGGGCGCCGTGCGCTTGCTTGAGAGCTCCGAGGTCGCTGCCTGCTGCAGCGCGGTGACCTAGTCGATCTTGAAGATGAAATTGCGCTCGCTGCAGACGGGAACCGGCTGCGGTTTGTATACCCAAGTCCTCTTGAGTTGCTCGGTGATCGCCTGATCCAGCCCAGGGATGCTAGTCACGATGCTCACATCCGAGACTCGTCCGGAAGTGTTCACGCAGATGCGATAGGTCCCTTGCACCAGCTGCCGCGGATGGCTTTCGCGGAAGGAATCGGGCAGATGCGGATTGGGAGCGGAGATGCGCTGCGCATCGATGACGAAGCTGGGGACCACCCTGGCCGGCGCGCTGCCAGTGGCCGGCGCGGCACCCCCGCCCGTTGCGTTGCTCAGTGTCGCCGAAGCAGCGGCCGCTCCTGCGCCACCGGTGGAGCTGCGCTCCGCAGCCACCCTCTGCACCTGCGCCGGAGCCGGGGTTTCTTCTTCCTTTTTCTCCTCTGGTTTTTCGGCCGCTTCGGCAGCCTGCTGAGCTTGCTTCTGCACAGCCTCGCGGCGGTCGACGACGTTGTTCGCCGGTCTGGGCGTGGCCTTCGATTGCAGGCGCTGCGTCAGGACCACCTCGGGACCCGAGCCTCCGGTGATGACCGTCATCGGATGATATCCCTTCAGGGTGAGCAACAGCTCAGCAGTGGCAGTTCCGTCGGAGTTGGCGGGCACCTCGAATGAAACCGGCGTAGCACCGACGCTGTGCCCTGCCATGCTGACGTGGGCCCCTTGCGGCTCGGTGGAAACGCGGAACCTGACCAGCTTTGGCGTGGGCTTGGATGGCGCCGGCAAATCGTCGGGTTCCGGGGGAGGAGGGTTCGCGACGGCGGGTGGGCCGGAAGAGATGGCAGCCGGTATCGCCGTTGCGATCGGCGTTTGACGCATTCCGCGCCTGGTCAGCAGATAGCTGCCGCAAAAAGCGAAGGTCGCCGACAACAGAAAAATCGCCGCGCCCAGCAACTTGCGATTTCGCAACAGCGCAGGTGCCTTGCGCACGTCGGAAACGACGCTGATGTCGATCGCCAAGGTGCTTTCCGGCGCGACCTGGCCATCCAGCCCCTCACGCATGGACATCGGCGGCGGCGTGTTCGCGATCCCGTTGCCGTCGGCGAGGATGGCGCCCATTCCTGACGCCGATGCCGACTTGCGCATCGCCTCGAGCACATCCTCCATGGACTGGAAGCGCCAGGAAGGCTGTTTCTCCAAGCACTTCATCACCAGGACCTCGATCTCCCGAGGCAACTCGATCTCCGGCCGCAGCGATCGCATCGGCGGCGGCGGCTCGTTCATCTGCTTGAAGATGACGTCGATCGAATCTTTGGCGACGAAGGGAGGACGGCCCACCAGCATGTGGTAAAGCACCACGCCGAGCGAGTACACGTCGCTTCGAGGGTCGGCGTGATTGCGCGCCTGTTCGGGGGCCATGTACTGAGGCGAACCGAGAAACATTCCCGCGTTCGTTACCTCGGAGTTGGTGGGATTGCCCTCGCGCTCGCGCATGAAAGACTTCACCAGTCCGAAATCGAGAACCTTGACCAGATCCTCGCGATCCTCGGTGAGCAGCATCACGTTCGCCGGCTTGAGGTCGCGATGGACAATGCCGATCTTGTGCGCTTCGCGCAGCGAACGACCAATCTGTTGAGCGATCTGCAGCGCGCGCGTCCAGTGCAGCGCGCCGTGATGGGCGAGGAGCTTGGAGAGCGGCTGCCCTTCGAGGTACTCCATGGCAATGAAGAAGATCCCGTCCGGAGTCTGCCCGTAGTCGATCACCGTGATCGTATTTGGGTGGCGCAGCTTCGAGGTCAGCGAAGCTTCCAAGAAGAAGCGCTGGCGGAAGCCGGGGTCCTGCGCATTCGCATAATTCGGATTGAGGATCTTAATCGCGACGATCCGGTCCAGCGGCGACTGGATGGCTCGGTAGACCTTGCCCATGCCGCCACTTCCGATCGGCTCGAGCAAGGTGAATCGATCGTTGAGGACTCGCTGCCAGAGTGGATCGACCACGTCCTGCTCGGAGGAGGAAGATGGGCTGCCAGCCTCTGCTGTTTTGTTCGCAGGAACCATGTTGAGCAAGTGGGTTTCCGAGGCCTCGATCCCCCACAAGGCCGGAGAATTTCATTCTACAACGTGGTGGGCAAGAGGCCTCTTGTCTATAGGGTAAGCCGCCGATCAAGCGCATGTAGCTGACGGTGGTGCATAGTGACTCACTCGCGTCTTGGTGCGCACAGACGGGGCAAGTCGCGCGAGCGAGCCGGCGAATTCAGAGGACTTAGGCGTCGTGATACGCTTCGCGTCCGATACGAGCGGGGGTCGGAAATGACGACCGGAGTTGACCGAGGGGCGGCCGCTGGCGCTGTCAAGGCCCAGGCGCCGGAGCTTCGGCTTCTCGATCGCCGGGCCTTCGTTGGATTTCCACCGATCATCTTCGCGCCCGGCGTGGTGATCGCCGACTTCGCACTGCAGATCCCGGAGGTGACGTTTCCGTTTAGCGTCACCGGCGGCGCCCTTCGATATCAGCGGCGCAAGCTGCACTTCGGTTTTCTCGAAGTGCTGATCGACGCAGAGGTGATCTCTCGCCGCGTTGCGCAGCTCGCCGCCAAGCTGCTCGAGCTCGAAGAGGTGAAGCTTCACTTTCGAGCGGGTTACCTCGAAGGCGAAGCTCGCCTTTCCACCGGGAATCGCGCCGCGCTGACCTTCAAGGTGGCCTTCGACGCCGACGCGGAGATGCTCGCCGTCCATATCTACGACGTGCGCTTCTACGGCTTCGCTCCCACTCCCTCATCGCAGGTCCCAGTTCTCATTTCGCAGGCGGTGGCGAACCTCGATCTCCTTCCCGAGGTCGAGCCGCGGGGGGCGATTGGATTCCGTACCCGGGTGTTGCCTCCGCTGGTGCAGTTCGCAGCGGTTAGCAGAGGATACAAAATCCCGGTTCTCGAACAGGCTCGCCTGTCGGCCGTGGAGATCTCGGGCAAGGGGGTTCGGCTTCGCTTTTCCGCTGGGGGAATCTCGGCGCCGGCGGTCCCCGACGAGGATCTTCTTCTCACTTTGGAAGGAGCGCGAGCATTCGCGGACGCTGAAGAGCTGATCGCCAACGGAAGCCTTGCCGAAGCGCGCGAGGCGTATCTCAAGCGCGGCGATCTTCAGGAAGCTCACCCCTTTGCCGCCGAACGCCTCCTCAGCCTGCTCGTCGCCGATCCCCAGGCGCACGATCTCGCGTTGGATGTGGCCCTTTCCCTGGGAGCTCGACGCAAGCGCAGCGCCGCAGCACTTTGGGCGGAGGCGGTGGTGCGCGAGCACCGTGGGGAGAACGCCCGGGCCGCGGAGCGCTACCTGGCGCTCTGCGCGCTTTCTCGAAAGCAGGGAGACGAGACCTCTGCCTTCTTCGCCGCGGAAGCGGCCGCGCGCTCAGCGCAGGATTTCGCGCCGCAGCTCGCGGTCAAGGCCCTCCACGAGCTGCTCGGCGTCAAGCCGGATCACCTACCTTCGCTGCAAGCGCTGGCCCGGGCGGCGGACCTCGCACTGGATCGCGCGGGCGCCATTCGCGCCTACCGGCGAATCTCCGCCTT
>DATFTC010000230.1:0-6565 GCA_035262305.1 Myxococcaceae bacterium | reverse complement strand
ACCAGTGGGCAACGCATCGCAAACGCATTTTGGACCGTACCCAGTTTGTCGGCGTCGGACCGGCTGGCGCGCTCGCCAACGCGCGCTTTCAGAGCGTCGCGCTGACGCGCGACCAAGTTCTGCCGTCGTTTCTCGGAGGGCTCTTGAGCATTCTTAACAAGATCTTCATCCGCACTGAGGGCGTCGCTGCAGGACGCTTCCGGCGTCGTCGTCCATTCGACGGGCTCTGCAGCGGCGTCGGAGTGCTGCTGTGGCTCGTGGGTGTCCCGGCATCCGCGCAGACGAGCGAAGCAGCCGAAGAAAAGGAGGAAGCCCGAAAACCGAGTCCGGGCAGCGTCCTGGTCGGCCGCGCGCCCAGCGCGCCGCGAACGGCGGTCACTTTCGACGTTCTCGGGAGCCACGCCTTCGACGGGGAGGTGAAGGACACTTCGGGCAGCAACATGAGCAGCACCTCCCTGTACGCTCGGATCGCGCTCCTGGTGCCGGCGGGTGAGCGCCTCTTCCTGAGCTTCCCCATCGACGCCGCGGTGACGTTCTACGAATTCAGCGGCGATCCGCGGCTTCTCCCGGGGGGCGGAAAGCCCTGGGATCAGGTCCGCACCTTCAGCATCGGCACGCAGGCGCGCTACCGCTTTGACCATCACTGGGCGGTAATCGCCGGAGCAAACATCGCTTCCGCTGGCGTGCGTGGCGCCTCGTTCGAGGACACGCTGAGCGGCGGTGGTACCCTGGGCGTTGCATACAGCTTCTCGCGGGAGCTGACCCTCGGCGTGATCGTGACGGCCCAGTTGAAGCTCGCGGGCGGGCTGTTCGTTCTTCCGCTTCCGATCATCGATTGGGCGCTCCCCTTTGACGAAGGGCGCTGGCGGCTCGTGGCGGGGGCGCTCCGGGTCGGGCCGGGACGGGCGGCCGGCGTGAGCATTGTCTACGCACCGTCGGAATCACTGGCCTTCACTGCGGGGATCGCCTTTCTGGGACTGGGTCGTGAGTTCCGCCTGGCCAGCTCGAGTTCGGTGACCAACGGCGTGGGGCGCGACAGCGCATATCCGGTGATCCTTGGGATGGAGTGGAGGCCGGTGCGGCAGCTGGCCTTCGCCGCCTACGGCGGGGTGAGCATCTTTCGCGCCGTCACCGTGCTCGACGGTGCGGGGAACACGCTCAACGAGCGAGACGTGAAGCCTTCCCCCGTGGTGGGCGGCAGGATCTCCCTGGCGCTCTAGCGCACGCCGCAAGCGCCGGGGCTCACCCAGTCCCAGCAGGACAGAGGCGCGAGTGGGGACGTCCATGTTTTGTCGCTCCGCTTGCGGCGACGGTCGCCTTCGCGCGGCAGAACGAGATCAGTTCTAATCGTCTTCGCTGTCGTCCTGGTCGTGGTGCGGCAAGTCGTAATAACCAAGGCTGGTACCGGGGCCCGTGACCGGCTCGCGCGGGTAGATCCCGATGAAGTCGGGAGGGGGCGCTCCACGTTTCCCGCCGCTCTGCTGATAATCAATCATTGCTTCCAGGGCGTCGATCTGTGCGGGGACCAGCTCGTCGAATTGCGTACCGCCGTGCCCCATGCCGGGGATGTAATACACCCCCAGCAGATTCTGCGCCTCCCTCCGTCCGATGGTCCTCGCGACGAGGTTCTTGTATCCCTCGCCTTCGCCCGTGCTCACGATGGGATCGGCCGCGCCGTGCATGATGATGAGCGGTCGCGCCAAATGTCCGTAGCAATCCTCTCGTCGCAGGTCGATCTGGATGTACGCCGGGCTGTGCAGTGGATTCCAGAGCTTGAGGTCCGCGTCGGTCAGCGGGTCGTCGCCGTGCGGGTGGTACGTCTCGTCCCATCGAGGTATGGAATCGCGAAGGTAACCGAGGAGGGCGTTGTACTGGGCCTTCCAGTTCGCCTCGGAGCCGAACCAGCGGCCGTCGTTCTGTCGGAAACCGTTGGTGAGGTGCATCGGGATGTCGTAGATGTTGCGCAACGCGGTGAGCTGCTCTCTCGTGAGCGGCGGCGACAGAGGCTCGCGGAAGGGGTTCCACTGCGGGCGAGCCGCGCGCTCCGCGATGATGTCGTCGATGCGCGAGGCGATGACGTCATAGTTGCGCACCACCCTGGCCACGCTGCCCCATTGGGTCAGCTGGGAGTTGTAGCCGTATCCCGAAATGCCGCCGTCGAACATCCTCGGATACGCCTCGACCATCCAGCGGGTGTGGTGGCCGCCGTTGGAGCCTCCCATGAGCAGCGTGCGCGAGGAGTCCCGTCCGTATTGCTTCCGCGCGAGCGCCTTGGTGTAGACCGTCAGCTCCACGAGACTCTGGCGTGATTCGTAGTAGTCGTCCTGCGGATTGTCCTTGATCGTCGGGCGATACCAGCCCTCGTCGCACGAGGCGAACGCGTAGCCCTTCGTGACGGCGGCAGCCTGGAAGGCTCCAGTGCTGAGCTCTGTTCCTGAAAAGCCGCGGGTGAAGATGGCGACTTCTCCATTCCATGCGTCGGGTAGAAGGACCTGGAACTTGACGTGGGAGCGAATGAGGCCGTGGATGTAGCGATGTGGAACGGGGTCTGTCCGAACTTCATCGGTATCCCAAGTCACCTCGACAGGGGTCATTTGCGCGTTGACACAGAACGCAATGAGCGCTGACAACACAGCGACAAGCCGAAAAGCAGATTTCCTGTTCATGTGAATTCCCTCCGGTGGACACGGTCGCTACGAGCGACGGACGTGCGGGGACAGCTGGGTCAGAGAAGCGGCGATCTGTCAATCGGCAGTTCGGAGAACGTCCACGGATCGAGCGCGCAACCGGTGGCTCTGCGGAATTAATCGCGGCTCGGCGCCGGGGTGAGGAGTACCTCCTCGAACGAAAGCTTTTCCGACGTAAGAGCACCGGCGAAGTCGTCAACCCAGCCTGGCTGCAATTCTCGTTTCCGACCCGCTGGCACTACGACGTGCTGCGTGCCCTCGAATACTTCCGCTCGGTCGGGGATGTGCCGGACTCGCGGATCGACGAAGCGATCGATTTGCTCCGATCCAAGCAGCAACCCGATGGCACCTGGCTGCTGGAGAACGCGCATCCCGGCAAGGTCCACTTTGCGCTCGAGGACAGAGACGCTCGTTCCAGCCAGTGGAACACGCTGCGGGCGCTGCGCGTCCTCGGCTGGTACGAGCAGTCCGCTACCTGAGCCTCGCTCCCGCCCGTCCGCAACCCCAGCGCCATGCAGTGCGGTGTCAGCTCTAAAGATCTCGTGAAAATCGCACGTCTATGACGCACGGTGAAAGTTTCGCGGGTTCGCAGTGCCATTGGCTTTTGCTTAACGGGCGTTGACGAAAATACGCGTCCGCGTTTTACCTACGCCAACTCGAGCAGCTCGCGTCGTGCGTCGCCCCGAGGAGGGGAGGGACTAGCGGATGAAGCGCGAAGAGTACCCAAGCCTTTCCGGCCCCACCACTCTCCAGGGCTTCCTCGAGGCAGCACCGGACGCGATCGTCGTGGTCGACGAGCACGGCCGCGTGGTGATTGCCAACGGGCTCACCGAGCGGATGTTCGGCTTCGCGCGCGAGGAGCTCATTGGGAACTCCATCGAGCTCCTGGTCCCGAACCGCTTTCGAGGGGTCCATGCCGAACATCGCGCGGAGTATTTCCACGAGCCGAGGACGCGGCCGATGGGAGAAGGACTGGCGCTCTGCGGGCGACGCAAGGATGGTTCGGAGTTTCCGGTCGAGATCAGTTTGAGCCCACTCAACACCGAAAAGGGCCCGCTGGTGATCAGCATCATTCGCGACACCACGCAGCGCCGGCAGGCCGAGGCCAAGTTCCGCGGGCTGTTGGAGTCCGCTCCGGATGGCATCGTCGTTGTCGATCGCGGCGGGAAGATTGTCATCGTGAATAGCCAAACCGAACGCATCTTCGGCTATCCCCGCGATGAGCTGATTGACAAACCCATCGAGCTCCTGGTCCCTACCCGCTACCACGAGGACCACGTCTTCCATCGCAACGGTTATTTCGCCAATCCAAAGACTCGACCGATGGGAAGTGCCGCGATGTCCCTCACCGGTCGAAGGTTCGATGGCACTGAGTTCCCGGTGGAGATCAGCCTCTCGCCCATACGCACCGAAGAGGGATTGCTCGTCACCGCGGCCGTCCGCGACATCTCCGAACGCAAGATCGTCGAGAACAAGCTTCGGACGTCCCTCGAGGAGAAAGAGGTCCTGCTGAAGGAAGTCCACCATCGCGTCAAGAACAACCTTCAGATCGTTTCGAGCATGCTGAGCCTTCAGATGGACCAGATCAACGACACGCTCGCGCTCGGGCTGTTCAAGGAGAGCCAATCGCGAGTTCGATCCATCGCGCTGTTTCACGAGAAGCTCTACCAGTCGAAGGACCTGGCGCACATCGACATCGCCGAGTACCTGAAAGGACTGGCCCACGGACTTCTTGCGACCTATGGCGTGAGTGCGGACGATATCGTTCTCTCGATCGAGGCGGAGAACGTGCCGCTCGACGTGGATGCCGCGATTTGTTGCGGCCTCATTGTGAACGAGCTCCTTTCCAACTCTTTGAAACATGCATTTCGCGGCGGTCGCAAAGGAATGGTTGGCGTTCTTCTGTGCCGCGAGGGCTCAGATGTCCTGCTGGAAGTAGAGGACGATGGAGTCGGTTTCCCGAACAGCGTAGATTTTCGCAGCCCCACCACACTGGGGCTCAAGCTCGTGTGCATCCTCACCGAGCAGATCCGCGGCACGATCGAGCTGAAGCCCGGCACCGAGGGAACGCGATTCATCGTCCGATTTCCGCGCGGAGAGCACAAATGATGGTGAGTGCAGGCAAGCGCATCCTGATCGTAGAGGACCAACGACTCATTGCCGCGGACCTCGAGAACACACTCAAGAAGCTTGGGTATCAGACGGTAGCTAACGCGGCTGAAGGCAAGGAGGCGGTCGAGAAGGCCGTCGGGCTGTCGCCTGATCTGGTGTTGATGGACATCCGGCTGCGCGGGTCGATGGACGGCATTGAGGCAGCTGAGGCGATCCGAGCTCAGGTCGACATCCCAATCGTTTACCTCACTGCCTATGCGGACGAAGAGACCATCCTACGGGCCAAGATGAGCTCTCCGTTTGCCTACGTAGTAAAGCCTTTCAATGAGCGGGAGCTGCGTGCCGCAATCGAGGTGGCCCTCTACCGTCAGGAGGCGGAGCGGCTCCTCGTCGGGGAACGCGCTCGCAGACAGTCGGCCGAGGAGTTCAAGCTGCTCGTCGCAACAGTTAAAGATTACGCAATTTTCATGCTCGACGCGACGGGCCGGGTGGCGAGCTGGAACGCGGGCGCAATGCGGATCAAGGGCTACTCGTCCGAGGAGATCCTTGGGAAACACTTTTCGGTGTTCTACCCTCCTGAGGACATCACTTCGGGCCGACCGGCTAAGGCGCTCGAGCAGACGCTCAAGGAAGGTCGCGTTGCGCTCGAGGGCTGGCGCCTTCGCAAAGACGGCTCGCATTTTTGGGCCAACGTCGTGATTACGGCGATTCGCGACGAGGCGGGTAAGCTCCACGGGTTCGGCAAAGTCACGCGCGATCTAACGGAGCGCAGGCGCGCCGAGGGCGAAAAAGAACATCTGGTCGCCGAGCTGAAGGAAGCCGTGCGTTCCCGGGACGAGTTCCTTCAAGTTGCGTCCCATGAGCTCAAGACGCCGCTCACGCCCCTGCAACTGCAGCTCCACAACCTCTCCCGGTTGCTGCAGCAAGCAGGAGTTCAGAACGAAGAGCTCTTCGCAAAGTTGGAAGCCGCCACCCGCCAAACCAGACGCTTCGGGCGCCTCATCGATGGCCTGCTGGACGTCTCGCGCATCATTGCTGGACGGCTGAAGATCGAGCCTGAGCCCGTCGATCTCACTGAGCTTTTGCGAGACGTCGTGGACCGCTTCCGCGCTGAGGCGCGAAGAGTCGGGCCGGAGATCACCGTCGATATCGATGAAACAGTTTCAGGCCGCTGGGATCGCTTATGCGTCGAGCAAATTCTGTCCAATCTGATCGCGAACGCCATCAAGTATGGAGCTGGCAAGCCAATCGAAATCTGCAGCCGGCTTCGCGATGGTATTGTTCGTGTAGCGGTAACGGACCGCGGCATCGGCATCGAGAAGGAGGCGCTGGAACGAATTTTCGGACGGTTCCAGCGGGCCGTTTCTGCGCGGAACTTCGGCGGGCTCGGCCTGGGACTGTTCATCGCCCGGCAGTTCGCAGAGGCGCATGGCGGTAGCATCGTCGTGCACAGCGAGCCCGGGGCCGGCTCGACCTTCACGCTCGTGTTGCCGCGGGAGACAGTACCAGGGCAGCGCAGCTAGTGCGCCGCCGCTCGAGCTCCACCAGCGCCTCGGCCGCCGTCGCGTGCGCGATGTTGATCGCGCGACAAACCGACACTCGTCCCATTACTTGCGATCCGGACTGGAGGTAGAGCGCGCAACCCGCGGCACTATGCGCCGCAAAACGGAGGGCACATGTCCAAGAAGAAGATTCCAGGCTCGCGAGAAGAGGATTCGTGGTTCAGCGAGGAGCAGCTCGACCAACTGCAGTCGGCGGAAGACGAT
>DATFTC010000229.1:0-11359 GCA_035262305.1 Myxococcaceae bacterium | reverse complement strand
TGGGGTTACGGACGGGTTCCTCATGGACCAGCCCGGCGTGCTTGAGACTTCGGTCTCGCAACCAAGCACGCTGGCCCTGCTTGCACTGGGCGTGCTGGCATTGGCCTGGGCCCAGCGCAGGCGGGGAACGCGCACGAAATCGACTCCGCGGCACTCACAAGAGCCTCCAGCAGACTAGACACGGGGCACAGATACCGAGTCAGATCTGGGTGCAGCGCCGCCGCCTACTGCCGCGCATTTAGCGTGGCAAGGACATCGAGGCGCCGCAGGTGCCGGCCGACGATCCATGTCGAGATCACGGCCGCCAGTAGAACGACCAGCATCGCCACACCGCTCGTGCCGCCGCTGATGATCAGCGGAACGCGGTACAAGTCGGTGTCCAGTCGCTCGGCGATTACCCAGCCTAGCGCTCGACCGAGCACGCAGCCCAGCGGCAGAGCCAGCACCACCAGGATCGCTATTTCTCCACCCAGGACATGACCGGCCTCGCGGGTGGTGAAGCCGAGGGCCATCAGCGTCGCCATCTCCCGTTCGCGCTCGGAAAGGATGATCCGCGCGCCGCTATAGACGATGCTCACAGCGGTGAGCCCGGCGAATGCAACGAAGAACGAAACGATGATCGTAAGCGTTCGCGCCATCGTGTCGTGAAACGAAGCCAGCACGATCGCCCGCTCACTGATTCCCACAATGGTCGGCACGTTCTTCAGCGTGCGATAGAGCGCCTCCCGCCGGCTCTTGTCGATCAGCAGGTGAACACCGGAGATCCTGGAGCCTCCTCCGACCAGCTCGTTCAGTGCGTCCAGATCCATGTAGGCATCCATGCCGATGTATTGTTCGGTGATCTGCGCGACCGAGACGTCGATCCGCGTGTCCGAGCCGATTGCCTCGACGGTGACGACATCGCCGGTTTTGGCATGCAGCAACGCTGCCAACTTGCTCGACAGCGCGATTCCCCGCGACGGCAGTCGGACCGGAGCCAGTTCCGCGTCCAACAGCCGGACGAGGGTCGCCGTCGACTGCAGACCCGTGAGGTTGACCAGCCGCGCCCGCGCGCCCAAGCTCACGCGGACCGGAATCGTGCGGTAACCCTCGGCCTTCACGACCCCTGGCCAGCTCGTTGCCTCGTCGACAGCCGCGCTCGATGGCGAGTCCGCGAAGAAGACCGTGAGGTCCTGGCGCTGTGCCCGGCTGTAGAAGCCATTGATCATGTGATCGAGGGCGTCGAAGCTGAACAGCATGGAGATCTGCAAGGCGACCGCCAGCGATAGGCCGCCGACGCCGAGCGCTGCACGAAGCGGCCATCGTGCAAGGTGACGGAGGATCATCCGGGTCGGCGCATTGAGCCGACCAAGGATTCCAAGCTTTTCCCAAGAACCGGTTCGATATGTGGATGGCACCGCCGGCACCATCGCGACCGCCGCCGGCAGCGAGACCGCGCGGCGCACGCCGCCAGACGTGCCGACGGCCACCGCCGCGGCAGCGACCAAGCTGGCGGCCGCGGAGATCGCCGGATCCTGCTTGTAGCGCAGGAAAGGAAAGTGGAAGAACTGCGTGTAGATGTCGGTCAAGCCGAAACCAAGACCCGCGCCGGCGGCCAATCCCAACCCCGTACCCAGCACGATCAGCACGAGTCCGAGCTTGAGGTAGTGCCAGCCGATCGCCCGGTCGCTGATGCCGAGCGCCTTGAGGAGCCCGATCTGTTGACGTTGCGTATCGATCAGACGACCCATGACGGTGTGGGCAAGGAACGCTGCAACCATCAGGAAGATCAGCGGGACGACTCGCCCGACTCCGGACAGTTGGTCCAGCATGCTGGATATGAACGCGTGCGAACTCTGGCGCTCCCGAGTGTAGATACCCGCGCCGCCGTAAGGCTTCAGAATCGCCTCTAGCCGCTCGATTACCTCTGCTTCGGGCTTGGACCCATCCAGCTGAATGCCGACCTCGTTGAACTCGCCCTTGAGGTCGAGCGCGGCTTCGAGCGCCTGCCGTCCGATCCATAAGACGCCGAAGCGGCGATCATCGGGCGCGATCATCCCCGGCCCGAGCGCGTAGATATATTCGGGAGACAGCGCGATGCCGACGACCGCAAGCTCGCGCTTGTGGCCGCCGAGTATCGCACCCAGCCGAGCGCCGGGAACGAGCCCATGTGCGCGGGCGAAATTCTCGCTGACGACGATCTCGTGCGCGTTTCCGGGAGCGATCATCCGCCCTTGTCGGAGAGCGACCGCGTTGACCGCCGGTTCGCCGCGGTCGGGCAACGAGAGGACACGGCCGACCACCGGCTCGTCGATCCCGTCGATCTCCAGAGCCGCGTCCGCAGCCACGCGCGTTTGCACGCGAGCGACGCCGGGAATCCGTTCGATCGCCTCGGTCAGCGGCTCGGGCGCGCGGCGCAGGGTAGCGAAGACGTCGGCGAAGTGGTAGCGCTCGTAGTATTCAGCTCGGGTCTCCGCGAGCGACCGCAGGACGCCAAACGACATCACTGCCGTCGCCACGGCGCAGGCGATGACCACGACGATCATCGCTGCCTGGCCGCGAATCCGGCGCAGATCGCGCACCAGTTTTCGGTCGAGGATCCCCACGACCGATCACCAGGCGAGCTCGCGTGCCTTGCGGCGTCGCGCGTTGGTGCGCTCGCCCGCGACCGCGCCATCCGCGAGGGAGAGCACGCGATCGGCCATTCCGGCGATGACCGTATTGTGCGTCACCAGCACGGTCAAGGTACCGAGCTCCAGATTGCACCGCTCGATCGCTTCCAGGACGCGCGCGCCAGTCTTGCTGTCGACCGCGCCGGTCGGCTCGTCGCACAGCAGCACCGCCGGACGCTTGGTAATCGCGCGGGCAATGGCGACGCGCTGCTGTTCGCCACCGGACAGCTGCGCCGGAAAATGATCCAGCCGCTCGCTGAGTCCCACCAGCTCGAGCGCGTCGCTTGGCGCCACCGGTCGATCGGCCATTTCGGCTACGAGCTCGACGTTTTCGCGCACCGTCAGGCTGGGGATGAGGTTGTAAAACTGGAAGACGAAGCCTACGTGGCGGCGCCGATAAGCGGTCAGGGCCCGATCGTCGAGCGACGTGAGCTCGCCGTCACGGAACCAGATCTGTCCGACGGTCGGGCGGTCGAGCCCACCCAGCAGGCTCAGCAGCGTCGACTTCCCGCTGCCCGACGGTCCCAGCAGGACGATGATCTCGCCCTCGAACAAGTCGAGATCGATCCCGCGCAGGGCATCGACTTGGCCGCCGCTCGTCTGATATGTCTTCGTCAGCGCCCGTACCGAATACGCCTTCCGCTTCGTCGCCCCGACATCTGCCGCGCCTTTCACGCCGGTCATGCTACGACGTGCGGCCGTGATGCGTCGCGCCGCTGATCCTGGCTCGACACCAAATCAACCGGCTCGTTGGGTGAGTTGCCAGAGCGGCAGGGCGACGAACCAGACGATGTAAAACAACGAGAGCGCCATCAAGCCATCGATTCGTCCCGGCGCCCGCCCGCTCCGCAGAAAACGCTCGAGCAGCAGCGTTTGCAGGATGGCGTACGGCACGACGAGCATCCCGATCGCCGCGAACGCAGGCGTCGCGACGCCCTTGTATTGCCACAAGACGGCGATGAGCGCCGCGAGCACCGTTGCTGCTTGTGCGACCCGGATGGCAGGACGCGGTCCGAGCGCCACTGCAAGCGTGCGCTTTCCGACCGCGCGATCGGCGGCATAGTCGGGGATTCCGGAAAGAATGATCGCCGGCAACACCGACAGGAAGAGCGGAAGACTGACCAGCCAAGGGAAGGGCGTGTCCCACGAACCGCCCTGGAACATGTATCCGCACAGGATGATCGCCGTGCTATGGGTCAAGGCCACGTCCAGCTCGCCGAGCCCGCGCCAGCAGAGTTTGAGCGGCGGCGTCGTGTAGCCGATGGCTAGAATCGCGAGGGCGATCAGCAGAAGAAACGGATCGATCGCCCGCACGACGAAGGCGAGCGCGACGGCGGTGATCAGAAAGCATCCGATCGCCGCAGCGATGCCGAGCCGCATCTCCCGGAGCGTGATTCGGCCGTCGACCAGCGTGCGCGATCCCCCGGTGAACGGTCCGAAGTTCCGATTGCGCCGATCGCTATCGAGGTCGAAATACTCGTTCGTGAATACGGTTGCGATCTCGAGGCAAAAAATGCAGAGCCAGCCCAGCCAAAGCGCAGCAGCGTCGAACTTGCCCGTCACGCGATATGCGCCGGCGGCCCCGATCCCGTAAGCGGCCCAGGCCATCGGATGGAACTGCAATCGCACCGCCGCCACCCAGCTCCCGATCGCGTTGCGCACGCGCTCGCCCCGCGTCAGGACGCCGTCGCGCAATCGCGCTCCGTGGCTTCGCGCCGCGTCGAGCCAACGCGAACGGCGTTGCGGATCGGACTCCTTCACCGGACCGAAAATCGACCTGCGAACCGGCGCAATCCCGCAGAAGCCGAGCGTGGCGCGTCCCAAGCCGTTGAGCCCCGGGGACCCATAGATCCAGCGATAGACCCAGGGAGGTGTATCCATTGTCGTGAGCAGGTGGGCCGACCTGCCCGTCAAGAGCTTGGTCCAACCGGGTCCGTCTTCGTGCTCCTCGAAGGCAAAGCCCGGCATCAGCACGCGATCGAGAAAACCTTTCAGCGCCGCGGGCATCGTGCCCCACCAGGTCGGAAAGACAAACACTATATGGTCCGCCCATTCCAGCAGCTCCATGGCCTCCGCAATGCTGGGCTCGGTGGGTTGGTTGCGCGGCGACCCGGCGACGACGTTCGGATTGAACGTCATATCGCCGACATGGAGACGCTTGAGGTTGACACCGGCTTCTTCTGCTCCCGCTGCGTACGCGTCCGCCAAGGCGCCGCACAGGCTATTTTTGCGAGGATGGCCGAGGATGAGCAGGACCTTGAGCGATGCCGAGCGGTGGGGGTCGCCTGCTGCCGCGATGCGTGGGGCAGTCCGGGTTGATTCGGTCATGAAGCCGGCAAATATGGCCCGAATGAGGATCGGTTGACGTTCGTTCCTGGGTGTCAACGAGCGACGAGCCCCCGTTAATCCAGGGCAGCAGGCGCATTCGCTGTTGTGCTTCGCGGAAACTCTACTACGTGTGTGTCGGGACTATGAAGCAGTCGCTACAGCCCGCCCTATACCGATCTTGCACCCGCTAGCGGGCGCTCGCCAGAATTCCGTTTGGCGACCTGCGGAAGCAAGCCCAGGTAGGATGCCCTTACTTGGCGACGATTACGCCGCGCATTACGGGATGCAGCCGGCAGATATAGTCGATCTCGCCTTTCTTTCGCGCGCTGAACTTCCAGCTCTGGTTTGACGCGAGATCTCCGGATTCCAGGCGGGCGGCCGGCGCAGTCACGCTGTGCGGCAAGAAATCCTTGTTGATCCACGTGATCGTGTCGCCCACGGCCACCTCGATCCGCTCCGGCGCGAACTTCATGCCTTCGATCGTCACCGTGTGAGGCTTTCCCGCCGGCTGCACTGGCGGAGCGCCGAGCGCCGCTGCGAGCGCGGCGGCGCTCAGGATGCTCTTGCCTCTCATTTCTTCAGCGAGCTCTGGACCATCTTCGCGTGCTCGAGATGCGCGGCGATCGCCGGGCGCACCTTGGTGATGAGGTCCTTCAGCTCCGCGTTCTTGGAGTTCGGGATCAGCACCTTGTCGATCGCGTCGAGCACCTGCTGGTGGTAAGCCACCTCGTGGTCGATGTAGGCGCGGTCGAACTCGGCGCCCTTCAGGCCGTGCAGCTTCGTCATGTTGTCCTTCGCCCCGCCCATCAGGCTGCGGCTCGTATCGCTCTCCTCCGGTTTGACGTTGAGTTTCTTCACCAGCGCCGCGGCCTGGTTGTTCACCGCTGTGTGGTCGGTGATCATCTGCTGGGCAAACTTGCTTACTTCGTTGTTCTTGGTATTGGCCACGGCGAGCTTGCCGGCATCGATATCGATCTGGTTCGCCGTCACCACGATCCCTGCGATCTGCGGATCCGAGGGCGCCTGGGCGTGCGCGGGCCCGAAAGCGAAGGACAACAGGACGATTGCAATGGCATTTAGGACCTTCATGGCTTCTCCTTCTCAAGAGGAAGACGCTGGATTCGCGCTGCAGCGCGGGTCACGGGTGCGTCCTACGTTGACGTCGCGCGATTGGATGTCGCGAGACGTCGCCGCGTTCCCGACTGGCGGCGCGGATATCCGCTAGCGGCGTGGGGTCACTCGCCGCGCGGCGAGAAAAGTCCGGTGGATCCGTTTCGCGGGTCTGGCGACCCGGTCTTGCTAGGGCTAGGCGCTGGCCGTGGCTATTGTCGAATCGAAGACGACGCGAACTGCCCGCAAACCGAGTCCACGCACGTCGATGTCGCCCGCCTCCCATCGTCAGACACCGTTCCCGAGCAGCGCCCCTGCGAGGGGATCGTCGACTGGTACGTGCTTTCGACGTACTTCCCTCTGATCGTCCCGCTCCCGGTCGAGCGGAAGTTGCCTCTGCAGGCGCTGCCCCATGCCGTAAACGTATACGCGTCCCCGCGCTGCGTGATCTGGGACGTGTTGCCCCAGTTGTCGCGCCACAAGCCGCTGAGGTCGAGTGAGTCGGTGACGGTCCTAGACTGCGATGCAGCTGATTGACGTGGTCCTTCCGGTCGCGCCTGCGACGCGGGTGGCGCGGCTCTGGGTCGCACCGCCGTTTCGGTCGCAGCTCGCTCTTCAGCGGCTAGCGCGACCACGTCCCTTGGTCGTTCCTCACGCGCTTTCCGTTGCGCAGTAAGCTGTCCTTCCCTGCGTGTCGTTTCCTCTTCGAGCCCTTTCTTCTGCCGTTCGAGCCCTTCGGCGCGACGCTGGATATCGTTGTAGTAAGCACCGAAGCCCAAACCGGCGAACGCCACGATAGCGATGGCGATGCCGACTGGTACCCAATGATGCCTGCGCCTTGATGGCGGCCTCCGCTCGCCCGCGAGACTCGCGTCCGTCAGTGCTACCTTCAGCCGCCCTCGCCAACCGGTGGCGGCTGCGCCGCCGGGCGGCGCCCCAACCAGCGGGGCCAGATCCGCCACGAGCTGCTCGAACCCGGCTGTCGTCGGTGCTCCATCCCACCCGACCAGGTCCGCGGCCTGAAGGGCGCGGAATCCCATCGGCGGTTCGACGTTGTCGATGAGGACCGGAATCAGCTTGCCGTGCTTCTTGCCTTCCTGCGCTTCCTCACGGACCCATTGCGACTTTACCGACTCGCGCGACCACAGCACGATCACGCAACGCGACTCCGTAATCGCCGCCTCGATCACCCCGGCGAAAGTCTGGCCCGCCGGGATCTTCCGGTCCCACCACAGGCTCCAGCCGAGAGACTGCAGCGCGTTGGCGAGCGCACGCGCGCGCTCGCGGTCCTCGCTTGCGTAGCTGAGAAAAATGTCTGCCATGCTGGGCAGGCCGACCTCGCGCGCTATAGGAGCCGAGTGCGCGCCAGGTGTACCCCGGATTTCGAACCGAGCGCGATGATCCTCCAGACGACCTCGCCCGAGCGGGTATCAATGCCTTTCGTGCTCGGCAATATTCACTCATATCTTGGTCTGGCCGTGGTTGCCCGGCAGCTGCCATTGAACCAGGCCGAGGCCACCGCCTCGAAATGTGCGAAAGAAACGTTACGTCATCGCCGGCTCTACCGGCAACTGCAGAACATCGAGAAGCTGCCCAAGCGCGACCAGCAGGCGCTGCTGCGAACCATCGACGCCTTCCTCGCGAAGGCAAGCTAGCAGCCAAAACAAGAACGCCCAGCGCAAGGCCGGGCGGCGGGTTGGAGCTTCTCAGCTTTTAATCGAGTCAGACCGCTGAGGTTCTCGTTCTAGAACTCTCTACGCTACTCCACACTTCCTGAAATCTGAAGCCTGTCAGTGCCGCCGCGGCGACGCGCTGCACAAACGAGTCAGTTACATAGGTCTCCACCCAGGGTCTTTGAGATAGACGGAAGATAACGGCATTCCGTACCGCGTCATGTCGAAAGACATGCTGCTCAATTCGGACAACGCGTCCTGTATCGAGGACCCACATCTTCGATTCCGCTACGTCGAGCGCATCGATAACGTTGGTGGTCACGTACGCTGAGTAATCCCCCTCGCGGCAACGGAGAGGGAGCAGCTTTCCGTTTGCCAAAAGCACATCCGATAAAGAACGAACCGCATTCGCACTAAACACATCAAGGGGAGATAGCGAAGGAAAGTCGCTCGGAGGAAGATCTAGATCAACCAGCGAAGGATCGCGTAGAACCATGGTTTCGACTGCTTCCCACTCGTCCAAGGGTTTTGCTCCCTCTGTGAAAGACATGACTCTTGCCCAATCGTTGCTATCGCGCAGGATCAGAGTCTGGAAATGTTCACTATCGGCATTTAAGAGAAACACCTTCATTGATTTCGATCTATGGTCTCGGACGTACACCTGGGAAATTCCCCTGACCGAGCCCGGCAGGATCTAACCGAGCCGGATCGATCACATTCCGGGGCGTTTCACCACATCAATCCTCTGGCGCTCGTCGGATTCCCACGGCATCGCTCACGTGATCATCAATCCAGCGATAGCTAGCACTTCCCCATTCACCACAGGGCTCACTTCGACGGTCCAACGGTCGTCCGGTCTCATCGACGAGCTTTCCAGTCGAGGACCTGAAGCAATGTTGCGTCAAGATAACCGCGTCTTCCAACGGACGATTCTCGACGGTTTGGAAATACCCTTTCGTCCACGCAAGCTTGTTGGTCCACAGAGGTGGGATGAGCAGTCTGTCGCGACGCAGTTGGGAGTAGTCAGGCCGCGACGTTGGAGACTGCCAGGCATAGATGTAGATTAGGTATGCTCCTGGCATCGGCGCTTTTTCGCGCGGGGGCTCCGCGAGGACGACTCTCCCGAACAAGTGGTTGCCGGTAGGCATCAGCATCGCAAACACGTCGCCAGGGGCCGGCGACTTGCCACTCGGCTTCATCCTTCTAAGGTTAGTCTTGGTCGCCACGCCCTTCTCTTGAGACTGCAACGACGTTCATGAGACCGGGTGTCGGGGAATTATTGGATTTGTTGATGCATGCGACGGCGCGCCGGCCCGCGAGATGATCTGACCGGGCTCAAGTGATATCGGATTTACTGGGCCTAGGAATCCATTGTTGGTGGGGAAATAAGGGACAAGCGCGCGTGATCCGCTCGCTGTTTCCGCGACCTGGGTTCGAGCGGCGAGAGCCGCCGCGGAAGTAGCCTGTGTCGCCTCGCCGAAGGGAGTCGCAACCGAGCCGATCCCCCATGCGGCAACAGGCTAACCGACGATAACCCCGTACTCCTGCCTTGCCTCGTCCTTCTCCATGCATCTAAGCCGTGGCGGTCCGCCACCCTCGGAATCGCTCTGTGGGTACGTTAGTTCCCAATACCGTCCATCTGCTGGGTCTCGGAAGAGCGTATCCCAACCGGAGGGATCCGAGCCGAGCTTGGTAAGTTGATGCTTGATCAATCGCTCAATTCTTCGACAAGTCGAGTCGCTCTCAACGGCGTTGTTCACAAGCCGCCATTTCCCTATCAAGTCAGTTTCGTAAGGTAGAAGTCTCATGGGCCGGCCACGGTCGTTATCGCGCCCGGCGGTATCGCGCCGTTTGGAATTACGAACTCTCTCGCTCCACCACCGGCAAGTCCTCCCTGCAAGAAGCCGGGATTTGTCCTGAAGACTGGCGAGGCAACGCCAGACCCGGGCGTTGGAAATCGAAATTACCGTGAACGTATCCGAGGGCGGAATTGTAGGTCGTTGCGACAATCGGCGTCGATCAACGGTCAGCCGAGAAATTCCACTTGTCGTGTGTAACGATTATTTCCGAGATCTGATCTTCGCTAAAAGGAATGTTCGTTATTCCTCGAATTCGAGTGATATAGCCCGACTCGATCAACACCTGATCGTAGCGAGAACCATCCTTCAAGATAACCGAAGCCACTTGATAGCCCATGCCGGTCTCCGGCTGCGAGACTAGCTTCGGTCCCCATTTATCTGATAGCTGCAACATGGCTCAGAATCCAAGTGGGAAAATCACTTCGTTACCCGTTCCACCAACGACAGTCCTCGGACCGATTATCGGTGTTCCGGCTGGCGGCTCCAGCATCAGGTAGTTCGTTCGCGGAATATTCGGACTTGGAAGATTGTACGTTGAGATTCGCTGACCGACTGGCACCAGACCATCGCTCGCAGGCGCAGCATAGGTTCCAGGTGTAACACCGCCTCTTGCAGTCACGCGACTGAAAGCTGGGTTTGCAGATTCATATCGAATGAATTTCTCACCAGCCTGCGTGTAGCGTATTTCACTCAGCGCAGTGGTTGTCCCCCTTGCGGCACCAACTAACGCCTCCGCCGCCCGCCCCAGTCCACGCAGCCCAACTCCCAACGCAGCAGCCGCAAAGCCAATCTCACCGATAGGAGTCGGCTCCGCGAGCGCAGCGGTCCCGAGTACATCGACCGGATCTTGCTCAAGGACATGGCGGATCTCGCCAGCGACTCGCGATTCATGCAAACGCTTAGCTCCAAGTTCGTCAGCGACGCGCGGCAACTGGTGGATGGCATAGAAGCGGCCATGGCTCGAAAGGACTACGAGCAGTTTCGAGAATTGACGCATGCGCTCAAGGGCGCGGCGATGATGGCTGGGGCGATTCGGCTACGGGATTCGGCTGCGCGCGCCGAGAGAATTACCGATGCCGACTTCAAGACCGCCGGCACTGATCTGATTCAAAACCTGAAGGGAACGCTCGAAGCGACAAATCAGGAACTATCCCGGATGGTTGCCTAGCGGAAGCGCCGCCGCTCACCGCGGAAAGCGCTGCCAGGCTTCCTCCTGCTCGACGAGCAGGCGCGAGATGCGAACCCGCTCGCGGCTCGGCAGGACGAAATCCATCCAGCCGAGCGACGGATGGCGGAACTCGAGCAGCGTACCGCCGGAGAACGGGTGCAGCGCCGTTGCGTAGCGCGGGTCGTGGAGCGCCTCCGCGTGGAGCGGCGGCGGCTCTTCGGCGACCGCCGGCGACATCTGAGCGCGGATCTCGGCGAGAACGTGGATCAAGGCGGTGACGTGTTCCGCTCGCCATTCCGCTCTTCCCGGCAGCGCGAACCTGGCGCGCGACTTCTCCGGGTCCAGCCAGTCCACGACGATGTTGTACATGGCGCTCCTTCGATGCTTAGGGCCGGGGAAAAAAATACGCCCGATCCGAGGACGCGGCAATCCCTTCGCCCGAGCACTCCTCTTGCAGGAGTGCTGCTCAAAGCGATTCGGCAAACGCCTTGAGCTTGCCGAGCGCCACCTCCGAGTCCCTGCACTCGGGAGAGCTGGTTTGCGCGCGCCTAGCGCTCGCAGGCATTCACG
>DATFTC010000228.1:0-58293 GCA_035262305.1 Myxococcaceae bacterium | reverse complement strand
ATGGATTTTGCATCGAAGGCCCGGACATCTGCGTGTAGTCGACTGGCGCGAGCCACATCCCCGCTTCGAGCTTCCCATCACGGTGGGCCGGCGCGCTGACCGAGAACCAGTAGACCGGTCGCTCGCTCGAGTCGTAGCGATCAGTTCGCCGCCGGGTGTTCGCTCGGCGGTCCTGGGCTTCCGTAACTTCGGTCGGCAGACGATTTGGCCTGCGGGACGACTCGCAGGCTTTCCAGGATGTCGCGGCACTGCGACCGAAGCTGCGGTTCGCGCGGCATCGGTACAGTGCAGGACGCGACGGCGAGCGCGCCGTCGCGACACAACACGCGCGCCCAGATGACCTCGCCATCGGGCTTGGGGTCGAGCCGGCGAAGCTCGAAGTCCACCTTCTCGCCGGAAGCGATCTTGCTCGCGACTCGAGTTCGCGGGGCACCGCCCCACGCCTCGATGAATTCTGAGGCGTACTGGCGAGCGACGGCGGGGCAGCGTTTGAGATCTGCCGACGCCGGCATCGCGCGTACGTATGCGCGCGATCGATTGTCGGGCGCCAGAAACTCCGCCCGGGCCGGAGAAGGGGGGAGGGGACGCCAATCCGCGGGTACGTCCACGTGGACAAAGGCATCTGGGCCGCCGGAGCTCAGGCTCTGAACCGGGATCTCAACAGAGCGGCTGCCGTGCGCGCACGAGAACAGAAGCGGCGCAAGAGTCACGACCAGGCAAGTGAGGACGAGGGCTCGCACTAAATCTGCTCCAGTTAATTATTTTGCGACAAAAGAAAGCGACCAGGAACGTCGCAAAAGCTCTTCTTTGGCACAAGCCGCTGACCGCCTTGACTGGCGACCGCCGTCGATGCGAAGCGTTCTCGAAACCGCGGAAGAATGCCGCCGGCACCAAGGCACCCTTAATGCGAGAATCAATGGACGCTCCGGACTGCGTAATCGAGCCGCTTCGCGACGAAGAGGACATTCAGCAGTGCGCGCGTATGATGGTGAGCTCCGAACCTTGGATTACGCTCCGGCGCACGCACGAAGAGGCGCTTCAGGTGCTGCACGACGCATCTCGAGAAACATACGTCGCGCGAAGCCGCGGCCAACTGGTCGGATTTCTGATCCTCTGCATGACCGGCGCTTTTGTCGGCTACATCCAGACCGTCTGCGTTGATCCGCGCTGGCGCAACCGGAGGTTCGGCTCGGCGCTCATCCGCTTTGCGGAGCAGCGGATCTTCCGCGAGCAGCCGAACGTGTTCATGTGCGTCTCATCTTTCAACTTGAGTGCGCAGCGGCTTTACCTTCGACTTGGCTATGAAGTCGTCGGCGATCTCAAGAACTACGTCCTCGCTGGCCTTTCAGAAATCTTGCTGCGGAAAACGGTTTCGCCGCTGAAGGACTGGAAGTCCGTGCGGCCTCGTCAATGAAAAGGATTTCGAGCGATGCACGCGGTTCGCGCCCGCTCCGACCGCGATCAAGCTCGGCGAGTTAGCCCGGAGTCCAAGCGCCTTGACCGGTGCAGGTAGCCGGTCCGGTCTGAGCGTCGTAGATCGGCGAGTAAAGAGACAACTTGTAAGTGGTGCCCGGCACCTGGGGAAATGTAATGGTGCAGACGCCGACCCGGCCCGCACTGGGGCAATTCCCCCCTGTCGAGAACGTGCCCCCGATTGGGCTAGTGGTGCACGCGGTCTGGAGCTGCGAGACTTGCGTCGAAGTGAGAGCGTCGGGCGAATCCCACTCAGTACAAATGCCAATCGCCGCCGGATAGTTGCAGATGTACCTGTTGTTGCTGCCGCCGCAACCGAACGCTGCAACCGCAAGCATCGCCGCCGAGAGACCGATTAATCGTTTGCGCATACCCTCCTCGACAAGGAATCAGGCCGAGCTAAACACGCTCGGACCCCAATCCTATCGGCAACACGTGGACGCGGTCGAGGCGCTGAGTGGCTCCGATTGTGCGACATCATTGGGGTCTTCGGTGAACGAGCACAAACGAAGCGACCTCCGCGCGCGGAATGCGCCGCAGCGTCACGCCCTTCAAATCTGACTCCGCCCCGCAGCGGACGGTGCGCCGGTCGATCAACGAACGAGGGCTGACAGACGATGATCTAGTCGAGCTTGCTCTTTCGAATCAGCTCGCCCTCGAGTGTCCCCGCTCCAATACCGGTGATGGCCACCAGACGCTTGACGCCGTGTTTTTCGATTTTCGACGAAGCGCCGGCCAACTGACGCCGCCTACCCCGGAGTCCAAAAGCCGCTAAAGTTGGTGCAGAAAGTCTGGCCGGTCTGAGCGGTGTAGGTTGGCGAGTAGAAAGACCACTTGTAAGTGACGCCCGGCAGTTGGGTGGAAATGACGCAGGTTCCGACGCGGCTCGCGCTCGGGCAAGTCGCACCTGTCGAGAACGTGCCCCCCCATTGAGTCATGGAGCAATCGCCCTGGAGCTGCGATATCTGCGCCGACGTCAGAGCAGCGGGCGAAGTCCACTGGGAACAAATACCAACCGTTGACGGATAGTTACAGACGTAGGTGTTGCCATTGCTGCTGCCGCCACCGCAGCCGAACGCTGCGATTGCGACCATCGCTGCCGTCACACTGATCAATTGTTTGTGCACGCCCCACCTCGATGAAGAACCGAGCGGAGCTAATCACGCTCGACCCGGAGTCCAACAGGCATCCTTATCGCCGCGGTCGAGTTGCTGGGAAGCCGTCGCTGGTCGCGAAGCAGCTCAACCGACTGACGCAGCGGTTGTGAACGCCGCTTTCGCGTTGCGCTCGCCCTTTTCGGAAAGCCACGCGTGAACCGATTTCGCCACTCGTCTTCCCTCGGCGATCGCCCACACCACGAGCGACTGACCGCGCGCCATGTCGCCGGCCGCGAAAACGCCCGGCACGCTCGTGTGCCCTTGCACCGCGGCGACGTTGCCGCGCGCGTCGAGGCGAACGCCGAGCTGCTCGAGCAGTCCCTCGCGCACGGGCCCGAGAAATCCCATCGCCAGCAGCACCAGGTCGCATGGAATCTGAAACGCGCTGCCGGGAACTTCCTGCAGCTTTCCACCGCTCCAGCTCACCCGGCACGCTTCGAGAGCCTCGACTCGATCGGTCCCGAGCAATCGCTTCGTCATCACTGCGAACTCCCGCGCGCCACCCTCGTCGTGGGAGCTCGAGCTTCGGAACACCAGCGGCCACGCCGGCCACGGATTCGTGGGCAAGCGCTCATCGGGCGGACGCGGGAGCAGCTCGAATGAGGTGAGCGATGCCGCTCCCTGCCGAAGGCAGGTGCCCACGCAGTCCGAGCCGGTATCGCCGCCGCCGAGAACGACAACCCGCTTCCCGGTCGCGAGGATCGCCACATCATCCGGCACGACATCGCCTGCAAGACGCTGGTTCTGTTGCGTGAGAAACGGCACCGCGAAGTGGACGCCCGCCAGCGAACGACCCGGGACTTCAAGGTCGCGCGGCTTCATCGCGCCGCCGCAAAGGACGATGGCATCGTAGCTCGCGCGCAGCTCGTCGCCGCAGACGTCCACGCCCGCGTGCACGCTCGTCTTGAACACCACGCCCTCCGCCTCCATCTGCCGAACCCGGCGGTCGATGTGCTCTTTGTCCATTTTGAAATCGGGGATGCCGTAGCGCAGCAGGCCGCCAATGCGATCGGCCTTCTCGAGGACAGTGACGCTGTGACCTTTGCGCGCCAGCTGTTGCGCGGCGGCGAGCCCGGCGGGTCCGGAGCCAATTACCGCCACCGTTCGCCCGGTCCGAAGCGGCGCCGGCTGAGGCCGAATCCATCCGCTTTCAATCGCCCGATCCGAAATCGCGCGCTCGATGCTCTTGATGGTCACGGGGTTCTTGTCGAGGTTCAGCACGCACGACGCTTCGCACGGCGCCGGACAAATCCTTCCCGTCACCTCGGGGAAGTTGTTCGTCGAGTGCAGGGCTTCCAGCGCCTCCTCCCATCGGCCGCTGTAGATGAGGTCATTCCAGTCGGGAATGAGGTTCCCCAGCGGACACCCGCTGTGGCAGAACGGAATGCCGCAGTCCATGCAGCGCGCGGCTTGCTCGCGCACCTTCGGCTCGGGCATCCCAAGCTCCACCTCGCGGTAGTCCTTCACCCGCTCGGGAATGGACCGATATGGATTTTTCTCGCGTGGAATCTCGAGAAAGCCGCGAGCCTTACCCATTAGCCGACCTTCCGATACGGCTCCGCCTTCAGCGCCGACTCCCCCTGACTCAGCGGCAGCTCGATCACCGAGAGCTGCCCCGACGTCGCCGGCGAGCTCGCTTCCATCAGCACGCGCTTGTATTCGCTCGGCAGCACCTTGACGAAATCGGCCGAAGCCCGTTTCCAGTCGCGCAGCAGCTCGCTCGCCTTGGGGCTGCCAGTCCGCGCGCCGTGCTCCACAACCAAGGCGTGCACCGCTTGCAGCTCCTCGGGCTCAAGCTCCTCCAGCGAGACCATCTCCGTGTTGCAGCGCTCGGCGAACGCCTTCTCCGGGTCCAGCACGTACGCGACGCCGCCGCTCATGCCCGCGGCGAAGTTTCGGCCGGTCGAGCCGAGCACCACCACGCGGCCGCCGGTCATGTACTCGCAGCCATGGTCGCCCACTCCCTCGACCACCGCGACTGCGCCGCTGTTTCGGACGGCGAAACGCTCGCCGGCGCGGCCGCTGAAGAACACCCGACCGCTCGTCGCTCCGTACAAAACGGTGTTGCCGACGATCACCTGCTCCGAGGGAGAAAAGCCCGCGCCCCTGGGCGGAAAGATCGCCAGTATTCCGCCGGAGAGTCCCTTGCCCACGTAGTCGTTGGCGTCGCCTTCGAGCAGCAGCGTCACGCCGCGCGCGGCAAAGGCGCCGAAGCTCTGACCTGCGCTCCCGGACGCTCGGATGGTGATGGTGTCATCCGCCAGCACCTTCCCGCGCCGGACGATCTCGCCGCTGAGCATGGATCCAAAGGCGCGATCGCTGTTGCGGATGGCCGTGAACAGCTGGCGCGGCCGACCCGAATCAATTGCTTCGCGCGCCTGCTCGATCAGCGTCAGGTCCTTCACCCTGCTTAAGTTGTGCTCTTGCGCCTCGACGCAGCGGCGCGGTTCGGCGTCCTTCGGCAGAAAGAGCACCTCGGAGAAATCGAGCCGGCGAAGCTTCCATCGATCGCGGCGCGGCCGCGGAAGGATGCAGTCCACGCGACCGACCATCGCATCGAACGTGCGGAAGCCGAGCGAGGCCATCAGCTCGCGGACGTCCTCGGCGATGAAGTGCATGAAGCGAATCACGTGCTCGGGTTTGCCGGGGAACTTCTTGCGCAGCTCGGGATCGTGCGTCGCCACGCCCACCGGACAGGTATTGAGGTGGCACTTGCGCATCATGATGCAGCCGGCCGCGACCAACGGCGCGGTGGCAAATCCAAACTCCTCCGCTCCGAGCAGCGCGGCGAAGACGACGTCTCGCCCGGTCTTGAGCTGCCCGTCCACCTGCACTCGAACGCGACTTCGAAGCTTGTTGAGCAACAGAACCTGCTGTGTCTCTGCGAGCCCCAGCTCCCACGGCGTTCCCGAATGATGGATGGAGGTGAGCGGCGAGGCGCCGGTTCCTCCGTCGTGCCCGCTGATCAGGATTTTATCGGCGTGTGCCTTCGCCACGCCCGCCGCCACCGTTCCCACTCCCGCTTCGGAGACGAGCTTGACGCTCACCTGCGCCCGCGGATTCACGTTCTTCAAATCGAAGATCAGCTGCGCCAGGTCCTCGATCGAGTAGATGTCGTGGTGCGGCGGCGGCGAAATCAGCGTAACGCCCGGCACCGAGTGGCGGACGCGAGCGATATTCTCGTCCACCTTGCTGCCGGGAAGCTGGCCGCCTTCGCCGGGCTTTGCGCCCTGCGCCATCTTGATCTGCAGCTCGTCCCCGTTCATCAGGTACTCAGTCGTCACGCCGAAGCGCGCCGACGCGACCTGCTTGATCGCCGAGCGACGAGAATCTCCGTTCTCGTCGGGAACGTAGCGCGCCGGATCCTCGCCGCCCTCGCCGGTATTGGACCTTCCGCCGATGCGGTTCATCGCGATGGCGAGGTTCTCGTGCGCTTCCTTCGAAATGCTTCCGAACGACATCGCGCCGGTGGCAAATCGCCGGACGATCTGGGCCGCCGGCTCGACCTCTTCGAGCGGTACCGGCGGGCCGGCGGGAGCGAAATCCCAAAGGCCCCTCAGCGTCATCACGTTTTCACGCTGCTCGTTAATCAGGCTCGCGTAGGCCCGGTAGCTCTCTTTGTCGTCGAGCCGAACCGCTTTCTGAAGGGCGGCGACCGCCTCCGGGCTCCACAGGTGCGGCTCCCCGTCCACGCGATAGTGGATGTGCCCGCCCGATTCGAGCACCGGCTGGCGATCCGGCGCGAGCGCGCGCTGGTGACGCATCAGAGCCTCGAGGGCGATCTCCTCCAGGCCAATCCCGCGGATCCGCGACGCGGTAAAGGTGAAGTACTGGTCCACCACGACTTGATCGATGCCGATCGCCTCGAAGATCTGCGCACCTTGGTAGCTGGCCACCGCGCTGATGCCCATCTTGGACATCGTCTTGAGCAGCCCCTTCTTCAGCGCCTTGATGTAGTGGGCGCAGGCTTCCGCGGGCGGAAGCGGACGGGTGCTCGCGCGCGCGACCTCCGCCACCGAGTCGAGGGCGAGATACGGATTCACCGCGCCCGCGCCGTAACCAATCAGCAGCGCGAGGTGATGGACTTCGCGCGGCTCGCCCGATTCGACGATCAGCCCGACGCGCATCCGAAGCCCGGCGCGGATCAGGTCGTGGTGCACGGCCGAAACGGCAAGCAGGGTGGGAATCGCAGCGCGATCTGGGCCGATCTCGCGATCGCTGAGGATGAGAATGCTCGTTCCATCGTCGATCGCTTCGCGCGCCTGTCGGCAGAGCCGCTCGAGCGCGCCGCGGAGCACTTCTCCCGCGCTTTGGTCGCCGTGCGGCACAGGGAAAAGAGTCGAAAGGGTGTGCACATTGAAGTCTTCCGGCGCATTCTCGCGGAGCGTGGCCAGCTCGCCGTTGGTCAGGATGGGGTGAGGAAGCTGGACCATCCGGCACTGCTGCGGAGTCTCCTCGAGCAGATTTCCCTCCCCGCCGACGCTGCTCAGCAGCGACATCACGATCTGCTCGCGAATCGGGTCGACCGGGGGATTGGTCACCTGGGCGAAGAGCTGCTTGAAGTAGCGGAAGAGATTCTGCGGCCGCTCCGAAAGCACCGCGAGCGGGATGTCCACTCCCATCGAGCCGACCGGCTCCTCGCTGGCGAGCGTCATCGGCCCGATAACCCGGTTGATGTCCTCGGTCGTGTAGCCGAACGCCTGCTGCATTCGCGTTAGCTCGTCCCCCGACATCGGGTACGCAGCCTCGGCGGGAGGCAGCTGAGCGAGATCGATTTTGTGCTCGTCCAGCCAGGCTCGATACGGACGTTGCGAGGCGACCTGATGCTTCACTTCCGAATCGGGAATCACCCGCCCTTCGGTGGTGTCGACCAGGAACATCTTGCCCGGCTGGAGGCGGCCCTTCTCGGTGATGCGCGCCGGATCGATGTCCAAAACGCCGAACTCGCTGGCGAGCACCACCAGGCCGTCATGCGTCACCACGAATTTCCCGGGCCGAAGCCCGTTGCGATCGAGAATCGCGCCGATCCGCTCTCCGTCGGTGAAGCAGACGACCGCCGGGCCGTCCCAGGGCTCGATGAGGCACGCGTGGTATTCGTAGAACGCGCGCACGTCGGGCGGCATCTGCGCGTTCTCCGCAAACGCCTCGGGGATCAGCATCATCATCACGTGCGGCAGCGAGCGGCCGCTGGCGAGCAGGAACTCCACCACGTTGTCCAGCTGCGCCGAATCCGAGCCGCCCGGGCGGATGATCGGCTTGAGGTCCTCGATCGCGCGGCTGAAGTGCTCGCTCTTGAGCATCGCCTCTCGCGCCCGCATCCAGGAGCGATTGCCGTTGAGCGTGTTGATCTCGCCGTTGTGGCAAATCAGTCGGAACGGGTGGGCGCGATCCCAAGAAGGGAAAGTGTTGGTCGAGAATCGCGAATGGACCATTGCCAGGCGCGAAACCACGCGCGGGTCGTTGAGGTCCCGGTAGAAGGGAGCGAGCTGCTCGGCCAGCATCAGTCCCTTGTAGACGATCGTCTTCGAAGAGCACGACGAGATGTACGAATCGTCGCTCATGTCGACGCGGGTACAGCGATTGCGAATCACGTAGAGCACGCGCTCGAAGGAGTCGGCGGTGCATCGGCGACCGATGAAGAGCTGACGCAGCGCGGGCATCGAATCGCGCGCCATCGGCCCCAGCGCGTTCACGTCAACCGGAACGTCCCGCCAACCGAGGATCTCCTGTCGGTGATGGAGCACGGAGGCTTCGACGATCGCCTCCTGTTGCCGCCGGCGCGAGGGATTCTGCGAGAGGAAGCAGTTCGCCACCCCGTAATCGCCCGGTGGCGGCAAGGGAATGCCGAGGGCAGCGCACTCCGCCGCGAAGTAGTCATGGGGAAGCTGAATCAGGATTCCGGCGCCGTCGCCGGTGCACGGATCGCAGCCGGCGGCGCCTCGGTGGGTCAAGTTGGCGAGGATTTGGAGCCCCTGCGACACCACTTCGCGCGAGGGGTGCTTGTCGAGCGTGGCGACGAAGCCGAGCCCGCATGCATCGCGCTCGAAGGCGGGGTCGTAGAGTCCCTGTTTGGCTGGAAGCGCCACCTACGCCCCTTTCCCGCGCGCTAGTGGCGCACGGGCATCAACCCCCGAAAAAAGAGATCCACCATTCCGTTCGCCACCTGTTCCTCGGACAGCTCGCCCTCGTGGCGAAACCATTTGTACGTCCACAGGACTGTGCCGAGAAACGAGAACGCCGCGAGCGTGGGGTTCACGCGTCGGATCTGTCCCCGCTTGATTCCCTCGGTGACGGCGGCCTCGAGAAAGCGGACGTACTTTTTCTTGCGCGCGTTCATCTCCTTGCGCCCGTGGCCGGTGAGCGTGTTGTGCTCGTGAAGGATGATGGTGACTTCCTTGCTCGATCCGGAGGTGACCAGCTTGATGTTCTTCACCATGCACGCCTTGAGGCGCTCCAGCGGATCGGCGATGTCGATCACCTGCGAGATGACCTGCTTCTCGAACAGATCCATTCCGTAGTTCATGATCGCCAGCAGCAGCTTTTCTTTGGTCTCGATGTGGTGATACAGGCCGGCCTTCGTCATCCCGCAGGCCTCAGCGATCTCCTGCATCGAAGCGCCGTCGTACCCGCGGGCGCAAATCACTCGCGCGGCGGACTCGAGGATCGCCTGATAGCGCTGTTGCGCATCCTCCCCATTACTCGGCTCGCGCTTGTCCAACACGAATCAATTGACTCCCGAGGCTACCGACCGGTAAGTAGCTCACCGTGACGCGTCGAGTCAAGGAGCGGAGCCTGTGAAATCGGCTCTGCCGGAGGGGCGAATGCAGAAATCCGTAGGATTCTTGTCAATCCTGGCGCTGTGCTTCCCGCTTCAGGAGCGAGCTGCCGGCGCCGCGGCGAAGGAACCAGCGAAGAGCTCGGGCAAGCACTACGCCTTGAAGGCGACAAAGGAGACCGTCCAATGGGGCTGGTTGGACCCGAACGAAAAGCCCAAGCTCACGGTGAATTCGGGCGACACCATCTCAATCGAGACGATGATGCACTCGCTCGATGGCATCCATCCCGGCGTAGCGATGGATGAGATCGTCAGGCTGAGGAAAGCCAATCCAGGTGGTGGACCGCACTCGGTGACCGGTCCCATTTTTGTGAACGATGCGGAGCCCGGCGACGTGCTTGAGATTCGCATATTGAAAATCGTCCCGAAGGCGGACGCGACCAACTTCCACCTGCCCGGAGCGGAATTCCCAACCGTCGGCCTGCTGGCGCCCGAGTTCAAGGAAGGCTTCGTCCGCTACTACAAGCTCGATTGGAAGAAGAAGCAGACCGAGTTTAAGCCTGGCGTGGTGCTCGACCTGAAGCCCTTTCCAGGCGTCCTTGCCGTGGGCGTGGACCCGAACGAGCCAAAAGAGAAAGCCGGCCCGCCGATCAAGGATGCGAAGGGACGCACCAGCACTCTGCGCCCGTGGAAGAACGGATCGAACATGGACCTCAACGAGCTGACGGAAGGCTCGAGCATCTCCTTCCCGGTATTTCTCAAGGGCGGGCTGATCTGGACCGGCGACTCGCACTGCCGGCAGGGAAACGGTGAAGTGAGTCTCACCGCGCTGGAATGCTCTTACGAGGAGATCAGAATTCAACCGATCGTCCACAAGGACATGAAGCTCGAGTGGCCGAGGGCGGAGACGAAGACCCACTGGATCACGATGGGATTCGACGAAGATCTCACCGAGGCGATGAAGATCGCCACCCGTGAATCGGTCGATTTCCTCGCGACTCAGAAGATGGTGCCGATGAGCCGCGACGAAGCCTACGCGCTCACATCGATGGCCGCGGACTGCCGCGTCACCCAGATGGTGGACATCCGCAAGGGCGTCCACTGCATGATTCCGAAGTCGATCTTCACGAAGAGGTAACGGTGCGACGAGAACAGGAACTGTCCTTGACAAAGCGCCTGCCACGCACTACCTACCGACCGGTCGGTAACAGCGGTCGGACAATGCACACCACGACTTTCGACTTCCCTGCCCCCGTGAGACTCCCTTGAAATCAAAACTCCCCGTCGGGATCGTCGGCTACGGCGCTTACGTGCCGCGGATGCGCGTGCGAACACAGGCGATCAGCGACGTCTGGCGCGCGAAAGGCGCCGCTGCCCCGGCGGTGGCCGAGAAATCGGTGCCGGCGCTCGACGAGGACGTGGTGACGATGTCCATCGAGGCGGCGCGCACGGCACTGGAACGCGCTGCGCTCGAGCCGGATCGGATCGGCGCGCTGTGGGTGGGAACGGAATCAAAGCCGTATGCGGTCAAGCCCTCGGCGACCATCGTCGCCGAGGCGCTCGGAATCACGCCGCATCTGGTAGCGGCGGACATGGAATTCGCCTGTAAGGCCGGGAGCGAAGCGATGCAGGCGGCGGTCGCCTTTGTCGGCTCGGGGTTGGTCGAAGCGGCGATGGCCATCGGCATGGACACCGCGCAGGCGCAGCCCGGAGATGCGCTCGAGTACACCGCCGGATGCGGAGGAGCCGCGTTCGTCTTCGGCCCCGCCGCGGACGCGCTGGCGATCGTGGAAGGCTCGACCTCGTTCGTCACCGATACTCCGGATTTCTTTCGCCGCGAGCACGCTCCATACCCCGAGCACGGCGGCCGCTTCACCGGGGAGCCCTCGTATTTTCACCACACACTAAGAGCGTCGCGCCGCCTTCTCGAAGAGCTGGGCCGCAAGCCCGCGGACTACGCGCAGGCGGTTTTTCACCAGCCAGTCCCGAAGTTCGCCGAGCGGGTCGCGGATGCGCTCGGCTTCTCCGCCGAGCAGATCGACATCGGACTGGTGGCGCGGCAGATGGGAAATGCGTACGCCGGCTCGTCGCTGCTCGGCCTGGCGGCGGTGCTGGACGTGGTGCGCGCTGGCGAGCGGATCTTCTTCTGCTCCTACGGCTCGGGCGCGGGGAGCGATGCGTTCTCATTCGAGGTCGTCAAGGAAGCACCGGTCGGCTTTGCCGGTCCCAAGGTGCAGGACTACTTGGCCCGCCGGCGAGAGGTCGAGGGGTACGGCCAATATCTACGTCTGCGGCGGAAGATCCGAACGCATTGAGCGAGGTGCCTCGAAAATGATGCGAGACGTTTTCATCATCGGCGTCGGACAAACCCCGGTGGGCGAGCACTGGGACCAGGGACTTCGCGAGCTCGGCCGCTCCGCGATTGAAGACGCGCTGGCGGACGCGCGAATCGAAGCGGTGGACGCGCTCTACGCCGGCAACATGCTCGGCGGCTGCGTCAATGGTCAGGAGAACGTGGCGACCCTGCTCGCGGACGCCGCCGGGCTGCTGCCCGCCGAGGCGTGGAAGGTGGAAGCGGCATGCGCATCGGGAGGCGCCGCCGTCCGCGCGGCGATGCTCGCAGTCGCCTCGGGCGATTTGGAGATCGCGGTCGCGGTCGGCGTGGAGAAGATGACCGACGCCTCTTCGGGCATGGTCGCTGCCGGCCTCGCCACCGCCGCCGACCAGGATTACGAGGCCAGCCACGGCTTGAGCTTCGTCTCCCTTTCCGCCCTTTTGATGCGAAGGTACATGCACGAAACTCAGCAAACGCGGGACGCATTCGCGCCCTTCGCAGTGAGCGCGCATCTGAACGGTGCGGCCAACCCGCGGGCGATGTTTCGCGAGCCGATCGACGCCGATGCCTTCGCCACCTGCGCCATGGTGGCGGATCCGATCGGAATTCTCGATGCCGCGCCCGTCTGCGACGGAGCGGCCGCGGTGGTCGTCTGCAGCAAGGACACCGTGCGATCTCACCACAAGCCGATCCGCATTTCGGCGTCCTCAGTAGCGACCGATACCATCTCACTGGCCGCTCGACCGGACATCCTGTCGCTCAGAGCGGCGGCTCGATCTGCGTCCCGGGCATACGCAGCTGCCAAGTGCTCGCCGCAGGACATCGATTTCTTCGAGGCGCACGATGCGTTCACCATCATCACTGCGCTTTCGCTCGAGGCGTGCGGCTTCTGCAAGCGAAAGGATGTGCTCAAGCGGGCGGGAGACGGGTACTTCGCGCAAGGAGGTCCGCTCCCCATTTCCACTTTCGGCGGTCTCAAGGCCCGCGGACATCCGGTGGGCGCGAGCGGCACCTACCAAATCGTAGAGGCCGCTCTTCAACTTCGCGGCGAAGCGGGTCCCAACCAAGTGACTCCCGCCCGGCGCGCGATGACCCAGTCTATCGGCGGTCACGGCTCAATCGCCGTGGCCCACATCCTGGAGGCCTGAGGCCGTGGATCTGCCCCGCTATCATCGCCTGAGATCTTCCTATTACCGATTGGAAGGGCAGCGCTGTACCGCCTGCGGAGGAATCCAGTTTCCCCCGCGGGCCAGTTGCCGCTCCTGCCGATCGCGGCAGCTCGAAGCGCACCGGCTGAGCGGCCGAGGCACGGTGTTTTCCTACGCGCAGGTCGGCCAAGCGCCGCACGGGTTCTCCGGTCCTTACATCGTGGCGATGGTCCAACTCGAGGAGGGCATCCGGGTAACCGCGCAATTGACTGACGTGGATCCGGAGGAGGTCGAAATCGGCTTGCCGGTGGAAATGGTCGTCCGCAGGATTCGCGAGTACGGCACCAACGGATACCTCGTCTACGGTTACAAATTCCGGCCGGTGTTGGCGCAGCGAGCTCAAGCATGAGCAGGCCGGCGTGGGTTTCGCTGCAGCAGGCGGCACACAGCATCAGCGACTGCGCGTCCATTGCTCCGGGCGGATTCATGCTCAGCCGCGCGCCGATGGCGCTGATCTTCGAGCTGGTGCGCCAGAAGCGGCGGGGGCTGCAAGTGATTTCCCTGCCCAATCCGCTGCCGGCAGAGATCCTCGTCGCCGCGCGGTCCGCGTCGCGAGTCGATTTTCTTTTCAACGCGCTCACGCTCCGCGGGCGCGTGCGCAGCATGCCGTGCCTCAAACGGGCGATCGAAACGGGGACGATCGGTTGGGCAGAGCACGACGGCTATCGGATCGTCCAGCGCCTGCGCGCCGCCGCGATGGGCGTGCCGTTCCTTCCCGTACCCGACTTCGACGCGTCAGCGGTGAGCCAGCTCAATCCGCTTCCCTGCGTCAATGATCCCTTCACCGGAGATCGGGTTCCGGTCGAGCGAGCCTTTTATCCAGATGTCGCGCTGATTCACGCGCACGCCGCCGACGAAGACGGCAACCTCTATATCGAAGACCCCACCACCGACCTTCTCATTGCGGGTGCGGCGAGGCGAATCGTCGCCACCGCGGAGGAGCGCGTGCCGCGACTGACGCGAGCCACCATTCCGGGATTCATGGTCGACCTGATTGCCGAGCAGCCGAAGGGCGCCTTTCCTACCGGATGCCTCGGTGCGTATCCCGGCGATCTTGAGCATCTCGAGCGCTACTTGGATCTGGCGGAAAAAGGTCGCGAGCGCGAGTACCTGGAAACGGTGATCGCCCAATCCCGGCCTCAGGCCGACGTCGCTGCGGCAGCCTGGCCCGTTCGAGAGGCCGCATGATCGAGGACGATCGGCCGAGCGTGGCGGACGTGGTCGTCTGCGCAATGGCTCGGCAGATCGCCGACCGGGCCGTGGTGGCGACCGGGGCCGCTTCGCCCCTGGCGATTCTGGCCATTGCAGTCGCCAAGTCGACCCACGCTCCCCGCCTCACCTATCTCGCCTGCATCGGAGCGGTCGAGCCCGAGGTGACGCGCCTTCGCGGCTCATCCGAGGACCTCGCCTACTTCGAGGGGCGATGCGGCCACTTCACCATTCCGGACCTCTTCGATCACGCTCGGCGCGGGCGGATCGACGTGATGTTCTTTGGCGCCGCTGAAGTGGACAGCACGGGATGTACCAATCTCACCGGAACCGGGACACTGGAAAAGCCGCTGGTGAAATTTCCCGGCGTAGCCGGCGCGGCGACGCTGAGGCGCTGGGTGCATCGGCCGGTTCTGGTCGTCGGCCGTCAGAGTCGCCGAAACCTCGTTGAGCGCGTGCAGATCGCCTCCACTTCCGATCCGAGGCGGCGAACCCCGCTGATCACCGACCTGGGTGTTTTCGAGCTGTGCGCCGACGGTGCCACTCTGCTCGCCCGCCATCCCGCCGCGAGCGTCGAGTCCATCCGCCACAAGACGGGCTTCGCCTTCCACGCAGCTCACCCCTTGCCGGTGACGGCGGTGCCTTCCCGGGAGCACATGGCTGCGATTCGATCCATCGACCCCGAGCGAACTCGGGACCAGCTGGTTGGTTGAAGGAAGGAGTGGTCATGCAAGCTGTCGTGCTTCGAGCGTTCGGTTCACCCGACAATCTGCGGGCCGAAACAGTGGCCAACCCGTCGCCCGGACCCGGCGAGGTGTTGCTGCGGGTGCGGGCGTGCGGCGTCTGCTTTCACGACGTGATCAACCGCCGAGGAAATCTTCCCAGAACGCGAGTCCCCGCCATCCTCGGACACGAGGTCGCCGGCGAAGTGATCGCCGTCGGCGAAGAGGTATCGGGCTGGTCGATCGGAGATCGCGCGGCGACGCTGCAGCGGCTTTCCTGCGGCAAATGCGGCGCCTGCCGCGTCGGCCGGCCGAGCCTCTGCAAAGTCGACGCGCGATTCTTCGGCGAGGAAATCCAGGGCGGCTACGCCGAGATGATGGCGGCACCGGTCGCAGGTCTGGGGCGCGTGCCGCACGGCACGCCTTGGGAGGTGGCGGCAACCGCATGCTGCACCACCGGCACGGCCATCCATTGCATCCGGACGCGCGGCCGGGTGCAGGCGGGCGAAACGGTGTTGATCACCGGCGCCAGCGGCGGGGTCGGGCTGCAGGCGGTCCAGCTCGCTCGCCACGATGGCGCGCGCGTCGTCGCCGTGACCTCGAGCGAAAAAAAGGCTCAAGCGCTCTTCGCTGCCGGGGCGAGCGACGTCGTCGTCTCACCGGACCTGGACTTCGCAGCCGAAGTGAGGCGGAGAACCGGCGGAGAAGGCGCAAACGTGGCGCTCGAAATCGTGGGCAGCAGCACCTTCGTCCAAAGCTTGCGGGCGCTGGCGCCGGGCGGTCGCCTGGTGGTGGTGGGAAACCTGGAGACGGCTTCGGTGATGCTCAACCCCGGCCTGATGATCGTGAAGGAGCTCACCGTGCTCGGCGCTTACGCCACGACGACGACCGAGTTGGAGCAAGCCTTTGAGCTGGTCCGCGCGGGCGCGGTGAAGCCGTGGGTGACCGAGGTGCTCGCGCTTCGCGAAGCGGCGCAAGCACATCGCCGCCTGGAGGAGCGCCGCGTCGTCGGACGGCTGGTGCTGCGGCCGGAGAATTGACTTGGTGTCCAGGCGTGAGCGGGACCCACCATTCACGTCGAGGCCCTCGACGGCGCTCGGGACAGGCGTAAGGCGAGCAATGCGAGCCTGAAGTGGAGGCGCGACCTTGCACTCGACTTCGACCGCCCCTCGACTTCGCTTGTCTACGCTCGGGGTGTATGGCACCGCTCCGCGGTGCTTGGGCGTGAACGCGCTTCTTTTGCTTCCCCTGCAATAACGGCGTCAGTTCCGGAATCGCCGGCAGTCGATGTCGAACTTCCGCACTTTGTAGTTGACGATCCGCTCCGTGCTGTTGAGCAGGCGCGCCGCCTTCGAGCGGTTGCCACGCGTGCTTTTGAGCGCATCGAGAATCAGATCTTTTTCGTACTGCTCCACCGCTTCGCTCAACGACAGGCTCATCTGCGTGCCGGAAGCCTCTGCGGTCTGAAGCGTGGGCGGCAGGTGATGGCCGTGGATCACATTGCCGTCGCAGACGAGCACCGCGCGCTCGATCGTGTTCTCCAGCTCGCGAACGTTGCCGGGCCAGTGATAGCTCATCAACATGTCGATCGCCGGCGTCGATATCCGCTTCATGTTCTTGCCGTGCTGGTGACCGTACTTCTCCAAGAAATGGTCGGCGAGCAGCATGATGTCCGACTTTCTCTCGCGAAGCGGGGGGACAAAAATGGTGAACACGTTGATCCGGTAGAAGAGATCTTCGCGAAAACCCCGCTCGGCGATCAAAGTCTCCAAGTCCTTGTTGGTCGCGGCGATCAACCGGACGTTCACCTTCAGCGAGTCGGTGCCGCCGAGTCGCTCGAACTCGCGCTCCTGCAGCACCCGGAGCAGCTTGACCTGGGTGGCGAGGTTGATGTCGCCGATCTCATCGAGAAAAAGCGTTCCCCCTTCCGCCATCTCGAAGCGGCCTTTTTTCTGACCCGCCGCCCCGGTGAACGCGCCCTTCTCGTAACCGAACAGCTCGGACTCGATCAGCGTATCGGGCAACGCGCCGCAGCTCACTTTCACGAACGGCTTCTTCGACCGGGGAGAGTTGTAGTGGATGGCGTGCGCAATCAGCTCTTTGCCCGTTCCGGATTCTCCGCGGATCAAGACGGTGGTGTTGGTGCGCGCCACTTGCGCGACCTGCTCGTAGGCCTGGCGCATTGGGCCGGAGGTTCCGACGATGTTCGAAAAGTCGTAGCGCTCCCTCAGTTTTTGGCGCAGGTCGACATTCTCCTCCAGGAGGCGCTGGCGCTCGAGCTCGATCATCCGATGAACTTTGAGCGCCTGGGCGATGTTCGAGGCAACCACGCGCAGCAAGCTGGTGATTCCGCGATAATCGCGCTTCGGATCGAACTCCAGGTCGACGCCCAACGCACCCATCGGCCGCTTGTTCAAAGTGATCGGCACGCAAATGAAGCTCAGCTCGGAGCCCCTCAGCTCCTTCCGCTGCACAGCGCGATTCAAAAACAACGGCTCGCGGCTGATCTGCGGGACGATCACCGGCCTGCCGCTCTGAGCCACTCGACCGGTGATCCCTTCACCTAAGCGGTACCGCGCCCGCTGGCCGTCGGTGTTGATGCCGATCGACGCTTCGATGAAGAGCTCTCTTGATTCGTCGTTGAGGAGCGTCACCGCCCCGCGCAGCACGCCGTGGTGGCGCTCGAGCTTTTCCAGCACGCGGTGGAGCGCGGTCTTCAAGTCGAGGGTGCTCGCCAACGCCTGGCTGATCTCAAGCAGCGTGGTGAGATTGAGAATCTCGCTGGTCTGCTCCTGGTTCGTCCGCAGCATCGACGGATTTGTAGTGACTTTGAAAGCTCCTGACAAGTTTGTACGAATGCCTGTCGGCGGGCCGCGGGGAGATGCCGCGCGGCCGCCTCCGCTCCCGACGTCTGTCCCGACGGGCGGCGCGGATTCGCAAGCGTCAAATTTGTCGGACGCTGAGCCGATTCTCGACAAATATGTGCCTCGCCCAGTGTTGAGCTTCCATCACCGGAGGCGCCGCCCACAGCATTCTCGGGCGCTTTCGAGGAAGGAGGCGCGGAACGGTGCGTTGGCGCCTTCCTTGCACGAGCTGGCAAGACAAGAGTGATTGCGTCGTCGTTGATTTTGTGCAGCTGGGGCAAGCGAGTGGACCGATGAACTCGGACAGGGCGCGAGCGGTTCCCTCGCATTGCCTCCGCTGTGCGAACAATCGAAACCTTTGGAGGCGCGTTCTGGCCGTGCCGGTCGAGGAACACTCCGGCACCCCCAGGCTTTTTGCGGAGACCCCTTTGACCCCTCGCGGTCAGGCCCGCCTCCACCCTTTTGCTGATTTTGCTCCGGGGCGGCTGGTGATCGGCAGGGCTTGGCGGACCCGCCCGCTTGGGAGAAGGAGGATTGCCAGTGGACTTGTCAGGAATGCGGGTGGCCCTGCTTGAAGGTCGCAAGGCCGAGCAACTTGCATCACTGGTGCGGCGTTTTGGAGGCGAGCCCTATTGCGTTCCAGCCGTCCGCCAGCAGCCGCGCGCCTGCGCAGACGAGGTGCTCGCGCTGCTCGCCCAACTCGAGCGAGAGACTTCGCCAATCATCGTCTTCTCCAGCGGACTTGGCGTCAGCGCGCTCTTCAACGAGGCAAGGAAGGTGGACCGCTCGATCGAGCTCAAAGAAGCGCTTCAGCGATCTGCCACGGTTTGCCGAGGTCCAAAGCCCGTTGCGGCGCTCAAGCGAGAAGGGCTGGAAGCGTCGCTCCGGGTGAAGGAACCTTACACCACCTGGGAGCTGCTCGCTGCGCTCGATCTGTTACCGCTAAAAGAGCGGTTCGTCTTTCTCCTCCACTATGGCGAACGAAATCTCTTGTTGGCCGAGAGCCTCTTGGGCCGATGTGCCGGCCTTCAGGAGCTGCTGCTGCACAGTTGGGCCCTTCCTGAGGATACTCTTCCTCTTCACCAGCTGGTCAGAGAGCTGATTGCCTGCCGCGTGGGCGCGATCGCCTTTACCAGCCAGGTGCAGGCGCGCCATTTGTTTTCGATCGCCGCGGATGCCGGCCTTCGTTCCGAGTTGATTTCGGCCTTTCATTCTCACGCCCTGATCGCTGCCGTGGGGCCTAATTCCGCCAGCGCGCTCGAATCGCTCGGCGTCGCACCGCACGTCGTTCCGGAGCAGCCGAAGATAGCCGCGATGATTGAATCTCTGGCGCGCTATGTATCCCAACAAAGAGGTGCGGCGTGAAGGGCCGCTGCAGGGGCCGCGGAATCTCTCAAGCGCACTGCAACCGGTCTTGGCTCTGACGCGCGAATCAAAATCCCAGGAGCATGAGCCAGCGGTGCTCGAGAGATGCGGAATCGGAGGGTGCGTTGCTCACGGGCCGAGCGACTTGTCCCTGTACGCCACTTTGCCGGCGACGACGGTGAGCAGCGCCTTCCCAGTGAGCAGCTGTCGGGGCGGGTCGTCGACCGGATCCACCGAGAGCGCCACGAAGTCGGCGTCCATGCCCGGGCGAAGCATGCCGCGAACGTCCTCGGCGAACGAAGCGTAAGCTGCGCCGGTGGTGAATCCGCGCAACGCCTGCTCGCCGTCGAGCTTCTGCTCGGGAAGCCATCCCCCCGGGGGATCGCCCTTGGCGTCCTGCCTCGTTCGAGCCGCGTAAAGGCCGAGCAGCGGATTTGAATCCTCGACCGGGAAGTCGCTCCCGAAGGCCAGGTGCGCCCCTGCGTCCAACAGGCTCTTCCACGCATAGGCGCCGGCAATGCGCTCCCTGCCGACCCGCTGTTCCGCCCAAGGCATGTCGCTGGTGGCGTGCGTGGGCTGCATGCTGGCGATGATCCCCAGCTGCGCGAAGCGGGGAATGTCCTCGGCTCGAAGGATCTGCGCGTGCTCGATGCGATTGCGGCGGTTTTCTACCTTGGCCTCGGCGGCGGTCTTCGAAAGAACATCCAGCGCCAGCGTGTTCGCGCGATCGCCAATCGCATGCACCGCGACCTGGTAGCCGCGCTGCATCAAGTCCCGAGCGCGCTTCTGAAGCTCAGTCGATTCGATCAACAGCAACCCTCGTTGCGTCGGCTCGTCGCTGTACGGCGCCTGCAATGCCGCTCCGCGCGAACCCAGCGCTCCGTCCAGCCAGAACTTCACCGCGCGAAAGGTAAAACGCTTGCCCTGAATCAGTCCCAACTCGGAAAAGACCTGCGACGCGCCGCCCTGGCCGTCGGCCATTGCGTACACCCTGAGCGGAAGCGCTCCGCTCGAATCCCATTGGTGCAAAAGCATCAGCGTCGGCAAATCCGTTCCCGCGTCGTGCACTGCGGTGAGTCCCACCGAAGTGCATTTCTCCAGCGCGGCGCGCAGGCGCTTCTCGCGCTGCTCGTCAGTGGGATTGGGCATCTTCGAGCTCACCAGCTGCATTGCGTTGTCCACCAGAACGCCCGACGGCTCGCCCTTGCCGTCGCGAATGATTCGCCCACCGGGGGGATCCAGGCTTCTGGTGTCGACTCCGGCCCTGCGCAGCGCCTCGCTGCTCACCCAGGCGGCATGACCATCGACGCGAGTAAAATAGACCGGCGTGCTCGGAAACAACGCGTCGAGCTGCTGCCGAGTCGGAAAATCCCGCCGCCCTTCCGGCCAGGCGTTTTGGTCCCATCCTCGGCCAACCAGCCACTCGCCCTCGTAGCTCGCCGGCGGCGCATTTTTCGCCATCTCGAGGATTTGCTCTACCGAGGAGGCGCCCACGAAGCTGAGGATTGAAAGGCTTCGCCCGAGACTGGCGAGGTGGCCATGCGCATCGGCCAGGCCGGGGACGATGGTGGCGTCTCGCAGCTCGACGACGCGCACAGCAGGATGCGCCGACTCGAGGTCGCGGCGAGCTCCGACCTCGAGCACCTTGCCCCATCGGACGAGCAATGCCTCCGCGAGCGGCTGCTGCGGATTCAGCGTGCGGACGCGATCGGCGGCATAAAGCACGGCCTCGTTGGGGTCCGATGATTCAGAGGCGACGCGCTTCATACAGGTGCTCCCAAGCAACGCGGCACAGCCCAAGATCGCCAGATCGCTGACGCGGTGCTGCCGAAGACGTTTGGACCGAGGCGCTGCGCAACGGCAGCGCATTACTTCGGCAGCCCGGTCGGGGCGCTGGTAAAGGTGGCAGTTCCCGTCAGCGATTCGAGAAACGCTTTCAGCGCCGCCTTGTCTTTCTTACTCACCTTCGCCGGCTTGAGCTTTTCGTCGAGGTTTGGATTCTTGTGCCCTCCGCCGGTCATGAAGTCGATCGCGTCGTCGAGCGTCTTCACGCTGCCGTCGTGGAAGTAGGGCGCGGTCTTGGCGATGTCGCGAAGCGTCGGAGTTTTGAACTTGCCGTCGTCCTTGGGATCCTTGGTGTGGTCCATGCGGCCGTGGTCGCGCTTCTCTCCGAGATCCCAGCCCACGCCCACGTTGTGGAACTGGAAGTCGGTGTACAGCGGCGGAACGTGACACAGCGCGCAGTTCGCCTTCCGGAAAACCTCGAACCCTCGCTTCGCGTCGGCGCTCACCGCCTTTTTGTCACCCTTCTCGAATTTGTCGTAGGGGGCGTTTCCCGACTTGAGAGCCCGCAGGAACGAAGCGAGCGCCATCGGAATGTTCTCCGCGGTTGCCGGCGAGTTGAAGGCGCGGATGAAGTACGCGCGGTAAGTGGCGTTGGTGTTCAAACCGGTGGCGACGCTCGCCGGGTCGGCGCCGAGCTGCCCGGTCCAAGCCGCCTTGCTCACCGCTTCGAGCGTCGGCATTCGCCCGTCCCAATAGAAGCTCGTGTGGTAGCCGATGTTGAGCATCGTCGGAGCGTTTCGCTTGTTCGGTGCGCCGCCAACTTTGGGGCTCACCGCCTTTCCTTCGGTCCACGCCAACTCCGGATGATGGCAGCTCTCGCAGGACATCGTGCGATCCTTGGAGAGAAGCTTATCGAAGAAGAGCAGGTAGCCGAGCGCTACTTTCTCCGGCGTGGTCGGGTTTTCCTTCGGATCCTCCAGAGTGGGCAGAAATGGGGGCGTCGGCGGGATCGGCGGCGCTGGCGGCAATTGGACGGAGGGCTCAGCTGCCGGCGCCGGCGGCTGCGGCACGGGTTGCTGCGCGGTGGTGGAATTGTGAGCTGCCGCGAATGCTTGCTCCAAGGCAGCGGCCTCGGCGCGCCCGGATCCGACACCTGAAAGAAACACGCTGAGCGCAATCAAATGAGCGGACAGTCGCATCGTTTCCCTCCTGGTTTTTCGTCGGAGCGGGCAAGCTAGGGTTTCAGCGTCGCGGGTGTCAACCAATTGCGCTCAAGGCGCGCGACGATCCGACACCGGCACTGACATGCGCGCGCGGACCACTCGCTGAAGTTCGGACGCGGCCGGCCGCTCGACGACTAGGGCGAAGGATCGCCTTCTGCCGCAGAGCCCTCTGCCGTCGGCTCGTCCGAACCGTTCTCTTGCCCCGCATCCGGCGGAGCTCCCTGCGGTCCTTCGTCTTCCGTCTCGCTCTCCGGCAACTTGGAGATCCCGGTAACCTTCTCGTTGGCGTCCTCCAGGGCGATCAGCCGGACGCCCTGGGTGTTTCGGCCAATGACCGAAATCTCCCTCACCTTCATCCGGATCAGCATGCCGCCGTTGGTGACGAGCATCACCTGATCGCTGTCTTTGACCTGGACCAGGCCGATCACCCGACCGTTCCGCTCAGTGGTCTTGATGTCGATCACGCCTTTGCCGCCGCGGCCTTGGACGCGGTACTCGGATTCCTCAGTCCGCTTGCCGTACCCATTCTCGGTAACCGTCAGGATCGTGCTGCCCTTCTCCACCACGTCCGCCCCCACCACCTCGTCGCCGGGCTCGAGGGTGATCCCCTTCACTCCATAGGCGGCGCGGCCCATCGAGCGCACCTCGCTCTCCGGGAAGCGAATGCTCATCCCGTTTGCCGTGGAAAGAAGGATGTCCTTGCTGCCGTCGGTGATCTTCACCGCCACCAGGCTGTCGCCATCCTCGATCGAAAGGGCGATGATTCCCGCCGACCGAACGTTGGAGAACGCGGTGAGATCGGTTTTCTTCACCAATCCCTTTTTGGTGACGAAGAAAACGAAATTGTCCTGCGTAAATAATTTCGTGACCAGCACCGCGGTGAGCTTCTCCTCTGGGAGCAGACTCACGAGGTTGATGATCGCCTTGCCGCGCGCGGATCGACCGGCGAGGGGAATCTCGTGCACTTTAAGCCAGTAAAGCCTGCCGCGCGTGGTGATCGGCATCAGGTAGGCGTGGGTCGAGGCAACGAACAGGTCGGTGACGAAATCGTCCTCTTTGGTTGCGGCGCCGGTCTTGCCGCGGCCTCCGCGCCGCTGAGCACGATACTCCGTCAGCGGGTTGCGCTTGATGTAGCCGGCATGTGAACGAGTAACCACCATGTCCTCTTCGGCGATCAGATCCTCGTTCGTCAGCTCACTGAGCTCGCCGACGATCTCCGTTCGCCGCACGTCGGCGTACTTCTCCTTGATCTCCTTCAGCTCCGAGTTGATCACGCCGAGCAGCGACGTCTCGTGCGTCAGGATGTCTTCCAGGCGGGCAATGTCCCGAATCAGGCCGATCAGCTCCTTGAACAGCTCCTCGCGCTGCATTCCAGTCAAGCGCTGCAAGCGCATGTCGAGGATGTTTTTCGCCTGCTCTTCGGAAAAGCCGCCGTTCGCATACGTATGCGACAACCCGGCGTAGCTCGGCTCTTCGGCGCGGACGCGCGCCACCAACGCATCCATCTGCGCCAATGCCCGGCGCGAATCGATCCGCGGAAGCTCAGCGAAGCGAGGATGCTGGTACAGCGCTGGCGCGAGGATATTCATCAATCCCCACCGCGCCTCATCCGGATCATTCGACTTGCGGATGATCGCGATCACCTGATCGATGATGTCCTGAGCGACCAGGAGGCCTTCGACGATGTGGAGCCGGCTCTGCGCCTTGCGCAGCTCGAATCGGGACCGGCGGGTGACCACATCGCGCCGGTGCGAGATGAACCGCTCGATCAGCTCCTTGAGGTTCAAGGTCCGCGGTTGTCCGCCGTCGATCCCCAGCAGCACCACGCCGAAGGTCGATTGCATTGGGGTATGCGCGTAGAGATTGTTGAGAACCACTCCGGTAATAGCGTCCCGCTTGAGCTCGATCGCGATGCGCATGCCATGGCGATCGGATTCATCGCGGATGTCGCTGATGCCCTCGATCTTTTTATCTCGCACCAATTCGGCGATGCGCTCGATCAGCCGCGCCTTGTTCACCAGGTACGGAATCTCGGTGACGATGATGCTCTCGCGATCGCTTTTCTTCTGTACCTCGATCTCGGTCCGCGCGCGCATGATGATCTGCCCGCGGCCCGTTTCGTAGGCGCGGCGAATTCCCTCGCGACCGGTGACCAGCCCATAAGTCGGAAAATCCGGGCCGGGAATGAACTTCATCAGGTCCGCGACGGTCGCCTTGGGCGCGTCGAGAAGGTGCAGGGTGGCGTCGATCACCTCGCCCATGTTGTGCGGCGGGATGTTGGTGGCCATTCCGACCGCGATTCCCTGAGCGCCGTTGACCAGCAAGTTGGGAAACTTGCTGGGCAGAACCAACGGCTCCTTGAGCTCGTCATTGTAGTTGGGCCCAAAATCGACGGTGTCCTTGTCGATGTCGGCGAGCAGCTCTTCCGCCAGTCTCGACATCCGCACTTCCGTGTAGCGCATCGCCGCCGGAGCGTCGCCGTCCACGGAGCCGAAATTGCCTTGACCATCGACGAGCAGGTAGCGCATCGACCAGGTCTGCGCGAGGCGCACCATCGCATCGTAGACCGCGGTGTCGCCGTGCGGGTGGTACTTGCCGATCACGTCGCCGACGATGCGAGCGGACTTCTTGTACGGTCGATTGTGTAAGTTCCCCAACTCGTGCATCGCGTAGAGAACGCGACGGTGGACCGGCTTGAGCCCGTCTCGCACATCGGGCAGGGCGCGGCCGATGATGACCGACATCGAATAGTCGAGATACGACTTGCGCATCTCGTCTTCGATGGTGACCGGCACGAGATTGCCGCCTCCACCGAAATCGGGCGGGACGGTTGGCTGATCGTCAGGAGGCATGAGTGGGGTATTCGGGATGCGCGGTGAAAGCGAAAGGAGACTCTAAACTCGCTGGTTCAGGCGCCCAACCTTTCGACCGTCGATGGAAATACGGTCCCAAGCATAACGCCCAAAGCTCGAACTATCGAGCCTTTTCAGGGCTCAACGCGCCGACCCGCCGTCACGCCGATGCGCTTGGTCGATCGTCGAGCCCCGCAAGCAGGCGCTCGGCGTCCGCGGCGGTAGAGCCCTTCGGGTCGAGCGAGCGGGCTCGCTCCAAAGCAGACCGAGCGCCCGGGAGATCGCCCTTCAACTTCAACGCAATCCCCAGATTCAAGTGAACTTTGGCGTTGTTCGGGTCCATTGAAAGCGCTTCATGAAAGAGCTTGAGCGCTCGGTCCACGTCGCCAGAAAGCAGGGCTTCCTTCCCCAGCTGGATCTGCTTCTCAGAATCGTTCACGAATTCAACGTCGAGAACGGTCTTGCCGGCGAGATTCACGATCAGCGCCCGGAGGATGCCGCCCCAGTAGAAGGTGAGTCCCTCTGCGGCCATCACCGCCGCCAGCGGAATGTCGGGAAGCAGCTGCTTCCCCCGGAACTTGAACCGAACTTTCGTGTAGCGGCCCTTGTTCGCCCACGCAACCAGTTGATCCTTCAGCTTGGAGAGCGTCGCTTCCACGCGCGTCGGATCGATTTCAATGGGTAGGGCCCGACCCCCGGAGGTGCTTTTGTCCACTTTCTTCTTCGGAGGCCTCCTACGGGTGTCCCTCGTTGATCTTTTCCCGCGAACCGGAGATTTTCGGTGAGGACTCTTGGCCATTTCGGCCAGCATACCGCTGGTCCAGCCGCAGCGGTACATCGGAGTTGCCGAGGGCTCCGACGGGAGTGAGTGGTTTGCCATGACGATGTTCTCTGAATCCCTACGCGCCTTCTTGAAACCGATCGCGTCCTACCTCGAGGACGACTCGATTACCGAAATCATGATCAACAGCCCCGAAGAGGTCTGGATCGAACGGCGAGGGCAGCTGATCAGAACGGACGCCAGGTTCTCCGAGGAAGGTCTGCTCGCGGCCGCCCGAAACGTGGCGCAATTCGTCGGGCGACTTCTCTGGGAGGACAAGCCTCAGCTCGATGCCAGGCTTCCGGACGGCAGCCGTATTCACATCGTCCTTCCGCCAATCGCGCGCCGCGGCGTGGTGATGTCGATTCGAAAGTTTCCCAAGGAGCGGCTGACGCTCGATGGGCTTTTGGCGCGCAAGGCGCTCACCAGCCCGATGGCGCGTGTGATCGAGGCGGCGATCCAGATGAAGCTAAACATCGTCGTCTCGGGCGGAACCGGCTCAGGCAAAACGACTCTGCTCAACGTCTTTTCATCGATGATTCCCGAAAGCGATCGCGTGGTGACGATCGAGGATTCAGCCGAGCTGCAGCTTCAGCATAAGCATCTGGTGCCGCTCGAAACACGTCCACCCGACAAATCAGGCCGCGGCGGAATAGACATGGGCGATCTGCTGCTGTCGGCGCTTCGGCTGCGGCCGGACCGGATCGTGATCGGCGAGATCCGCGGCGCGGAGTGCTTTCATTTCATCCAGGCTCTGAACACCGGGCACGGCGGCTCGATGTCCAGTTGCCATGCGAATACACCGGTGGATACGCTGCGGCGGATCGAGTCGCTCGCGCTGATGAGCGCGGTCAACCTGCCGTTGGCGGCGGTGCGGTCGCAGATTGCGTCAGCGATCGACATCATCCTCAGTTGCGCTCGATTTCCGGGTGGCGCGCGCAAGGTGACCGCCATCTCCGAGGTGCTTCCGCTGGATGACGCCGGCGAGTATCGAGTTCAGGATCTGTTCGTCTTTGCACCGGTTCACCGCGAGCGCGACGGCAGCCTGGTCGGCTACCACGCGCCTACGGGCGTCCTTCCCGAAATGGCCGAGCAGGCTAGGGCGTTCGGGTTCGCGGACCTGAGCGACGAATTTTTCGATCCGGCCACTTATGACCTGCCCCCGCCCGCAGCATTTCACGGCGCAAGGAGTCACTCCGTTCGCTGGGCGCCATCGCTCAAGCACCGCGAAAGCGGTTCACCGGACCCAGATTCGATTCGCGCGAAGAGGGCCGGCTTGGAAGCGAAGCTCCGCGGCGAGTCTTCGAGAGGCGAGCCGACACCCGCGCCAACCCGGCCGGTAAGCGCTGCGGAGCCCGCCGAGCATCTCCTCGTTGAACCTCTGGTCCGGCGGATCGCCGAGCCCGCGGAGAGGTCGCGAACAGGATGGCAGGGTGGGCCGACCGGATGGCAGGAGGACTCGCCGCAGCATACGAGCGCGGCGCCGCAGCCCGCGCACGCGCGCATGTCCGACTCGATCGAAGAGCTCCTCACGGGGGCAGCCCGACCGAGGCCGGCTGCTTCTCGAAGCGTCGACATTGAACTGGGACCTCAGCCGACGACATCCATGCGTTGGAACGACGGCGGCGGCGTCGAGCCGAAAGTAGAGCTTGCACCAGATCTGGTCGCGGAGATCGACCAGCTGCGAGAACCCCTCGTGCAAGCAGCTCCGCCGTCTAAAGCGCCGGACGAGGAAGCACCTCCCCCGGCGCCGAAGAAGGATCCCGCCTAGCACACACTCAGTTGCGCGTGCATGCCACGGGCTGCGCCTGCGCGGCCACCGCATGCTCGAGCGATACGAGGGAGTGGCTCGCCAGCATCGACAGGACATAGTCGCGGCTTTGCCGGATGAGCGAGGCATTCCGACACAGCTTGAGCTCTTCGTAGAACTCATGTGGAGGCAGGGCGAGCATGAGCTCTGCGAGCTGCGCCAGCTGCAGGCCTTGGAGCTCTTTCTTGAACAGCGCCTTGGCGGCCGCTTCGACGCCGACCACCTTGGGCTCGAATGCAGTGGAGGAGAGGTCGTAAGCGATGAGCTGATGCTTTTCCAAGACGCGGTGAATCTTGTTGGCGGCTACGGACTGGCTGGCGCCGGCCCCGACGCCGAGCGACGCGGCAATCCGAAGCGCGACCAAGCGCTCGCACCTGCCGTCTCCGGGCGGCTCGATTCCCCAGAGCCCGGAGAACATCCTCCAAAGCCACGCGACGCCGTCGTCTGGCGTCGACTGAAAGTACGCCGGGCAGCCCATTTGCGAGACGTACATCGCCACCAGATCGCGCGGCAGGCGCGCAAAATCAGGCCACTCGTCGCCTGTGACGATATTGCCGCCGGCCGGCTCGGCGCTCGCCGCAGAGGCTCGCCGAAGGCGCGAGCGTAAGTCCAGCTCACTGTCGAGAGGTGGAAGCTGAGACGAGAGCCGAAGGTAGATTGTCGGAACCACTACGCCCGCGACTCCGAGCACAAACAGGGCAATCCAGAGGGCCAGCCTCACTAGGCCCAAAGCTTAGCAGATCCGATCGCGAGGCCGCCCGCTGGAGGAAACAGCTCTAATCCTTGTTCTTCTCGGGTTTGGCTGAACTGCCGGATTCTGTGTCGGTCTTCTTTTGGGTCTTGGTCGTCTTGCCTGCTTTCTCGTCGCTCCCGGCGGGTTGCTTCATTGTCTCAGTGTCGGTCGCGCTCTTCGACTCTGTCGTCTTGGTGCTCTTCTCCGGCTTGGCTTCATCCGTCGTCGACTTCATCGAATCGCTGGATTTGGCGGCCTTTTCCGATTTGTAGCTGGAGCCCGTCTTGCCGACGTCTTGATCTTCCTTCTGCTGAGCGAACGCAGGGGCTGTGAAAAGCAGGAACCCCAATGCGGAAAGGCCAAGCGCTTGCTTGTTCATTACGCCTCCGTTTCAGTTGAGCGCCGGGCGCCTTTGCCTCGGCGTAGATCGAATCTGGGAACGGCTTCGGCCGGCGGCAACCTCTCAGGCGGAATGCAGGGTGAAGAGTCGAAAAGCGCACGAAACGCCCCGCTCGCTTGAGTGCATTCACGAGCGCCGAGCTGGCGCTGGCGCGGACGACTATTTCTTCGACTCCAAGCTCTGAATCCGCTTCTCAAGCTCGCTCAGCCGCTCGGAAAGGCGATCGAGCTCTTTATGCGGGCCGCGAATGACGACCCCCTTGCCGTCCGGAAAAAAGTCCGGCAGCTCAGAGCCCATCAGCGAGCTCCAATCGTGTCCAGCGCTCTTTTCGCGGAGCTTCGCGTTCAAGGTCAGGCTCTGCTTGTTTCGAATCACCACCACCGGCACAGTTTGCCCCGCTTCCTTATCCGCGAGCACGCGGCGGATCGAGCCAACGTTCTTAACCTTCTGGCCGGCCACTTCGATGATCACATCGCCCGGCTTGATACCTGCTTCGGCGGCGACGCTGTCGGATTTGACGCTATCGACCAGCACGCCAACGTCCTCGGGCGCGCCGAGCATCTGCCGAACCTCCTTGGAGATCTGAATCGCCGCGACCCCCAACCTCCCGCCTGCGAAGACTTGAAACGCGAAGTGGTGGTCGTCGCCCTCGCCGGCGTCCTTATCGGATTGCGCGCCAGCCACGCCCCCCGTCAGCAACGAAAACGCGATAACCGGGAACAATTGTCGCATTGCACTCTCCTTTTCCGAGTGCCAATCGCGAAACCGCCCCGGTTATTGCGTTGCGAAATTTTTCGCAACACCGCCTGTGTCGGAGAGCTAGATGTCGAAGTAGAGCGCGAACTCCATCGGGTGGGGTCGCAGGCGCACCGGGTTCACTTCTTTCTGAAGCTTGTAGTCCATCCAGGTCTGGAGCACGTCGTCGGTGAAGACGTCCCCCTTGAGGAGGAACTTGTGGTCCTTGTGCAGGCAATCCAGAGCTTCGTCGAGCGAGCCCGGCATCTTGGGAACGTCCTTCAGCTCCTCGGGGGAAAGCCCGTAGATGTCCTTGTCCAGCGGATCGCCGGGGTCGATCTTGTTCTCGATTCCGTCGAGACCGGCCATCAGCTGAGCCGCAAACGCCATGTAGGGGTTGCAAGACGAATCCGGAGGCCGAAACTCGAGGCGCTTGGCCTTTGGCGAAGGCGAGTACATCGGGATGCGGATCGCCGCCGAGCGGTTCCTGCTCGAGTACGCCAAATTCACCGGGGCCTCGAAGCCGGGCACCAGGCGCTTGTAGCTGTTGGTGGTCGGGTTGCAGAGCGCGGCCAGGGCGCGCGCGTGCTTGAGCATCCCGCCAATGTAGTAGAGCGCCGTCTCCGACAGTCCCGCGTAACCATCGCCGGCAAACAGCGGCTTTCCCGCTTTCCACAGCGATTGATGGGTGTGCATCCCGCTCCCGTTGTCGCCGTAGAGTGGCTTGGGCATGAAGGTGGCGGTCTTGCCGTGGCGCCAAGCGACGTTCTTGACGATGTACTTGAACCACATCAGGTCGTCGGCCGTCCGGCACAGTGTGTCGAAGCGGAAGTCGATCTCCGCCTGGCCCGCGGTCGCCACTTCATGGTGCTGACGCTCCACCTGGATTCCGACGTCGGCCATCACGCGGCACATCTCGGTCCGGATGTCCTGAAGGCTGTCGGTGGGCGCGACCGGGAAGTACCCCTCCTTGTAGCGCGGCTTGTAGCCGCGATTTCCCCCCTCTTCTTCTTTGCCGGAGTTCCACTGACCCTCCACCGAGTCGATCAGGTAGAAGGCCTGGTTGTTGGTCGAGTCGTACCGGACCTCGTCGAAGATGAAAAACTCCGCTTCAGGTCCAAAGTAAGCCGTATCCGCAATGCCGGTGCTCTTGAGATACTTTTCGGCTTTCTGGGCGATGTTGCGCGGATCTCGAGAGAATGGCTCCTTGGTGATCGGATCGACGATGTTGCAGATGATCGATAGCGTAGGTTCCTTCATGAACGGGTCCATGACCGCCGTGGTGGCATCGGGCATCACCAGCATGTCGGACGCGTGGATCTCCATCCACCCGCGGATGGACGAACCATCGAACCCAAGGCCCTCTTCGAAAGATCCCTCGGCGAGCTCCTGCAGCGGGACGGTGAAATGTTGCCACAGGCCGATGAAGTCCATGAATTTGAGGTCCACCATCGTCGCGCCCCGATCTTTCGCGAGCGCAAAAACGTCCTTCGGTGTTTTGGTCATCCCGTATTTCCTCCGTGCCGCTGCTCGGCCGAAAAAGTCGGCACAGACTAGACGGGCGCCGCCTCTTAGGGAAGTGCCACCGAGCCCCTCCCATAGGTTTTTTAGGAGCAGCGATTAGTGGCGCGCGCTCGGTTGGGTCGAGCGCGAAGGAGCTCGATTTCGACTGCGGTGTTGGCGGTGTCGGTCGCGGCCGCGGCGACCCTGGGGACGGCGATTTACCTGGTAAGCACGAGCTTGCCGTACCTCGTTGACTCCGCGGCGGCAGATCCGCGGTTCGGTTCCCTGAATCGCTGCGTCATCTCGACTTTGCGGGAGCCCCGCGCTGGTTTTGCGGTCTCGCCCAACGGAGCCCAGGTTGCCGCCTACGGCGCAAGCTCGATTGCGGTGTGCCGCTCGGTGGAGCCTTCCCTGGACGCGAAGGCGCATCCGACGGGACTGCTGCTTCCGCTGGGGGGAGTCACCGCCGCCTCATTCGACTTCGAGGGGACGTTGTGGCTCGCCGTTGCGCGTGGGCGGGAGCCGGAGCTTTGGGCAGCGCGCTCCGCGGAAGCCCCCGCGGTCAAAGTCGGCGACAGCGCTCCGGTGGCGCTCGTGGGCGTTGCGAGCGGCGCCGCGACCCTGGACGCCGAAGGGCGGCTGGCCGTGTTCAGCTTGAATCGCACGCAGTCTCACCCGGCCCGCGTCCCACCTGGCGCCAACGCCTTGCTCGCTTGCAACTCCGATGGAACTTTGGTGTCGGTCGTTACTGCGAATGCGATTCACGTCTTTCGCTCGGCGGATCTGTCGCTCGTCCGCTCGGAGTCTCCCTGCCAAGCAGAATTTCTCTGGTGGGAAGGCCACCCCAATCGCGCCACCATCGCCTGCGGGCCGAACGCGGCGTGGGCGCTTGCGATCGACGTCGTCAGCGGGGAACGGGAATCGGTGCTGTCGAAAGATCGTCCGCGCTCAGCGCTCGTTCCGCAGCTGGGCACCTACGTCCAAAGCTGCGATCACCTGCCGTGCAGCGTCCAGCCGCGGCAATGAAGTTCTTTTGTTGCGCTCCCAATGAGTCGAGCCAAGCGGCTCCGCGCCGGCCAGTTGAATCTCGAACGGCAGCTGCCTAGCATCGGACCGATTGCTTGACGTCAGGTCCACGAATGTCTGATCAACTGGGTGAACGCGAGCGCGAAGTCCTCCGGGCGATCATCCAGCAGTACATCGCCGAAGGCGGTCCGGTGGGCAGCTCTCAGCTGGCGCGACGAGCGGAGTTCGACGTGTCGGCCGCCACCATGCGCAACGTGATGGCCGATCTCGAGGAGCTTGGCTACATCCAAAAACCGCACACCTCGGCGGGCCGCATTCCGACCGATCTCGGATATCGCTTCTACATCGACTCCCTGCTCAATCTTCGCGAGCCGGAGCCGGAAGAGCGCGAGCTGATCGAGCAGGGAATCGCGCGCCCCGGCAGCAGCGACGAGACCTTCCAGCACGTATCCAAGGTGTTGCACTTCATCACCAAGCACGCGGGAGTGGTGTTGATGCCCAGGCCCTCGGCACTCTATTTCCGGCGCATCGAATTCGTTCAGCTCCGGGAGAGCCGCGTGCTCGCCATCCTGGTGGGGCAGAACGGGCAGGTGCAGAACAAGCTGTTGACGATCGATTTCAGCATCTCGTCCGACGAGCTGGTGCGGGCTTCGAATTACCTCAATGAGCTGCTGAAGGAGACGCCCATCGATGAGGCTCGCGCGCGAATCCAGGCGGAGATGGAGCAGGAACGAGCGCTCTACGACGTGCTCGCCGCCAAGGCGTTGAAGCTGGGATTTGCGGCGACGGACGTCCATTCGGGTGAGCGGGTGCTGATCGAGGGCGCGGGCTCGTTCCTCGAGGCCCCGGAGTTCGCGGACGTCGAGCGAATGCGCGCTCTGTTTCGCGCCCTGGATGAAAAGAACAAGCTGCTCAACCTCCTCGACCGCGTTCAGCGCGCCAAGGAGATGCAGATTTTCATCGGCGCCGAGAGCGATTTTTCATCCGCGGGCGAGGTCAGCGTGATCGCCACCCCGTATGGCACGCAAGAGCAATTGCTCGGGTCGGTTGGAGTAATAGGACCGACGCGGATGAACTATCAACGAGTCATCCCGCTGGTGAAGCTCACCGCCGAAGTGCTTTCTCGCGCGCTGGAATAGGTGGGGGCGCAAGGTCGAGGTCGCCAACGATTTCACTCCAGCGGCAAGGCGCGTTGAAAACGCGAGGACCGCCTGATACCCAAGAAAGAAAATCATGCCCTCGATCGCCTTCCGACCAGCGGACAAGCCGCTCCTCAATCTGACGCTCTTTCTTCTGACGCTGGTGACCACGTTCGGAACCTTTCTGTGGATCTGGGGCGGGGGCGGCGCCAGCACCACCTGGGGAGCGGTGAGCAGCTCGCTGACGTTCAGCCTCTCGCTGGTGCTGATTCTCGGATCGCACGAGATGGGGCACTACGCTTTTGCGCGCATCCACCGGGTGGACACCTCGCTGCCGTACTTCATTCCGCTTCCGTTGCTGGGCGTCGGGACGCTCGGCGCGGTGATTCGCATCCGCGGCCGGATCCCCAATCGCAACGCGCTGGTGGATATCGGCGCGGCCGGACCGCTGGCGGGCTTGTTGGTGGCAATTCCGCTCCTCGCCTATGGCGTGGCGCACTCGAAAATCGTCGACCTTCCCGTGCAGCCAGACGGGTTTTTGGGGGACAGCTCGCTGTGGTCCCTTTTGCATCGCGCCGCTGACTACCTGGTGGCAAAATGGAGCGGCGTTCGCGTCCCTGGAACGAACGTCGGACGGACGGAGATCTGGATTTTCGGCGACAATCTCCTCATGCGCGCGATTCGCTACCTGGTGATCGGACCCCTGCCCGCCGGCAAGGACATCCAGGAGCACCCGATGGTGATCGCGGGCTGGTTCGGGCTGCTGGTCACAATGCTGAACCTCATTCCGATTGGACAGCTCGACGGCGGCCACCTCACTTACGCGCTCTTTGGCGACCGCGCGCGAACCATCGGCAAGGTGATGGCGCTGGCGATGCTCGGCCTGTGCGTCTTCTACAGCTGGGGCTGGCTCCTCTGGTTGCTCGTCACCTCCAAGTTCATCGGGTTCCGACATCCTCCGGTGATCGAAGGCGAAGCGCCCTTGTCGCCGGCTCGGAAGCTTATCTGCGCGCTGTGTTTCGTTGGACTCCTGGTTTGCGTGATGCCGATTCCTCTCAGCGTAGTCCCGTTGCCGTGAAATTTCTCTGCCCCGCATGCGAGCGGTTGACGGCGTTTTCCGGCTTCCGCGTGGACGGAGATCTGCTCATGTTGCGCTGCTCGCGCTGCGGCGTCGAGAGTCGGTCCTCCGCCGCGGCTGCCGAGGAAGATCCGATTGCGATTGCGCCGGTGCAGGGCGCGCCTTCAGCTACCTCCACGCTCAGCCGCGAGGCCGCCCCGACCGCCATACCTGCTGCGGAGATCCCGGCGCCCAGCGCGGACGCCTCGTCCGTCCCCGAAGGGTATTGTCCGAAGTGCATTGCGGTGCGCCCGGCGCAGGCGAGCGCGTGCGCTCAATGCGGTCTGGTGTTTGCGAATTTCAAGCCTGAAGAGCTGGAGCCCTCACCGCCAATCGCCGAGCAGTTTCAGCGTCTGAGCTCCAACTGGGAGAACATCGATGAGCACGATCGGCTCCTGCAGGCCGCTTTGATTCAGGGCGAGCTGGCCACCGTCGGGCGCCTGTACCGCATCAGGCTCGCGCGAGCGCCTCAGGACGCCTATGCCGCGCGAGGAAGAGACGAGGTCCTCCGCCTCGCTACCGCGAGCTCGACCGCGCTGGCAAATGCGAAATCGACGGAGGAACCGCGTGCAGCGCGGCCGTGGAAGTACCTACTGCTGCTCGCCATCCTCGCCTTGTGCGCGATCGCGTTTTTCGGGCTCTACCGCCAGCTGCGCACCGTGTCGTCGTGAGCCCCTCGACCCCGCTCGGGACAGGCAGCTTTCACATCGTCGACGGCCTGCTCGGCCCCGATGGCGCGTTGGCCCAGACGCTGCCCGGATACGAGAGCCGCCCGGAGCAGCTCAAAATGGCCCGGGCGGTCGAGCGCTGCTTCGAGGACCGCGGCCACCTTTTGGCGGAAGCGGGCACCGGAACGGGCAAGACGCTGGCGTACCTCGTTCCCGCCGTTCTCTCGGGTCGCAAGGTCGTCGTTTCCACCGCCACCAAGACGCTGCAGGAGCAGATCTTCTTCAAGGACATTCCGCTCCTGCGAAATCAAGTGAAGCTGGATTTCGACGCGGCGTATCTGAAAGGGCGCTCGAACTATCTCTGCCTTCACCGATTTGAATCCTTCAGCGCCGCGCCGGAGTTTCCTGCGAGCAGCGAGGCCGATCACTGGCCGGCGATCCGCCGGTGGGTTGAGCGGACGCAGACGGGCGATCGCGCGGAGTTGGACCTCCCGGAGAGCTTCGCCGCCTGGGCGGACCTATCGACGACCGCGGACACCTGCCTCGGCGCGCGGTGCCAATACTACGAGCCCTGCTTCGTGACGCGCATGCGCCGCCGCGCCGAGCAAGCGGATCTGCTCGTCGTCAACCACCACCTTTTCTTCGCCGACCTCGCCATCCGCACCCAGCGCACCAAAGGCGGCGAAGGCGTTTTGCCCAAGTACGATGCGGTGGTCTTCGACGAAGCACACGCCATCGAGTCGGTTGCCACCGAGTACTTCGGCTGCCAGGTGTCGAGCTGGAGGCTCCAGGAGCTCTGGAGCGATGCACTGCGCGCGCTTTCGCCAACCGACGGGCGCCACCGAATGCTTTCCGCTGCGGGGTCCAAGCTGCAGGCCGATACCGAAGCGTTTCTGAAGGTTGCGGCGCTGGGGTTGGGGATGTCCAGAAGCGAAGCCGTTGTGCGGCTGGGACCGAACAGCTTCTCCTGCCTCGAACGCGAGGTGCTCGGGGTTTTGGAATCGCTCGCGGCGATGGCTGCGTTGACGCAGTCCTGGGAAGAACCCGAGGCGGCGGCGATATCGCGCCGGTGCCGCGAGATTTCCGAAGAGCTGGACTTCATCCGAGCCGCGGAGTCGCCCGATTGCGTGTACTGGGCCGAGCGCCGCGGGCGCGGGCTGTTCCTGCGCGCTGCGCCAATCGATATCGCCGCCGAGCTGCGCAGCCGCCTCTATGCTGCGGCGGACACGGTAGTCTTCACCTCTGCGACGCTCACCGCCGAGGGTCGCTTCGACTACTTCGCCCGGCGCATGGGGCTGCTCGACGATTCGGGCGCTTCCGTGGCCAGGATGGCGACGCTCGCGGTGGAATCGCCCTTCGACTACCAGGAGCAAGCCGCTCTCTACCTTCCGTCGCACTTGCCCGAGCCAACCTCGGTGGACTTCGTCAAGGCAGCGGCGGAGGAGATCGTCTCCTTGGCTGAGCTGAACGGCGGGCGCGCCTTCGCTCTTTTCACCTCGCTGCGAAACATGGAAGCCGCTTACCAGCTCGCGAAGCGAAGGCTGCGCTTTCCGGTGATGATTCAAGGCGAGCGTCCCAAGAGCGCGTTGCTGGAGCATTTCAAAGCAGAGCCCTCGGTGCTGTTTGCGGCGCACAGCTTTTGGGAGGGAGTGGACGTGCCGGGCGACGCCCTGACCTTGGTGATCATCGATCGGCTTCCCTTCGCCTCGCCGGGAGATCCGCTGGTCGCCGCTCGGATCGATCAGCTTCGACAGCGCGGAGAGGAGCCGTTCCTCTCGTACCAGTTGCCCCAGGCGGCGATCGCGTTGCGCCAAGGCTTCGGCCGATTGATCCGCTCGCGGCAAGATCGCGGCGTCGTGGCGCTGCTCGATCGACGGATCACCAGCAGGCGCTACGGCCAGTTTTTCCTGAGGAGCTTGCCCCCGGCGATCCGAATCGGAGATCTCTCGGCGCTCAAGGCGTGGCTGGGCCGGGCAGTCGCCTAGAGCTCGCGCGACATTAACAGGCGCAGCTTGCCGGACTTTTTCGAAACCACGGTGGCAACGGTGGTGAAGCCCGCCTTGCGATAGAAGCTCACTGCGGCGGCGTTCGCCGGATCCACGCGAAGCGCGAGCGTTCGCCGGTGGAGATCCCGCGCGACTTGCATCGCGTGGTTGAGCAGCATCGTGCCGATGCCCTTCTGCCGCAACTCTGGCTTCACCACGATGTTGCGCATGTACGCGGCGCCGGCGACCGGGCCGTCCCGCTCGACGGTGACGTAGCCGATGATGTGGTTCTGATATTTCGAGACGTGAACGAACGGGCGCAGCTTGCTCACGGTCTGCTGCGTCTGTTCCATCGTCTCATGGCGGGCTTTCCACGGATCGGACAATGAGCGAATGCTCGCCACCGCGGCCAAGTCCTCATCGGTCATCGGGGCGAATTTGAGCGAGGCAGTGAAGTCGTTCGGCAGCTTGGCGAGGTCGAGCACTGGCGGCGCGCCCTTCTCCGAGGCCGGGTCAACTCGCTTCATCGTCATCCATGAGCCTCTCTTCCGGCCACGATCCTAACCTCTTAAACATGGCTGTACCATGCCCTTGTCGCCCCACACTTCAGCGCACCCGAATTCCCGGAAAACGGGCCGTTGCGACCCGCCCTAGGTTCTCTCCGACCCGGCGCGCTTCCTAAAATGCTCTTGTATAAGGACTCTCGTTCGAGCCCGCTGTTGCGACGCTCGGTCGTCAGCCTCGCCGGGAGCCAGGTACCCTTGCAACTCAACCAAGCGCAGCGCGAGCTCACGGTAAAGGTCGTCTATTATGGACCCGGACTCTCCGGGAAGACGACGAATCTCCAGATGATTCACGACCGGCTCCGGCCGGAAAGTCGTGGCCGGCTGCTCACCGTCGAGACCAGGGACGACCGAACGCTTTTCTTCGATTTGCTCCCGGTGTTCTTCAACACGGCAGGCGGCTACCGCGTCAAGGTAAAGTTGTTCACCGTCCCCGGACAAGTCATTCACAACGCTACGCGAAGAGTCGTCCTCCAAGGCGCGGACGCGGTCGCCTTCGTCGCCAGCAGCGAGCGCTCCGCCGCCGCCGACAACAACGCGTACTGGAAAAACCTGCACGACGACATGCGCGAGAACGGGCTCGACCCGAACGAAGTTCCGGTGGTGATCCAGTTCAACAAGCGCGACCTTCCGGACACCAAGACCGATGCGGAAATCGAGGAGACGCGCCAGCGCGGAACGGAGCCGATAATCGGTGCGGTGGCAATTCGCTGCGACGGGGTACTGGAGACCTTCTTCGCAGTTCTTCAAGGCGCCTACCGCAACATGGAAGGGCGCTCTCAAGTCTCCAAGCAGCTGGATTTGGATGAGCAGACCTTTCTTTCGCAGATCTTCTCGCGGATCGACCTTGGCGGAACGCACCTCGACGGAAAGTTAACGCTCGATTCGCCGCCGACGACAATCCGATCGCTAAAGGAGACCCAGTGAGCAACTCTACCGCCAGAGCGATGAGCGACGCAGCTGCGCCCGCCAGAGCGGTCAGCCAGGCAGCATCGGCTGCCGGGGTGATGAGCGATGCACCTCCAGCGCGGGAGTCCGTGCTGCAGCGAAGGACTTCGCTTGCCGACCTGCTCGACCTGCCCACCTTCACCGAGCTGGTGAAGGGATTCGTGGATCTCTACAAGGTCGGGGTGAAGGTCTTCGACGAATCCGGGACCAAGCTCGCTGATTTTCGCGTGGGCAACGGCGATTTTTGCTCCTATGTCTTCGCCTTTGCAGACGGACGAAGCCGCTGCACTGCCACCGTGGCGCGGGTAAAAGAGGGGCCGCTCGCCGCAATGCAAGGCGCTCGAGCGCCGCAGGTCGAAGAGGGCGCGTTCCCGGGTATGATTGCAGTGCCCTGCTTCACCGGATTGCGCTACCTGGTGATGCCCATCCAATGGGAGGGAGATCTGCTCGGCCGGATAATCTTTGGCCCCTTCACGCCGGACGATCTTCGCGAGCTTCCGGCGTCGCTGACGAACATCGGCAACGGCTTTGATGTGGCGAACGCCGAGGCGCTGATGTCCAAGATTCGCCGCGCGCCCGAGTCAACCGTAGCCAAGGTCATGGCGCACTTTGGCCAGCTGGTCGAGACGCTGGTCGCCGCGGGCCACAAGACGCACCTCACCTCGCAGCTGCACATCGAGGCCACGCTCGAGACCAACCGCGAGCTGGAGGAGCAGAACCGCCGGCTGGAGGCGATGAACTCTCGGCTCAAGGAGCTGGACCGGCTCAAGTCGAGCTTTCTCGCCACGGTGAGCCACGAGCTGCGAACGCCGCTCACTTCGATCATGGGTTACTCGGAGATGCTTTCGCAGGGCCTGGCCGGTCCGTTGAACGACGAGCAGTCGGAGTACGTGCAGACCATCCTCGACAAGAGCGAGACCCTGCTGAAGCTGATCGGGTCGATCCTCGACATCAGCCAGATCGAAGCCGGCAAGGTCCGGCTCACCTTCGAGCCGGTGGACGTGGCCGACGTCATTCGCTCTTCCCTCTCCAGCGTCGCGCCGCAGGCGCAGAAGAAAAACATCCTGCTGCAGCTGCGCGTCCCGGAGCGCCACACCAGGGCCACCGCGGATCGGGAAAAGCTGCGCCAAACGGTGGTGAACCTTTTGGCGAACGCGGTGAAGTTCACTGCGGAGCGCGGCAAAGTCGCGGTGGCATTGACCGAGACCGCCTTCCAGCCGGAGCTGAATGCCGAGGGCTACCGAATTTCCGTCGAGGACACCGGCATCGGCATTCCGGCCGAGCACCAGGATAAAATCTTCCAGAGCTTCTACCAGGTCGACAGCAGCTCAACGCGCGAATTCGGCGGCGCCGGCCTTGGGCTGGCGATCGTCAGGAGCTTCGTCGAGGGTCACGGCGGGCGCGTTTGGGCGGAAAGCGAAGTCGGCGAAGGCTCGCGCTTCACCGCCGTCCTTCCCACTGTGCCGCCCGCACCTCGTTCGGTGGAGATTTCCCCGCCGGCCCGCTCGCAGCCTGATAAACAGAGGTTTTAGCATCGCTTTAGATAGAACCGGGGTCTAGAGCACGGCGCGTGCGAACGATCGACTCGCCAGAGTTCTCTCTTATTCGGACCTTCGTGTCTGCCTTCGACCTCCCTCCCCCGCCGGCCGGGCCCGGCGATGACTGTGCGGTGGTTCGCCCCGGCACCATGGATCTTTGCGTCACCACCGACGCTGTGATCGAAGGCGTCCACTTCATCCTGCCGCGATTTTCTTTTCACGACGTGGGGCACAAAGCCTTGGCGGTGAACCTCTCTGACTTGGCCGCGATGGGCGCCAAACCCCGCTGGTTCGTTTGCGCCCTGGCTTTGCCGGCAAGGCTGCGCCCGGGCGTGCCTCGAATGGCAGCGGGAATGAGCCGCCTCGCGCGCCTCCACGGAGCGGTGCTCGTGGGGGGAAACGTGTCAGCGGCTCCGGAGCTTTCGATTACCGTCACCGCCATCGGCGAGGTTGTGCGCGGGCGGGCGCTGACGCGGTCGGGTGCGAGGCCCGGCGATCTGCTCTACGTCTCCGGGACTCTCGGTGACGCGCGACTCGGTCTGACGTTGCTCGAGCGCGGCATCCGCAGTCGCGCCGCGAAACGCCAGCTCCGGCCCGAGCCGCGAATCGGGCTGGGGCGAATCTGCGCCCGGTACGCGCGGGCGGCCATCGACATCTCGGACGGATTCGCCCAGGATCTTGCGCAGCTGTGCCGCGCCTCAGCGGTGGGCGCTCGCGTCGATGCGGATTCGCTTCCCGTTAGCGCCGAGGTGCTGCGCCGCGCCGGGAGCCGCGAACGCGCAACGCGCTGGGCTCTGCGAGGCGGCGAGGACTACGAGCTGCTGGTCGCGGTACCCCCAAACCACGCCCGGGCCTTCGAGCGGCATTGTGCGCGCGCCGGCCAGCGAGTGAGCCAGGTGGGAGTGCTGACCGCAGGCGCGCAGCTTCGGTTTGTTTCCGCCCAAGGAGCGACTCTCCCACCACCCAGGGGCTTCGATCATTTCGCCACAGTGCGCTCGGGGGCCGTTTGACGAGTAGAATCCTCGCCCAGGTCAACTCCACCCTGCCGAGATTCAGCCGGTCTGCCCTTTGCGCCGTCCCGTCCACGACGAACTGCCAGCCTTGAGCTCCAGGCGCGAGCCGCTTCGCCGTCTGGTCGTCGCTCCCGAGGAGCGCCGGAGCGGGATGGACGTCTCGCTGCATCTCAAGATTCTCACCGGCTATCTGCTGTCCGGCGGGACGCTGGTGGTCGCCTTCCAGCTCCTCGATTCGCAGCCGATGTGGATCAAAGCGGGAAGCGCGGCGGTAATCACGCTGGTGCTCGCCACGGCGCTGCCCTATCTGCTGGCTCGACTGACGCGAGTGAGAGTTCTGTCCCGCTCTGCGCTGGAGATCTCCAGGGGCGATCTATCCAAACCGGTGGTGATGGAGCCTGGCTTTGGACGCGACGAGATCGACGAGCTTTCAACGGCGATCAGCAACATGCAGGAGAATCTTCGCGAGCTGGTCGGCCACATCCAGCGAACCGCGCAGTCGGTCGCCGACTCAGCGAATGATCTGCAGCGTTCCGCCGAAGGAGTGAATGCCTCGACCGAAGAGGTCGGCTCATCGATGAAGCAGATCGCCAGCGGCGCGGAGTCGCAGTCGCAGCTGGTGGGTCGCGCTTCGACGGTAATCACCGAGATGGCAAGCTCGATCCAGAAGACCGCGGTCTCGGCGGAAGACGCGGCGCGGGCAGCCGCGGACACGTCGGGGGCGGCGGAGGAGAGCTCGAATGCAGCGCGGCTGGCCGGAGAAAAAGTGAAAAAAGTGTTCTCCAGCATCGAGACGGCCAGCCAAGAAGTCTTTGCCTTCGGAGAGAAGACCAAGGAGATCTCCAAGATCGTCGATGCGATCACTCAAGTTGCCCAACAGACCAATCTGTTAGCGATCAACGCCACCATCGAAGCGGCGCGCGCCGGCGAATACGGACGAGGCTTTGCGGTGGTGGCGGACGAGGTGCGCAAGCTCGCGGAGAGCGCCGGCCGCAGCGCCGAGCAGATCAGCAAGCTGGCGCGCGACATCTCCAATCAGTCCACCGCGGTCGTCTCGGCGATGAGGGAAGGGATCGACGAGCTCGCCGAGGGACGCGAAGACTTGACCACCATCGTTCGATCGATGGGCTCGATTACCGATACTGCGCGCAAGGGCACGGAGAAGGTCCACCTCATTTCCGAGAGCGCCCGCGAGCAGCTCGAGGGCTCAGAAGAGATGGTCGCCGCCATTCGGGAGATCAGCCAGGTGGCGAAGGAGAACGCCAGCTCCACCGAGGCAATCCACGAGGTGATCGAAGAGCAGACTTCGGCGGTCTCGCGAATGACCTCCGCCGCGCAAGAGCTGACGAACTTGAGCCTCGAGCTGCAAAACGTGGTGCGGCGATTCAACCTCGGATGATCCGTGTGAACGCGTGGAACCAGCGCTGCGGCACCTCATCTTTCGTGTGGAAAAGGAGCGCTACGCCCTACCGCTCGAAGCGGTGCGCGAGGTGGTGGTTCTGCCCGCACACTGGAGCAGGGTTCCGCGGGCGCCGCCGGCGATCCCGGGCGTGATCAATCTGCGAGGCCGGGTGGTCACCGTGGTCGAGCTGCGAAGCCTGCTCGGGGTGGGGGGACAGTCGGCGAGCCAGAAGATCATCCTGCTCGATCGGGGTCGGCGAGATCTCGGGCTGCTGGTGACCGAAGTCGACGGCATCGAATCGATCGAAAGAATCATTCCCGGCCCCGGTCATCCCACCTCGTCGGTTCGTGGAGTCGCGCGGCTGAGCGGCAGCCCCGTCTCGGTGCTGGATGCAGACGGTGTCGACCACGCAGTGACTTCTCTGTTCGCCGGGAGCCACCAGTAGCCGTACGCGCGGAGCGGATGATATTCTTTTGCGGTTCCAGCCCCACACTTCGGAGGCGATCTCTGCATGACCAAGCGGGTCCTTGTCGTCGATGACGCCATCTTTATGCGAAACATGATCAAGGACATCTTCGCCTCCGGTGGTTTCGAGGTCGTCGGCGAGGCGTCCAACGGGGTGGAAGCGGTGGAGAAGCACAAGGAGCTGCGACCGGACCTCACCACGATGGACATCGTGATGCCTTTCAAGAGCGGCATCGACGCGACCCGGGAAATTATCAAGCAGGACGAAAACGCGGTGGTCATCATGTGCTCGGCGCTGGGGCAAGAGTCGCTGGTGATGGAAGCGATCGAAGCAGGCGCCTCGGACTTCATCGTTAAACCCTTCCGGGCCGAGGACGTCCTCGCGGTAGTTCGAAAAGTGCTCGGCGATAACTGAGCCACCCTTCCTGACCGCGCTCGGCCGCGGATTGCGGTTCCCATGAACGTGGACGTGTCCAAGTACCTCGACCTGTTCGTGTCGGAGGCGACCGAGCATTTGGAAGCGCTCGGGGCCGACCTCGTCAAGCTCGAGAAAGATCCCAGCCGCGATGCGATCGACTCCACCTTTCGCCACGCGCACTCCGTCAAGGGAATGGCGGCCTCGATGGGATTTGAGCGCACCGCCGCGCTTGCGCATCGGCTGGAAGATCTGGTTTACCTGATCCAGCGCGACTCGTCTCTGCTCACGCGCGAGTTGGTGGATCTCATGTTGTCCGCTGCCGACGCCTTGCTCGCGCAGGTGCGCGCAGCGGGAGACAAGCAACCGATCGCCGGACATCCTGCGCTGGAGGCCGAGCTCTCCGAACGGCTGTCTTCGCTCAATTCCGCCCGGAGCCAGCTCAACCCCTCGACTCCGCTCGGGGCGGGCGGCTCCCCCGCGGAGCTTCCAACTCCGCAGCGGAAGAAAAGACCGCCTTCGTTGCCCGCCAGCGGATCCCCCGCGAGCGTTCGATTCGCAATCAAGATTCAGATCGCGCCCTCCTGCCAGCAGCCCGGGGCGCGCGCCTTCGTCGCGCTGAAGCGGCTCTCCAAACTTGGAGACGTCCTCGAGCTCAAACCCTCGATGGAGGAGCTTCGCACCAGCCGGATTCCCGACGGAACCGTCTCCCTCGAGCTCCAGACGGCTTCGGACGAGGCGGCGGTGCGAGCTGCCCTGGGCAACGTAGCCGAGGTGGCGCTCACATCCTTCTCTGCCCTGCGGAACGCCAGGCCGGAGCCAAAGCCCTCACCGCTGCCGCGGCCTCCGGCGAGCAATGGCTCGGACAACGCGCGAACCGTCCGCATCAGGACCGAGCTGCTGGATTACTTTCTGGACACCGTCGGTGAATTGATCTTGGCCACCTCGCAGATCCGCGAAATCGGCAAGCGGTTCTCCGGGCCGGCGCAGCCGCACCTTGAAGAGAGCGTGGACCGGCTCCACGGTCTGGTCAAAGACCTACACGACAAGGTGATGAGCGCGCGGATGATGCCGCTGTCCACGGTAACCGATCGGCTTCCACGCGCCGTCCGCGACATCGCGCGGCGCCGCGAGCGCGAAGTCGAGCTGGTGGTGAGCGGAGCGGAGGTGGAGCTCGATCGGACAATCCTCGACAACCTCTCGGAGCCCATCCTTCACATCCTTCGCAACTGCATCGACCACGGCATCGAGAGTCCCCAGCAGCGCGGTGCCGCGGGCAAGAACGCGACCGGGCGCGTGGCGATCAGCGTTCGAAGGGAGCGCGACCGGGTGGCCCTGGAAATCGAGGACAACGGTCGAGGGATGGACCCCCAAAAGCTGCGGCTGTCGGCGGTGGCGAAGGGGGCGATCAGCGCCGAAGCTGCGGAGCGCATGAGCGACAAGGAAGCGCTGATGCTGTGCTGCCTTCCCGGCGTTTCCACGGCGAAGGACGTCTCGGACATCTCCGGGCGCGGCGTCGGGATGGACGCAGTCAAACGCGCACTCGAGGAGGTGGGAGGAAGTCTGCAGATCCATTCCGAGCGCGGTGTGGGCACGCGATTCACGCTGCTGCTGCCGCTCACCGTCTCAGTGGTGAATCTAATGCTGGTGGGCGTAGGCGGCGAGGTCGTCGGGTTTCCGGTCGCCAAGGTGCTCAGCGCGCTCGAGGTGGATTCCTCCGAAATCTCGAAGAACGGGGATGGCTCGCTATTGCCGCACAGCAAGGGGCTCCTACCCGTTCACCAGCTCTCCGAGCTGCTCGGGTTCCCGATGACCCAGCCGCGGAGCGCGCGGCCGTACCTGGTGATGGAGGGAGACCGGGGCAAAGTGGCGCTCGCTGTCGACCGGCTTCTTGGGCAAGAGGAGGCGGTGCTCAAGACGCTTACCCGCCCGCTGGACCTTGTGCCCGGCCTGTCAGGCGTTACGATTCTAGGCACGGGACGCCCGGTCTTCATTCTGGATGTCCCGAGGTTGCTTTCCACGTGAGCTTCAGCCCGCCCAGCGAAGCGCAGTTTGACGCCCTCCGGGAGGTGACCAACGTGGGTTGCGGACACGCGGCCAACGCGCTGTCGAAACTGGTTGGCGGCCGCACCGTCCGGATCGACGTGCCCCGCGTTGTGCTGACCGAGCCGACGAGCATTCCCGAGCTCCTCGGAGGCCCCGAGAACACCGTGGTGTCGATCTCGCTCGAGATCCTGGGGGAGCTGCAGGGTCGGCTTCTGCTTGTTCTACAGCAAGCAGAAGCGAGCCGACTCGCGCTGGAGCTGCTCTTTCGCCCTAAGCAGTCCCTGGTCCATGCGGAGCTCAGGGCGCTCGAAGAGGCGGGGAACATCGTCGCCTGTGCGTGCCTCAATGCGATCGCCGCGTTCACTGGGCTGCGGCTGTTGCCGTCCACGCCGAGCGTCTCGAAGGCCTCCGCCGAAGAGGTGATCGAGGTGGCGGTGCGGGGCCTGGAGCAAGACGTTGGGATGAACATGGTGCTCGAGGCGCGCTTCTCGACCTGCTCGGCTCCAATGCTCTGCGGACAGCTCCTGGTTCTGCCTCGCCGGGACAGCGTCCAAGTGCTGTTCGCGAAGCTCGGCGTCTGACCGTCGGCGCAGCGGACTGGACTGCTGTAAGGTGCAGCCGTCGATGGACGAAAAGGCTCTGCACAAGCTCCTTATGCAAGTGCGGTCGCGGAAAACGGACGTTTCCGCGGCGCTCGCCCGGCTCAAGGATATTCCGTTTGTAGAGCTGGGCTTTGCCACCATCGATACTCATCGAAGCCTGCGCTTCGGATTTCCAGAGGTCGTGCTCGGCGAATCGAAGACGGTGGAGCAGCTGAGCAAGATTGTCGGAGCGCTGCGGGAGCGCAAGCAGCCGGTTCTGGTCACTCGGCTCTCTCCCGACAAGGCCGAAGCCCTCCGGCGCGATTATCCAGATGCAAGCTACCACGCAGTTGCGCGCATCTTTCAGATGAAGCTCGGTCGATTCAAGGCGGGAACGGTGGCGGTCGTCACCGCGGGGACTTCCGACATCCCGGTCGCGGAGGAAGCGGCGGTCACCTCGGAGGCGATGGGCGCAACGGTAAGGCGGGTATACGACGTCGGCGTCGCCGGCATTCATCGCTTGCTGCGCCGGAGGGCAGAAATCCAGACCGCGGACGCCGCGGTCGTGATCGCTGGGATGGAAGGCGCGCTGGCCTCGGCGGTGGGAGGTCTGGTGGGAATTCCGGTCGTGGCCGTGCCTACCTCGATCGGATACGGCGCAAACTTCAACGGGCTCTCCGCCCTGCTGGCAATGCTCAACTCGTGCGCACCCAACGTGGCGACGGTGAATATCAACAACGGCTTCGGCGCAGGCTTCTACGCGGCGTTGGTCTCGCGGCGAAGGGACAGGAGATGACGCGAAAGATTCTTTACCTCGAGCCGATAGGTGGAATCGCGGGAGACATGTTTCTCGCAGCGGCGATCGACCTCGGCCTTACCGCGGACGAGATCACCAGCGCGCTGTCGAGCCTGAAGCTCCCCGGCTGGCGGTTTGCGGTCAGCAAAGCAGTTCGGCACGCGATCAGCGGCACCCGCCTGGACGTGAAGCTGGAGCAGCAAAGCAGCGCGGAGCGATCGCTCAGCGACATACGGGCGCTGATCGACAGGGCTTCGGGGATGCCTCCGCGCGCCCGCCAAAGAGCTCAGCGCATCTTCCAGCTGATCGGCGAGGCAGAGGCGAAGATCCACGCCATCCCCCTCGAGGAGGTCCACTTTCACGAGCTGGGGGCGATCGATTCGATCGTCGACGTCTGCGGCGCCGCAATCGTCCTGGAGCTTCTCGGCGATCCAGAGGTGTACGCGTCCCCCCCGCCTCTCGGAAGCGGCACTGGCCGCTCAGCGCATGGCCCCATGCCGGTTCCTTCGCCCGCCGCTCTGGAGATTCTCCGCGATGCCCCGGTCCGGTTCGAGGGCGTCGGCGAGCTCACTACGCCGACCGGAGCGGCTCTGCTCAAGGCGCTGTGCAACGTCGCTCCCCCGCCCGAATTTGTCGTCGAGCGCGTGGGTTACGGGCTGGGGACTCGAGACCTTCCCGATCGGCCCAACGTTCTTCGCTTATCGCTCGGCCGCGCGTCGCGGGATGCCGCCGCGGCGATTTATTGCGTGGAGGCGAACTTGGACGATTGCAGCCCGCAGCTCATCGGCGCGCTGATGGAGGAGCTGCTCGAGCTGGGCGCGCTGGACGCTTACGTGGTGCCGGCGACGATGAAGAAGGGCCGGCCCGGCCATCTGCTCGGCGCCTTGGTTTCGGCCGGCCGAAGGGATGCGATCATCGATGCGCTGCTTACCGGCTCTACGACTCTCGGAGCTCGCTGCTACGCGGTGGACCGCGTCGAGCTCGACCGCCGCTTCGAGGAGGTCGATACTCGCTATGGGCGAGTGCGAATCAAAGTGGCGCTGCGCAATGGCGCGGTGATCAACGCCCAGCCCGAATTCGAGGACTGCCGCCTGCTGGCGCGGCAGCACCATGTCCCGGTCAAAGAGGTTCTGGCCGAAGCCTTGGCCTGCTATCGGCGGGCCAAGCGGGACCCGGCGTAAGAGGCCCAGCGCTCAAGGCGGCAATCGGTGCCGGGCCAGATTCGTACCCCCGACCAAAGCTTTTGCTTCCTGCGCGGCAGAGCAGTAGATGCACAGCAGGTCATTGGTCGCAGCACTGCACGGAGAGAGTCATGAACGAGAAAGATTGGGACAAGCGATTGTTGGACTTCCTCAAGCGAACAGGTGAGGAAATCAAGGCGGAGACGCAGCGGTTGGTCGAGGAGGTTCGCGATCCTGCTACCCAACAGAAAATGAAGGAGAGCCTGCGCGAGTTCGGCACGTGGGCGAAGAAGACCGCGGAGGATGCAGCGGAGAAGATGGAGTCGGCGATCAAGAAGGCCGAGAACGCCTTCACGCAGAAAGTCGAGCCTCCCTCCGCTCCTACTGATAGCAAAGCTTCCGAGGGCGCAGAGGCAGGCACGACATCCTCCGCACCAACGTCCGGTCGTACCACAGCGCCGAGCAACCGCCGCGACCAAAGCTCCAAGACGGTGGGGAAGGGTAAGCGATCCGGCGCACGAAAGGCGCGACCCGGCGCAGCTTCGAAAACGATCGGCAAGAAGTGACGGAGCGAGCTGTCGCCATTGGTGCCTGCAGCGCTCCGTGAGATAGTTTACGAGTGTCCGAGCCCGAAAAAGGCAAGTTCACGGCCGACATCAGCGAGCAGGTGATCGAAGAGGCTCTTCAGAGCGTCGAGAAGGTGACGCACCCTGAAGAGCAAGAGTCGGCGGCGCCTTCCGGCGACAGCAGCGCACCCAGAATCCAGCCGCCGGGTGAAGTTGAAGCGCTTCGCACTCAGCTCAGCCTGTCCCAGGAAAAAGGCCGCGAAACGATGGCCCGCCTTCAAGAGGTCCACGAGCGAATGCTTCGCTCGGCGGCGGACCTCGAAAACTATCGCAAGCGCGCGGAAAAAGAGAAGGAGCAGACGCGCAAGTTCGGCGCAGAGAAGATTCTCTCGGACTTCTTGCCCGTGCTGGACAACCTCGACCGGGCGCTCGACCACACCAACAGCTCAGCGGATTTCGCCAGCTTGATGCAGGGCGTTTCGATGACGCGCAAGCTCTTCGAGGACACGCTCGCCAAACACGGCGTACAGCCGATTCCCGCGGTCGGACACGCGTTCGATCCGCATGTCCACGAGGCGATTCAACAGGTGGACGACCCGGAGCTGCCGCCCAACCAGGTGATCTCGGAGCTGGTGCCTGGCTATACTCTCAACGACCGGCTGCTTCGTCCGGCGCTGGTGATCGTTTCCAGGGCGCCGCCCGGTCAGAAGTCCAAGGCCTCTCCGGCTGTGCAGCTGAAGCTGGTGGAGTCCCCCGCAGAGCAAACCGCAGATGAAGAGGAGCATGACCCGTAAACCGGGGAGAAATGCTGGATGAGCAAAGTCATCGGGATTGACCTGGGGACCACGAACTCCTGCGTAGCGGTGATGGAGGGCGGAGATCCGGTGGTGATCCCAAACAGCGAGGGCAGCCGAACAACGCCTTCGATGATCGCTTTCACCGACTCCGGCGAGCGCCTGGTCGGCCAAATCGCCAAGCGACAAGCCGTCACCAACCCGGAAAATACCGTCTTCGCCGTAAAGCGGCTGATCGGCCGAAGATTCGACGCGCCGGAGACGAAAAAGGCGCTCACTGTCACGCCGTTCAAGGTGATGGCGGCCCCTAACGGCGACGCCTGGGTGGAGGTGCGCGGCAAGGCCTACAGCCCTCCGGAGATCTCGGCGATCGTGCTGATGAAGATGAAGCAGACGGCCGAGGATTACTTGGGTGAGCCGGTGACGGAGGCGGTGATCACCACTCCCGCGTACTTCAACGACAGCCAGCGACAGGCCACCAAGGATGCGGGGCGGATCGCCGGACTCAACGTGCTGCGCATTATCAACGAGCCGACGGCGGCGGCGCTCGCTTACGGACTGGATAAGCAGAAGGAAGGCAAGACGGAGAAAGTCGCGGTCTACGATTTGGGCGGCGGCACGTTCGATATCTCAGTTCTCGAGCTGACTGCCGGAGTCTTCGAGGTGAAGTCGACCAACGGGGACACCTTCCTGGGCGGAGAGGATTTCGATCAGCGACTGATGGACTACCTCGCCGACAACTTTCAGAAGGCGAGCAAAATCGACTTGCGCAAGGACCGAATGGCGTTGCAGCGGCTCAAGGAGGCGGCGGAGCGCGCCAAGCATGAGCTGTCTTCAGCCACCGAGACGGACATCAATCTTCCCTTCATCACCGCCGACGCCGCGGGTCCAAAGCACCTCACCGAGACGATCGACCGAGCGACATTCGAGGGGATGGTGAAGGACCTGATCGACCGGACGATCGAGCCTTGCCGAACAGCGCTCCGGGACGCCGGGCTCACGGCGCAACAAATCAATCAGGTGTTGCTGGTCGGCGGCATGACTCGCATGCCGAAGGTCCAGTCGATGGTCAAGGAGCTCTTCGGTCGCGAGCCGCACAAGGGGATCAATCCCGACGAAGTGGTCGCGGTGGGCGCTGCGATCCAGGGCGGAGTGCTCAAAGGAGAGGTGAAGGACGTCCTTCTGCTCGACGTCACCCCGCTGTCCCTCGGTGTCGAAACCGCAGGCGGAGTGTTCACCAAAATCATCGAAAAGAACACCACCATTCCCTGCAAGAAGGCGCAGGTCTTCTCTACCGCAGTGGACAACCAGCCGCTGGTCAACGTGCACGTGCTTCAGGGGGAGCGCGAGATGGCCGTCGACAACCGAACTCTGGCGCGGTTCGAGTTGGTAGGCATTCCGCCGGCCCCGCGCGGCGTACCGCAGATCGAGGTGTCGTTCGACATCGATGCGAACGGAATCGTCCACGTCTCCGCGAAGGATCTCGGCACCGGCAAGCAGCAAGCCGTCCGGGTGATCAGCAACTCCGGACTCAGCGAGCAGGAGATCCAGGCGATGATCGCCGATGCGGCGGCACATCAGAGCGAAGATCAAAAGAAGCGCGAGCTCGCGGATCTCAAGAACGGAGCAGAGGGGCTCATCTACACCACCGAGCGCTCGATCGAGGAATACGCTCACCTGCTCAAGCCCACCGAGCGGGACGAGATCCAGCGGGATGTCGAAGAGCTCAAGAAGGTCCTCCCCGGCACCGAGGCTGCGCTGATCAAGGAAGCCATTCAGCGCCTCGAGGGCTCTGCCTATCGCATCGCCGACGCGATCTATCTGGATCAGCAGAAGGCGGGGACGTAGTCGATCTCGACGCCCCGTACACCCCGAGCCAATCGACAAGCTCCGGACAGACCGTAGCGAAGCGAAGTCGAGGGCAAGGACCGCGCGCCTCGACTTTTGGCTCGCCTTGCTCGCCTTATGCTCGGCGTGATTGGTGGCCGGATGCGCAATTGCGCGGCGGCTGCCATACATTGCAGCCATGGACGAGGCTTCTCGAGCGAGGCAACTCGCGATCATTCGCAGCTTCTGCGCCAGGCAACCTGTCCCCGTCCTGTTCGATGAGGGCGGCGAGTTGCTGATGGACGTGTTCTCGAGCAAGACGGTTCCGCTCGCGCTGAGCAGCCTGGTCTCCGTCGAAGAGCGGAAGAAAAAGGGAAGCGACGACAACTACATCGTCTTGACCTACGAGGACGGCCGGCAGATCGCTCTCGCCGACGTGGGAATCGCCTTTGCTCCAGACACGAAGAACACGGGCAAGCTCGAGGATCTCCCCGACGTCGTCTGTTTTCGCGATTACCAGAGCTTGCTCGGCCGCCTCAAGCACGAGCTTTTCGACCACCCCGACCGCGAGCCGACTCGGGCAACCGTTCTGCTCCTGATGACGTGCGTCGCGATTTTGGATGGGGCGCGGCGGCAGGGCTTCGACGTCGGACGGGAGGAGAAGGAGCTGGAGGCGCACCTCGCCGAGCTCGAAAAGCGCGCTCCATCGCCGCCAAGGATTCCTTGACCCACTCCGCCGATCCCCCATAGAAGACCGGCGGAATTCAAGGAGGTTCCGATGTCGCGGAATTCACTGACGCTGCTGGGTTTGTTGGCCCTGGTAATGCTGTGCTGTGAGAAGAAGGAAGGCGGGACGACGAGCCCCGCGCCGGGCAGCGGAACCGGCACTCAAGCGTCGAGCGGATCCGCAGGCGCGCCGCCGAGCACCGGCAACGTTCACGCCGCGACTCCCGCCCCGCCCGGAACGCCCCTCGCTCCCGGTTCCGGTGGAGCAGAAGGCGACGTCGTGCTGATTGGCGAGGTGGGATCCCTCACCGGGCCGGAAGCCTCGTTCGGAATCTCGACCCGGAACGGGATCGAGCTGGCGGTAAATCAGGCAAACGCGAGCGGCGGCGTGAAGGGAAAGAAGATCGCCGTTCGGGTCTACGACGATCAGAGCAAGCCCGAGGAGGCCGCCAATGCGGCCACCCGGTTGATCAACCAGGATCATGTGAAGGTGATTCTGGGCGAAGTGGCCTCGACGAATTCGCTCGCCATGGCGCAGAAGGCGCAGCCCGCCGGCGTTCCGATGATCAGCCCGTCGTCCACGAACCCGAAGGTCACGCAGGTGGGGAATTACATCTTCCGCGTCTGTTTCATCGATCCATTCCAGGGGTTCGTGATGGCCAAGTTCTCTCACGAAAACTTGAAGGTGAAGCGAGCCGCGGTCCTAAAGGACCAGAAGAGCGATTACTCGCTGGGCTTGACCGAGTACTTCACCCGCACATTCACAGAAATGGGCGGAAAGATCGTCACCACCGAAGCGTACGCGAAAGGCGATTCCGATTTCCGGGCGCAGCTCACTGCGATCAAGGGCCAAAAGCCCGACGCGATCTACATCCCGGGCTACTACACCGATGTCGGAATCATCGCCCGGCAAGCCCGCGAGCTCGGTATTCCGAAGAAGGTCCCCCTCCTCGGCGGCGACGGCTGGCGATCGGAAAAGCTCTTCGAGCTCGGCGGCTCCGCGATCGAGGGCAGCTATTTCTCCGACCATTACTCGCCGGACAATCCGTCGCCGATCGTGCAAAAGTTCATCGCCGAGTACAAGCAGGCGTACGGCTCGGTGCCCGACTCGCTCGCCGGCCTCGGCTATGACTCGGCTCGGGTCGCGATCGCGGCAATGAAGAAGGCACCGGATCTATCCGGCCCGGCAATTCGCGACGCTATTGCGCAGACGAAGGATTTTCCCGGAGTTGCTGGCACCATCAGCCTTGACGAGAATCGCAACGCAGTGAAGCCGGCGGTTGTCCTCCAGGTCGAGGACGGCAAGCTCAAGTATATGACGACCATCTCGCCGTAATGGCAGATCTCCTTCAGCACCTCATCAATGGTTTGGCCACCGGAACGATCTACGCGCTCGTCGCGTTGGGCTACACCATGGTCTACGGGGTGCTGAAACTGATCAACTTCGCCCACGGCGACGTGATGATGGTGGGCGCTTATCTAGGTTACGCCGCAGCGCAGAAGCTGGGCCGCACGGCTCAAAGCTCCTTCCTGGGCGTGCTGCTGATTTTTCTTGCCGCGATGGCAGGCTGCGCTTTGCTGGGCTTGGCGATCGAGCGGTTCGCCTATCGACCGCTGCGCGCGAAGCCTCGGCTCACCTCCCTGATTACCGCCATCGGCATCTCCTTCACTCTGGAGTACGGATTTCAGCTCGACTTCGGACCGCTGCCTGGGGCAGCTCCGCGCGCCTTTCCGGAGATCATCAAGGCAACCGAGTGGTTCGTGATCGGCGATGGGGACGTGGTGATCTGGAACTGGCAGGTCATCTCCCTGTTGGTCGCCGTGGCTCTGATGCTGACCCTTCAATACCTCGTCTTTCGAACGCGCTTCGGCAAGGCAATGCGGGCGGTCTCCTTTGATCACCGAATTGCGGCATTGATGGGAATACCAATCGACCGAGTGATCGCGATCACCTTCATGCTCGGCTCGGCGCTCGCCGCAGGCGCCGGCATCCTCTACGCGATCAAGGACACCGCCATCCATCCGTTGATGGGGCTGTACGTCGGCCTCAAGGCGTTCGTGGCGGCAGTGATCGGCGGAATCGGCCACGTCCCTGGGGCGGTCGCCGGGGCCCTGCTCCTTGGCTTGGTGGAGGAGTTCGTCGTCGGGTATACCGCCTCGAGCTGGCGAGACGCGGTCGCGTTCGGCTTTCTAATCATCGTGCTCCTAGTGCGTCCCGAGGGACTCTTCGGCAGAGTCTCTGCGGAGAAAGTCTGATGGATTCCGCAGCCGTTCGGGTCAGCTCGGCGATCCCGACGGGGCTGCGCGGCCTCGCTCCATTCCTGATCGCCATTCCGATTCTCGCGGCGCTCCAGCTGGCGGTGAACGAGATGCCGTTTCTCGTCTACATCGCCTCGATCGTCGGCGTGAACATCATCCTGGCGGTCTCGCTGAACATCGTGAACGGGATGACCGGTCAATTCTCGATCGGTCACGCCGGCTTCATGGCCGTGGGCGCGTACATCGCGGGCAAGTTCTCGCTTCAGCTGAGGGACGTCGCCATCTCCGCGCTGCCGATCGCCCTGTCCGATCAGATCCTCCTCGTGGCTGCGCTTTTGATTGGCGGAAGCTGCGCTGCGCTGTGCGGCTTCATCGTCGGGCTGCCCTCGCTGCGGCTGAAGGGCGATTACCTGGCGATCGTCACGCTCGGCTTCGGCGAGATCATCCGCGTGATTGTCCAGAACACCGAGGCGTTCGGCCGCGCCCTCGGGCTGTCCGGCATCCCGCAGCGCGCCAGCTTCTTCATGGTGTACTTCTGGGTCTTTCTCACCATCGTGGTTGCGCGGCGCATCGCCGCCTCGACTCACGGGCGCTCGCTGTGGGCGATCCGAGAGGATGAGGTCGCCGCGGAATCGATGGGCGTGAACACCACCGGGTACAAGGTCCGCTCGTTCGTGATTTCGGCTTTCTTCGCGGGCGTGGCGGGAGGGCTGTTCGCGCATTTCGTGCCGATCATCAACCCAGGCTCGTTCACCTTCGTGAAATCGATCGAACTCGTGGTGATGGTGGTGGCCGGCGGCCTCGGGTCGACCACCGGATCAATCCTGGCGGCGATCGTGCTGACGCTTCTTCCCGAGGCAATGCGCAGCGCCTTCATCGCGCTGAGCGGCGGCCAGGCATCGCTGGCGCAGAAAGTGGATCAGATTCGGATGCCGATCTACGGAATCCTGCTGGTCCTGCTGATGCTGCTTCGGCCGCAAGGCCTCTTTGGAAACCGCGAGATTTGGGACGTGCTGCCGCGCTGGTTCGCGCGACGCCGAAAGGGGACCTGATGAAGGAGGTGCTCCTTAAGGTGGACGACGTGAGCATCAACTTCGGCGGCCTCAAGGCGCTGTCGCACTTCAATCTGGAGATCCGCCAAGGGGACCTGAAAGGGCTAATCGGCCCCAATGGCGCCGGTAAAACGACCGCCTTCAACGTCCTGACCGGCGTTTACGCCCCCAGCGCGGGCAACGTCTTGGTGTGTGGGCAGCGGGTCAACGGCTGGATGCCGCACGAGATCAACCACCTGGGTCTGGCGCGCACGTTTCAGAACATCCGGCTGTTTCGCGCGCTGAGCGCGCTCGACAATGTGCGGGTGGCGTGCCGCGCCGCCTCAGCCCACGTCGACAATCGCCGGCTGATCCAGCTTCGAAAACAAGGGCTGCTCGGGAGCGCCGCCGCCGGCCTTCTCGAGGCGGGGACCAACTACCTCGACTGGTGGCGGGCGCTGCTGCTCACTCCGGGCTTTCTGCGCAACGAGCAGGAGATCCGAGATCGAGCCGGGGAGCTGCTCGGGGTGATGGGCCTTTCGCCCCGTGCCACTGAGGAAGCGCGACACCTGCCCTACGGGGAGCAGCGGCGGTTGGAGATCGCGAGGGCGTTGGGCACGCGCCCGCGGGTGCTGCTGCTCGACGAGCCCGCCGCCGGAATGAATACGCGGGAGAAGGCGGATCTGATGACCCTGATTGGCGAGCTTCGCGATCAGTTCTCGCTCGGGATTCTGTTGATCGAGCACGACATGAAGCTGGTGATGGGGATCTGCGAGGAGATAACGGTGCTCGATCACGGCGAGACGATCGCCGTCGGCTCTCCCGAGCAGGTTCGCGAGAACCGGAAGGTGATCGAAGCGTATTTGGGCGACTCCTACCTCGAAGCCCATGCCGCGGTCGGGAGCGGAGGCGCGCAATGAGCTCTTCCGCGCTGCTTGGCGAGGTCCGCACGTGGCGGTGACAGCGGCCGCAGTCGGCTCGGGGCCGAAGACGCTTGGAACGCGCGAGGCGCGCGACAAGCTTCTCGAGGTTGAGGGGCTGCGCGTCGCCTATGGAGCGATCCTCGCGCTGCGCGGCGTGACGCTCTCGGTGGGGAAGGGCGAAGTGGTGGCGCTGATCGGCGCGAACGGCGCAGGGAAATCGAGTACGCTGCGGGCGGTCAGCGGAATGCTGCGGCCCGCCGCAGGCCAGATTCGCCTCGAAGGGGAGAACATCACCGGGTTGAAGTCGAATCTGCTGGTGCCCAAGGGAATGGCTCATGCGCCCGAAGGCCGGGGCATCTTCCTCAATCTCACCGTTCAGGAGAACCTCGAGCTGGGCGCGTACTTGCGAAGGGACGCCGCGGGAATCGAAAAGGACGCCGAGTACTGCTTCAAGCTTTTCCCGCAGCTGCGCGAGCGGCGCAAGCAGGTCTGCGCCACCCTTTCGGGAGGCGAGCAGCAGATGTTGGCGATCTCCCGAGCGCTGATGAGCCATCCCAAGCTTTTGCTGATGGACGAGCCATCGCTGGGCTTGGCGCCTCAGCTCGTCGAGACGATCTTCCGCACGCTGCGCGAGGTGAATCAGAGGGGCGTTTCCATTCTCCTCGTCGAGCAGAATGCGCACTTGGCGCTTTCGCTGGCGCACTACGGCTACGTGCTCGAGACCGGCGAAGTGGTGATGGCGGGGCCCGGCAGAGAGCTGCTGGCCAGCCCGGAGGTGCGAAGGGCATACCTCGGCGAGTAGATCGCCGCTTCAAACGCGAGCGCGATTTTATCCGGGCGTAGCGGTTGGTCCCGCCGCCTTGGCGTCCTCGCCCTTCTCGTGTCGATCCCATTTCTGCTGGAACTCGACTCCGAGATCCTCAAACTTGGGATAGATGTCCTTCTTGGAGACGATCTCGCGGCAGTACAGGCACTGGTGCTTTCCGCCCTCGATCGGTTTGAGCCAGGTGACGTGATGGATGCAGGAAAGCATCGGCATGCGCTTCTGCTTACTGCATTTTGCCGTCCTCTGAAACCGTTCCGCTCCGCCCGGCGAGCTGGGGCTCGCACAGCGCGGTGTACTTGGCCCCCTTTGGCGAAAGGTCGCTTCTAAAGAGAATGATTCGATCCACCTGCGCCTTTCCGAACGCAGCTTCGCGACTGGCGCGGATGCAGCGCGCGAGCGCAGCGTCTCCGTTGGCCATTCGCGCACGCGCAAGCGTCAGGTGGGGTTTGAACGGTCGCTTTTCAGGTTCGTAGCCCAGCGGCGCGAGCCGCTTTTCGAGCTCGGCCTTGATCGCGGCCAGCGGCTCCACTTCCCCGGTCAAACCCAACCACAAAACGCGCGGCCGAACCGAGCTGCCGAAGCCGCCGATGCCCTCGACCGCGAGGCGGAGCGGCGCATGGCGGGACGCCACGTCGCGGACGATCGTCTGCACTTCGGGCACGCGCTCGTCGCCGACGTAGCCGAGGAACACCAGCGTGACGTGCATGCCCTCTGCGCTCGCCCACTTGGCTTTGGGAGCGAGCGGCTGAAGTCGTTCGACCTCACGCCTCACCATGGCCCGCACCTGTTGACCGAGGTCGATCGCGATGAATAAACGCATGCCGATGCCTCTTTCGTCGTCGAACACCTTGCTGCAACCCTGAGCTATCATGCAACCGATGGCTCGGGACGAAAGCACTCTTGAGCACAGAATTCGGCGGCACCACGAGCGCGGAGAGCTGAAGGAAGCGGCGACCGCGGCCATCGAAGGTTTCGGTCCGGAGATTCTTGGATTCCTGGTCGCCGTGGTTCGGGACGAGCAACTCGCCGGCGAAGTGTTCGCGCAATTCTGCGAAGATCTCTGGACTGGGCTGGCGAGCTTCCGCTGGGAGAGCAGCTTTCGAACCTGGGGCTATACGCTCGCGCGGAACGCTTGGCAGCGGCTACGGCGCGAGCCCCACTTCCGCAAAACCGTCGCGCTGTCGGACGTGCCGGACATCTCCAAGCTGGAGCAGCGCGTCCGAACGATGACCCTCCCTCACTTGAAATCGGACGTGAAGCAGCAGGTGCAGAAGCTCCGGCAGAGCCTGGATCCGGAAGACCAGGCCCTGCTCATTCTTCGGATCGATCGCCGGTTGGCTTGGAATGAGATCGGCGCAGTCATGCTCGGGCCCGATGAAGCGAGAAACGACGCCGCGGTGGCTCGTAGAGCAGCCTCGCTGCGAAAGCGATTCGAGCGAGTGAAGGACGACCTCAAGCGCCTCGCCCGCGAGAACAACCTGCTCAGCGA
>DATFTC010000227.1:0-2267 GCA_035262305.1 Myxococcaceae bacterium | reverse complement strand
ATGCACCATCACCGGCTTCTCAAATTGTGAGGACAGGTAGGTCTCGTCGGGGGAGCCGAGATCGCCCCCCCACTCGAACTTGGTCTCCAGCGCGCCCTTGGCAAAGCCCTCCTGCAGATTCTTCACCGCATCGTCGTAGCTAATGCGCGGAAACGGTGGCTCGATTTTCTCCAGTTTCGCTATGTCGCGGCCGATGGTTTGCAGGTCGGAGCGGCGGCGTTCGAGGCAGCGCTTGGCGATAAAGCTGATCAGTCCTTCGGCAAGTTCCATGACGTCGTCGAGGGTTGCATAGGCGACTTCAGGCTCGACCATCCAGAATTCGGTGAGGTGACGCCGGGTCTTGGATTTCTCGGCGCGAAAGGTCGGGCCGAAGGAGTAGACCTTGCCCAGCGCCATCGCGGTCGCTTCGACGTAAAGCTGCCCCGATTGCGTCAAGTATGCCTGGTCTTCAAAGTAGTCGACGGGAAACAGCGTGGTGGTGCCTTCGCAGGCCGCGGGCGTAATGATCGGCGGGTCGGTGAGCGTGAAACCGCGCTCGTCGAAGAAATCGCGGGCTGCTTTGATGATCTCGGCGCGAACCCGCAAAATCGCGGCTTGCCGCTGCGAACGCACCCACAGATGGCGATGCTCCATGAGGAAGTCGGTGCCGTGTTCTTTGGGGGTGATGGGGTAGGGCGCGCTCTCGGGCACGCGCTGGATCACTTGCACATTGGCTACATCCAGCTCGTATCCTCCGGGGGCACGCTTATCGGCGCGGACCTTGCCTTCGACAATCACGCTCGATTCCTGCGTCAGCGTTTTGATCGCCTCGAAAACCTCGGGCGTGACCGCGTTTTTGGGAACGACTCCCTGGATGATGCCGGATCCGTCGCGAAACTGCGGGAAGAGCAGCTTGCCGCTCTCGCGCAAGTTATAGAGCCAGCCGCGGATGGTGACCGACTGGCCTTCATGCCGGCCGATTTCTGCAATGGTGGTAACGGGCGCCGTCGTGGTCGTGGTTGACATAAGCTCAAGTCTTGGAAGCTGCAAAGTCTCAAGGTTTCAATGTTGCAAGAGTCTAATCCTGCAGCCGCTCGGCGTTTGCCTACCTTGAAAGCCGGCAACCTTTCCCCTCCAAACCTAGTTGGCTTCCAACTTATCGAACACTCCCCCCAGGCGGTCGAGCAGGCCGCCTTTTTCGTCGTCGCCAACTTCGAGCAGCAGGGGAGGGGTTTGCGGGGCGGAGCGCAACAATTCGACAGCCTCTTTCCAGTCGATGGTTCCCTGCCCCGGCCACAGATGCGTATCTTTATCTTTCCCGTTGTCGTGCACGTGGGTGGAATGGATGTAGTGGCGCAGAATCCCGAAGCCCTGACTCACCGAGCTCTCCATGTGCGCGTGGCCGAAATCGAAGCAGACACCCACGTCATCAAAGTGCGCGGTCCGGATCATTTCCACCAGGCGGTCGGGAGTGGAAAGTTCGTTGGGAATGTTTTCCAGCAGGATGCGGACGCCGAGCGGCTTCGCGAAGGCGCGAAGGTGTTCGATCGAGGTCATCGCCGCCTCAAACTTGTTGTCGGCAAAACTTTCGTTGGGCGTTCCGATGTGTTGCACGAGAAAACGAAACGGAATCTGCTCCGCGACTTCCAGCGCACGCTTGATCTCGTCCATGGCTTCAATGCGGCTCGCCCGGTCCGTCGACGCGATGTTGACCGGCGGAGCCCCCGCTCTTCCCCACTCGTAATCGGCATAGAGGGGCGAGTGCACAGAGTTGAGGGGAACACCGCTGCCGCGAAACCACTCTGCGATTTCCTTCACGTGCGCTTTGCGGTTGGCGTAATCGAGATGCTGGCGGGCGGCGAAAATTTCGACCGCCTGAACCCCGTTGCGAACCAGGCCATCCAGAATGCCCGGATGCAGCCGCTCTTTCACGAATAGGTAAGTTGAAATTGCTCTCTGCATGTGTGTCCTGAGCAAATTGTCGATTGTCGAATTCTCAAATCGTTGAACGGAAGCGAGCTTGCAGTCCCCGCTTCTATTCAGCAAGCAAAAACCGTCACTGCGGAATGCCTTTTAGTATCCTACGGCCCTGCCGTTGCTATTGCGCCCGTCGGTCGCGCCCAGCCGGTCGCCGGTATTCTCGTCGATCGCGATGCACTCGGCGTCGCTCCAGTAAGGAGACGTGAAATCGCCGTCGTGCAGGCCGACTTGCACGGTATATCCCATTTTTCGCAGCGCGTTCAGCGTATCCGGAGAGAACCACTTTTCCACGTTGACGACATCCGGCA
>DATFTC010000226.1:0-19373 GCA_035262305.1 Myxococcaceae bacterium | reverse complement strand
ATGAATTCGATGAACTCAATGAATTCGATGAACAGCATGAATTCAATGAACGCGATGAATGCGATGAACAGCATGAACTCGATGAACAGCATGAATGCGATGAACAGCATGAATGCATTGAACCCATTGAACGCGATTACTGTAATGAGCGGCATCGGCGCGATGAGCGAGCTGACGCTTCTGAACGGCAACGCGGGTCTCGTTCTTGACAACACGGTGCTGGCGCCGCCGGATGCGCTGACCGTCACCGACTTTAGCACGTTGAGCCCGCAGGACATCGACGACGCCTGCCCTTATACAACTTGGACCAAGGACCGCGTCATATACACGTTGCCCAAATTTATGGTCTTCATGGACCTTTTCGAGAAGGTTGTCTATCCAAAGGGCGATCCGATGGAGGGTCAGGACCTCGTAGTGTCAGACTCCGATTTCCCTCCTCACCACGTCTATCTAGGTTTCACGATTGCGTGCTCGAACCTCGTCGTCCGTCCTGCCTTCCTCGCGCCCGATCCGGCGCCCGCGGTCGACAACCAGGGCAATCGAGTCATTCGAACTTATGAGCAAGACTTCGACTACCTCTGTCTGGAGTTCACTCTCGCTGATGGAGCGCGAAGCTTCTGGTATTGCGCTCATGGCAACCTGGCGGACGGTGTCACCGGGATCGCCTCAAAGCCGGTGGCGGATCCCCTCAGCGCCAATCTTTCTCCAGCGACTTTTTTCGTGAACCAGATTCAGTGGGGGCCGAATGTATGGAACAAGCACTGGGAATTCCCGGATGGCTTGGGGGCCATCTCCGCGCGCATTGCGGGGAACGAGCAAACGGGCTTTGCAAAGGATTATCAGTGGAACTTAAACCCCAACGACTGGCATCGGACCGGAGGCCCCAAGGCACCTGACTACATCGCCGCTGTCGGGGCAAAGACGGCGACCAATCGAAACGGCGCTTATGTGTCGCCGTACAACACGCAGCACTTGACTGAGTACTTCAGCCGCATCAGCGGCTTTGTTTCACCACCCCTCGACACGCTCGCGTACGCTGCGCAATTGGACCCATCCGAGCTCAATCAAGGCGAAGTTGAAACCCGTTCCTGCGACAATCACGACCCTAGCCAATGCTTCACGTACTTTCAAAAGCCCGACATCGCGGCGCTCGGGACCGTTGGCACGCACGGATATGGCGTGGTTGATATCAGCGTCGGTCCCTTCTACAGCAGCAGCAGCGACTGCTCGTGGCAGGCCGACTGGGGTTTTCCATCCTTTAGTACTTTCACGGCTGGATACGTAAAACCCGAGCCAGTTTTGGGCACCGAGATCATAGACGCGCAAACTGGAACAATTAGCGGACCCACGCTGCCGTTGATAAATTCACTCTTCAAGGTGGCCATCAATCTGGGTGACAACGAGTTGCCCCGATGCCCAAGTTGGAATCTCTGCCAAACCTCGGGTACTCAGCCCATCGTTCACCTCTACGGCCTAGACTTTCAATTGACTGTCCAGGGAATCATGACCAGTGGCGTTCGCTTCTCCGCGCCCCCACCTGGCGCAACCAATTGCTCCCACCCTGGTACCTATTGGTGCGAGCAGGTTCTCTGCGGACGCTCGCTTGCAGTTGAGTCTTCGGACAGATTGCCGGACGGAACTCCCCAGCGGCGAGATTGGTGGTTTCGATCGGTGCCCGCGGGGATCCAACCTGGCAATTGGCAGCTCGCATGCTCCAATATATCGTCCTGCAGTGTCCCAGTCGTTGCCAATCTCACGATCGTCGGAGTTCCGAGTGGCCTGAGCCCGGACTCGGTAGCACAAGCGCTCTCGGGTCAAGCTCTCCCCTAGATAAGGCCCATCACTTATCGACTGAAAATACCAGGCAAGGAGATTCTCGGAGGCCGTCTACTCCAGCTGGCAAATGTCCGGCAACATTCCCGTGGTGCCATTGACGCAATCAGTGGTCGGACAACCGTCGATCGTCCACTGAATGGAGAAGTCGGTTCCGTCCGGAAGCTGCCAACTGTCGACTTCGATAAACCATTGACCGGCCCCGGAAATACTTTGTCCTGGGAAAGACATGCTAGCGTCTGGATCGCCCTGGCAGTCAGATGAGAGCCAAAGGTTTGCGCTAATGTCTACGATCCCGTCCGAAATCGCGTCGAATGACAAAGCCGGTACGTCCATTGGAAACACTGGCGGCGGGAACCTGCATGCGGTCATTGATTCACAAACAACAATGGAACCACCACCGGCATACGCGTGAACTGCAAACAGAGCCGCTATAGTTGCAAACAGCTTCTTCATGGATTTTCCCCTTCGAAAAAGCTCGACCCTGCAAGGCCGGGCTGGATTTGTACGCGAACAGCAACGCTGAGTACAGCGGGAGTGAAACCGCAGTGTGCTACATAGCTGTTGATGATTGACTGTTACTTCCACTACTGCGCGGCGCGCCGCCGCGGTTGAAGCAGAATGGAAGTCGGACCGTCTCGTCAGCGCCGTCGATCTACTTCTGACCATCATCGCCACACCTCAAGGATGACCGACGTGACCCAAACCTCGTCGGTACTTCCCTTCGATCAGATAAAGGCGTAAACGGCGATCAAACTGGCTCACGTTCATCGCACTTTCACGAATAACTCAGGATTCACGGGGGGTTAGGCGGTTCGAAGCGCTCGGTCGACGCGGCTGTCGGCGGCGCTGGCGACCCGGCACTGCTCTTCCTCGCCGGAATCGCGCACGCGCTTTGCGGGACCAACGGAATTGGAGTTTCATGCCGCGCGCTGAATGACGAACGAAGAGTCTCAACCCCCGTCCTCGCCGGACGTCTCCTCGCGCGCCACACGCGTCAACGCCGCGGCGATGGATGGCAGTGGTCGCTGGCGAAATCCGGGATGGAGAGTGCTCGCGCTCGCGGCTGCGGTGGGGACCGCGATGGGCCTGATTAGAATCGCCATCGCCCTGCTCCATATGTCCGCTCCCCAAGAGGGGCGACCTGATGCCGTCGGCGTCACCGCCTTCCTGGTATTTCTCATTCTGGTTGTGCCATTGGAGGAGTGGCTAACCCGTGGGGTGTTGCTTCAACGACTTATCAAGCCTCTGGGCGCTGTTGGAGCACTGCTCGTTTCTTCGGCAGTGTTTGCGTTTCTGCACCGCTGGGGTTTTCCAGCTTGGATTTTCCGATTCGTTGGCGGCTTGGTGCTCGGCGGATTTTATCTGCGCACGGGGTCGTTATGGCCGTCGATCGTTTTGCATTACATGTACAACCTGACTTGTAATGCCGTGATGTACTTGCTTACGCCGGGCTAGTTTCAGCGCTTCAGCGCTCACTCCAGCGTCGCGGCGAGCGAGCCGCATTCCCGCCCAAGTCGTCGAGGCAAGGTCCACCGATTCGCTCCTCGAGCAGATCTGGCTTGATTTCCCTGCGGCCTGGGTCGAAGCTCGCGCGATGAAGACAGGAGTCAAATTGGTGCTGGTCCTGCTCCTCACCATGGGATGTTGAGACCCTTCCACCGCGAGGTGAAGGGGGGTCCCTACGAAATCACGCGCCACATGCCCCACCAGCCGCCGTGGCTCGAGAGCAAGGATCAAACTGTCGATCTCGCAGCGGATATCGGGTCCCCAGGAGTGAAATAAGCGCCCGAGTTCTCGGCTCAATTTTCATGCGACAAGTCACAGCCGTCCGCTCGGCGTCTTGGGGGGCTTCGCTGGAAGCTTGCGCAGCCATGTTTCGAAGTCAGGCATTTGCGCGCGCTCTATCAGAGTCTTGACCGGCGCTCGCTTCAGAAAGAAACGAACCGAGGCCGCGGCCTGCGCGTAGGCGTACCGTCCGCTCCAATCGATGGGCTGCAGGGCGTCGTCGGCGGACTTGGGATGCAAGTCCTCGCCGAAGCCCTGATTTGCGATCACGACCGCGAGTCCCTCGAAGAACCAATGTGGGCCCATCTTTCGACTCGCAACTTCGGCGTGCCAGTTGTGAGCGAGCTCGTGCGCGATCAGCCGAACCCAGGCGTCGCGTCGAAGAGCGGCGTACTCCGGGATGACTCGGGCAAATTCTTCGGGCGTCACGGCCCGCAAGGGATTCCCGTTCGCAGCGACGAATGTCTTTCGCGGCAGCGGAGGCGGTTCAGACCAATCCGGCGTCCTGTTCATGCACCTCCAAAGCTTTTCCTGAGAGGGATAGACCTCGAGCCGCGCACCTTCGAGACGCGTCCCGGGCGGAAGTCCGTTCTCCCGAGCAAACACCTGAACGATTTGCTTGGCTTGAACCAACGCCACTTCAAATTCAAACAGCCTCTCCGACAAGCTCTCGGGAACCGCGACGAACGAAGACACCATTTTGTTGTCGCCGCTGATACAGGCGAGGGCTTCGGGCGCGGCCGGCGTCGAGCCAACCGACACCGGCAAGGTCAGTAACGCAACAGGGACGTACGTCGCCGAAACACTGCCAGCCGCAACTGCCAAAGCGAGTGGCCACCAGCCGGGTGCAAACCAATGATTACGCGCGTTGGTTTCGGCATTCATTTCTGGCACTCATCGTTTTGCCACATAATCGTCGTACAATCGAGTCGCAGCACGGCTTCTTAAGCCCGAACGCCGAGCTCGCTCCGGGTCGTTGCAAGGTGCTCGTCAACTTCGGCAGCTGTTCGAATAGCTCCGTTTTAAGTCTGATTGAACCAATCCTGTATCGCTGCCCTGATCAGCGTGCTAGAGCCTCGCGCCGGGCCCCGAGTGGTTGCCGGTGGGGAGTCGATGCGAGCGGAGCGATCGCAGCGAATTGGTCAGCTGCTGCAAGCTGCACTGCAGCGCGCCCCCGGCGAACGGCCGAAGTTTCTCGCCGACGCCTGCGGTGGCGACCAGACACTCCGTCAGGAGGTGGAGTCTCTCCTCAGCACCGTCCCGCCATCGATCGATCAAGCGGCAACCAACGCGGCGACGCTGCCTGAGAGCGGACACGCCGCTTGGCAGCAAACTGCAGCCTTTACGCCCGCGGGCGTGAACGAGCAGGGCGAGCCCGGACTCACCCTGGACCACTACGTGCTGCTGGGACGACTCGGCCGCTGCGGGATGGGCGTCGTTTATGCGGCGTATGATCCAGAGCTCAATCGAAAGGTGGCAATCAAGCTCCTGCCTGGATTCGCGCCGCGAACGCGGGACGCGCTACACCGGTTCGCCGCTCGAGCAGCTCTGGCTTGATTTCCCTGCGGCCTGGGTCGAAGCTCGCGCGCATGAAGACAGGATTTACATTGGTTCTTGTTCAGCTTCTCACCACGGGATGTGTTCAGACCCTCCCACCGCGAGAGGACGCTCCCTACGGAATCCCGCGCCACATGCCCGGACAGCCGTCGGGGCTTCAGAGTAACGATCAAACTATCGATCTCGCGGCGGACGCCGGCTCGCCAGCGATAAAATGAGCCTTGCGCACCCGGCGGATAAGCCATACGGTCGGCGCGGAAGCGCAGAGAAGGTCGCGCCGATGAAAGCCGCAATTTGTTTCGAAAGAAACCAGCCCGTTCGAGTCGAGGACGTGACGCTCGACAATCCTCGGCGGGACGAAGTGCGACTGCGGCTTCTGGCCACGGGAGTCTGTCACTCCGATCTCTCCTTCGTGCAGGGCATCGTCCGGGGGAAGCTGCCTTGCGTCCTGGGCCACGAGGGCGCCGGCATCGTGGAGGAAGTCGGGGAGGGGGTGACGCGCCTCTCGCCCGGAGACAAGGTCGTGCTCTCCTGGGTGACACCCTGCGGTCGCTGTTTCTACTGTCGCATCGGCAAGCCCAATCTCTGCGAGCTCGGAGAGCAAATCAATAAAACGAATCGCATGCCCGATGGCACGACGCGCGTGCACCAGGGCGAGCTGGACCTCAACGTGTTCTCGGCGCTGGGCACGATGGCCGAATACGCGGTGGTGCCGGCAAGCGCCGCGGTGAAGCTGCCGAGCGATGCGCCGCTCGATAAATGCGCGCTGCTCGGATGCGCGGTGATGACCGGCGTCGGGTCGGTATTGAATACGGCTCAGGTGGCAGCCGGCAGCCGCGTCGCGGTGTTCGGCGCCGGGGGCATTGGGCTGAACGCAATTCAAGGCGCCCGCATCGCCAACGCCGAGCGCATCATCGCCGTCGACGCGCAGCCGAACAAGCTGGACATGGCGCGCGCGTTCGGAGCCACCGACGCGGTGGACGCGACAAAGGTGGATCCGGTCGAGGCCGTGCGCGGACTGACGGAAGGACGGGGCGCCGACTATGCCTTCGAAGCGATCGGCCGCAAAGAGACGATCGAGCAAGCCTACGCCGCGACGCGCAAGGCGGGCACGTGCGTGGTGATAGGGCTTGGAAACATCAAGGAATCGATCGCGCTCAACGTTTTCTTTCTGCCTCTACTCGAGAAACGGCTGCTCGGATCGTGGTACGGAGGCGCCAACGTACACGTCGACATCCCGCGCTTGTATGAACTGTATCGCGCGGGCAAGCTGAAGCTCGACGAGCTCGTCACGCGCACCTATTCCCTCGGTCAGATCAACGAGGCATTCGCCGACATGACCGCCGGCCGCAACGCGCGCGGCGTCATCACGTTTTAAGATTGGAAAACAAGCCTGCAAGACGAGCTCTGGCCTGAACCAGGACTGCGCCAAGACAAAAAGTTGCGGCGTGTCACGCGATTCCGAGCAATGCGTCCATTTCTGAGTGGACCCATGGCCAGCCTTCGGTTAAGCGAGTCCGTTCAACGCGCTTTCAACGGGGGAGGTGGGGCTGATGACCGGACGATTGCTTCGACGATGTGATCTGACTGCCTCGGTCTTGTTCGTTCTCAGCGCGACGATAGCGTGGGGAACGGCGCTCGAACCCGCCGCAACGGTAAGCTACGCCGGTCAGCAAGTGGTTCGCGTCACGGCGCGCACTGCGAAAGAGGTCGAGCTCATTGAGAACATGAATCTCGATGTTTGGAATTGCTTTGGGCCTGGAATCGGAACCTTTGACGTTCGAGTCACGCCAAAGCAACTCGGCCAGTTGGCCGATTCCGGCGTCCTGTTTGAAGTGGTGATCGACGATGTCCAGCAACTCGTCGATTTCGAGCGGGTAAGCATTGCTCGCGCAGCGCAAACCGGGAACGGCGACTGGTTTCAAAACTTCAAAAGCTATCAAGACATCAATGACCGCCTCGATTTTCTCACCCAGAGCTATCCTGATTTGGCGGAGGTGACTGTGATTGGACAGTCGCTGGAGGGCCGAGACATTCGGGTGATTCGCGTCACCGGCCCGGATGCGATTGGAAACCCCCGGGATGGGCGGCCGGCCTTTGTCATCGAGGGGACGCAGCACGCACGCGAGTGGATCGCGCCTATGACGGTGGTGTTTGCGGCCGATCGCCTGGTGCAACAGTATGGCTTGGATGCTCGGGTTCAATTCGTGATGGAGGGCGTGGATTTTTATTTCGTCCCAGACATGAATCCGGATGGCTATGACTACACTTGGACCAGCGAGCGCTTTTGGCGAAAGAACCGCCGGATCAATGAGGGCAGCAGTTGCCAGGGCATCGACCTGAATCGCAACTGGGAAGTCGGCTGGGGAGGCACCGGCTCGAGCAACGACCCGTGCAGTGACGTTTTCCACGGCCCGCAAGCCTGGTCAGAGCCCGAGGTCGCCGCGGTTCGCGACCTGACCCGTTCACTGTCTGCTCGACTTGTAGCGTATCTGGATTTCCACAGCTTCGGGCAGCTGGTGCTGTCGCCTTGGCAGTACACGACGACGACGCCACCCGACGCCGATTTCCTAGACGGCTATGGCCAGCTGATCTCAGATGCGATCCGAAGCGTTCACGGGGTTCACTATCAGAGCGGACAGGGCTCGCGGATTCTCTACATCGCGGCGGGAACGGCTCATGACTGGGCGTACGGCGAGCGCGGCGCTGCGGCCTGGGGGATCGAGCTTCGAGGAGCGGGCTTTGTTCTCCCACCCGAGCAGATCATTCCCACGGGCGAGGAAAACCTAGAGGCCATTCTGCAGATTTGCGAGTCGCTCCTGCTGGGTAGTCCGTAAGTTCATTCGAGACAAACAGTCTTTGATGTGGCAGTGTGCGCCGCCCAATCAACCAGGAGCGTTGCATGAAAAGCTGGGTTCGCGGCGGCTTGATTTTCGTCTTTAGTTTGATTCTTGCTTCCGGCGCATGGGCCCAGTGGAGCTCTGACCCTGCGCTCAACCTTTCCCTCGGTGACGGACCCGGAGATCAAGTCCAACCGAAAATTCGGCCGCTGCCGAATGGGGATTGGTACGTCAGCTGGTTCTCGAACAATCCCAATGACCCGCCACCGTCGGGCTACGACGTTTACGTGCAGCACCTCGATCCCGCGGGCGAGGAGCTGTTCCCGCACAACGGGATTCTCGTTGCCGACCTCGGCAACAGCTCGACGCAGGACTACGGGCTCTCCGTCGACGTCGATCAGAACATCTTGGTCGCGTTCCTCGACGACCGGGAAGGCCCTACTCAGCAAGTGACGGCCGCCAAGGTCAGCCCATCAGGAGAGCTGCTCTGGGGGAAGCTCGGTGTTCAACTTACCGACGACTCGATCTTTCACGGCAATCCGAAAATCGCGGGCACCAGCGACGGCAATATCGTGGTGGCGTGGATCAGCGGCAGCGAGACGGTGCTTCAGAAGCTTGACCCGGATGGTCAGGCGGTTTGGAACGGCGTTGTGCTCAGCGAATCCGGCGCCAACTATAGCCTTGCCGACCTTAAAGCAGCAGACGATGGAAGCGTGATCGTCTCGTGGGTCCGCGATACAGGCTTTACGAGCGACCGCTGGATGATGGCGAACAAATTGGACGCCGACGGCCAGCTTCTTTGGGGCGACAATCACGTTCGGGTGTTCGATGGCGGCTCGCTGCAAATTGGCAGTTTTCCGTACTTCATCCTCGACGGCAGCGGTGGAGCGGTATTTTCGTGGTACAGCAGCAGGCCCTCACTTCAGGTATTCGCCCAACACATCAACAGCAACGGCGAGGAGCTCTTCGTCCACAATGGAGCGGTCGGTTCAGCCGATGTGACTCGCTCGAGGGTCTCCCCCTCGGTTTCTTACCTCGCGGAGACCGGTGAGATGTTTCTCTTCTGGACCGAGCAGAACTCTCTTCAGTCGCTCGATGGCGTGTACGGCCAGAAATTCGACGCCGCAGGCCAAGCTCTCTGGGGAGACGCGGGTCTGGAGATCATTCCGCTCGGCACCGATCAGCAAATCTTTGTTCAGAATGTTCAGAGCGGGAACGGCGCAATGCTGTTTTGGGTTGACCAGGCGGCTTTTGGGTCGGCCACCATCGGCGCCATCCACATCGACGGGGACGGCCAAATCGATTGCCCGCTGTTCGCAGTTTCCTCGACGCCGGCGAGCAAATCCCGCCTGACCGCCGACCTTGCTTCCTCTGGGCTCGCGGCGCTGGCCTGGCAGGACTCTCGGAGCGGCAATTCAGACGTCTTCATCCAGAACGTCAATCCCGACTGCTCGCTCGGTCCCTCCGAATAGAGCGCAATTAATTTAATCGGATGCCGAGTCACGTCTTTGGAAGGGGGCCGGCAGGCCGGTAGGTGTTGATGAGGACGCCCCTTGGCGTGCTCCGCGTAGCGACTAGGGAGAGACCACGCGGCGGGATGCCATTTCCGAATAGCCGCTTCCCTTCGCCGAGCACCACCGGAGCGACCCAGAGGCGATATTCGTCGACGAGATCGGCGGCGATCAGCGTCTGCAGCAATTCGCTGCTGCCCCAGATATGCAACTCCGGCCCATCCGATGCCTTCAGCCGGCGGACCTCGGCCACGACATCACCACCTATGCGCTTCGAAGTCACCCAGTCGAGCCGGTCGGAACCGCGCGTGACGACGTATTTCGTCGCCTTGTTGAACGCCTTCGCGATCGAGTTCTTCTGGTGCGGCCAGTAGGAGGCGAAGAGCTGGTAGGTCCAGCGTCCCAGAAGCATGTCGAACTTGGCGGCGATAGTCTCGTCCATAACCTGCATCAGGGCATCGTCCCCGAAGGGCATGGCCCAGCCTCCGTGGGTGAACCCATTCCTCGGATCCTCCTCGGGGCCGCCGGGCCCCTGCATGACGCCATCCACGGTGACTTGGGTGATCGCGATGATCTTTCTCATGACTTCTCTCCGGTTTTAGCCGTTCGTATACCTGCGACGAACCACCGGCGCTTCTTTCGACACAATCCTACGAACATTTCTATAGGGTTGGAGGAATTCTTTATTCTAAACCTCGCCGCTCCCTAGCACTACTAACGTGGGTCCCGCGCTGCCCCTGCTGCTACCGTCCGCGGCGCAGACCTCGTCCTTCGCATCAGGCGTGAGCATTGCTCCCGCCGCTCCGCATCTGACGCAGTAGTGTCAATAGCTCGTGGATTTCGATCGTTTAGCGTGACAGCAGGTAACTTTTAGTCGGCGCTCGACACGATGCAACTGCAGCCTGCGACGACTTGATCGGCCGGGCAAAGGTTTTGGTTTTGCGCTTGCTGCTGGCAACTTGCTACGGCCCCTTGGAAGTCGCTGGCCGAGACGACCACGTACTTGCCAATGCCCGCGGCAGCGCCTCCGGGGGTGCTGCATTCTACCTGGCAGTTGTACGGGCGATCACAGCTGCAGAGGCTCACCAAGAGCAATGCGAAAGCTGTGGGCCTCACAAGTGGATCAAGACGACGCATGGCCTTAGCGGAGGGACCGTACAAGAGTACGGAAGTGGAGCGCAACCAGGATTTGCGAATCAGTCCCGGAGCGTGATGCCCAGAATGTCAGAATCTGGGCCATTCCGGCTTAGTGGACGTTGCGTGCCGCGAATCGGAAGTCTATGCGGACGATGCAGCTTACAAGCCGGCGATCGAGCCGAAGACAGGGGGACCGCATGAAGACGAGCGTCCGTTTCGAAGGACTCAGCAGAGCATCTGGACTGGTGACCGCAGTCGGCGTCCTATTTTCCTGGCTGCCGCTCGCGAGTGTGAACGCGGCGGGGCAAGAGGAAGCAGACGACTCGCGCGGCGTTGCGATACGCGTACTATCATCTCGGCCGTACCTCGTCAGTGGCGGCAACGCGCTCGTCCAGATTGTCCCGGCTCGCTTCATCAGCTTGAGCGATTTGCGCGTGACCGTGAACGGACGAGACGTCACCGCGGAATTTCATGCCGACGCCGACGGCCTTACAGCAACCGGGCTCGTCAACGGCCTGCGGGTTGGCCGAAATGTCGTCGAAGTCTTTGGTAATCATCGCCGTCCGTTGGCAACGCTAAGGATTACCAACTACCCGATCACCGGCCCCATCGTCTCCGGGCCCCATCTGCAGCCTTACATTTGCCAGACGCAGGATTTCCAACTTCCCGATGGCAGCACGCTCGGTTCTCCGCTCGATACAAATTGTTCCGCGTCGACAAGGATAAATTATGTCTACAAGGCTATTGGCAGTGCCACATTCCAGCCAATGCCCAACCCAAACGTTCTGCCTGCCGATGCGGCAACCACCACGACGCTCGATGGCATCACCGTTCCTTTTGTCGTGCGGGTTGAGACCGGCACGATGAACCGCGGCATTTATCAGAATGCCATCCTGCACGACCCGACTTCCGAGCCCGCCCCGACGCCATTTTCACCGCCTCGAGGGTGGAACAAGCGCTTGCTCGCAATGCACGGCGCGGGCTGCCCGGGCGGCTGGTACATTCAAGGCGGGGCGCAAGGCGCCAACATTCTCGATGTCACACGACTCAGCGAAGGCTACGCGCTGTTTATCAACACTCTCAATCACCCGACCAACAGTTGCAACGCATTTCTCGCCGGTGAAACGACGATGATGGGCAAGGAGCACTTCATCAAGACTTTCGGGGTGCCGCTTTTCACGGTCAGCACGGGCGGCTCCGGCGGCGCTTACACCAGCCTGCAGGTGGCCGACGAATTCCCTGGCCTGTTCGATGGCGTGCTCATCGGTGCAACCTTCCCCGATGCGCTTTCGATCGCCTACAGCGGGCTGGATGGTCACCTTCTGACGCATTACTTCACGGTTACCGATCCGGATGGCTTTAGCGATGCACAGAAAGTGGCGGTGTCTGGGTATAAAGGCATCCAGGCCTGGTACGATGCGGCGAACCAGTCGGGGCGAACCGATCCGGTGCCCGGTCGGGTTGATGTTACCGGTTACGCCTCGGCGGTGTGGAATCCTGTCGTCCCGCAAGCGATGCGTTACGACCCAACCAATAACCCCGGCGGAGCGCGCCCGACCATCTTTGACGTCGCTCGAAATGTCTACGGCGTCGACGCGAGCACCCGATTCGCGCTCCGGCCCTTCGACAACGAGGGCGTCCAGTACGGTCTAGAAGCGCTGAACGCAGGCGCCATCACCACGACTCAGTTCCTCAACCTAAACGAAGGGATTGGCGGATTCGACCAGGACGCGAACTACGTCTCGCAACGTTCCATTGGCGACGTCGGAGCAATCAAGCGCATCCAACAGACTGCCATTAGCTTGGGTGGAAGCGGGGGACTGGCTTCGATTCCCGTCTTCGATACATCGCTGCTTCTCGACGAGGACGTGATTTACCACTATCAGTGGTATCACTTTGCGGTGCGCGAGCGGATGATCGAGGCAAACGGGAATGCCGACAATCACGTGATGTGGCGCGGCGGACCTAATTTTGCCGAATTGACCAACCCCACGCCCGCGTCGGCAGCTTTGGCTGCGGTGGTGACCACGCAAAGTTGGGCCGACTTCATCAGGTGGGTCGAGGCAGTCAAGGCCGATCCCTCCCATATCCCTTTGCGTGAAAAGGTCATCCGGAACCGGCCGGACGATCTCGTCGACGGATGCTGGACCAAGGAGCTGAGCCCGCGATTCATCAGAGAGCCACAGACCTGGAGCAGAGAGCCCGACAGTAAGTGCAACTCATTGTGGCCCTCGTACTCCAATCCGCGCAAGGTCGCCGGAGGCCCGCTCGCGGCGAACAAATTCAAGTGCCAGCTCAAACCAATCGACGTCAGCGATTACGCTGTTACGTTTATGGACGCCGAGTTACAAAGGTTGCGAAACATCTTTCCGAATGGTGTTTGCGATTGGTCGAGACCTGGCGTTAACCAGACGCGGGTGGTGCCATTCGCTTCGGTTGGTCCATCGCCGGTGAATCAGATATTTGATGTCACTGGCCATCACCATCACGGCGGCGAGGACTAGTCGTTTTCCGCGCTGACGCCTCAAGCGCCGGATTCGGTTCCGAGTGGTAACCTCCAACCTGATGTTCGGCTCAGTCCGGGCTCCAGTCCGACGCAGGCAGAATCTTCCAGCCGGTGTCCAAAGCGTCGGTCCGAAACCTCAAGACGCGCAGAGGCCAGTTGCGCGCGACCTGCTGAGGTCCCTCGACGGTTTGGATCTTGAAGCGCTGAAGTTGCAACGAATACCGGCCTTGCTTTCCAGCCTTCGCGAGAAGCGGGCGAATCGGATTTTTTGGATGCCAGTAAACCTCCTTGCCCACCCGCGCGACGTAGGCGAGCAGCGGATAAGCCTTCGAAAATCGCTGCGCGCGGTCCTTGGTGGGCAACAAGAGCTTCGCGGCATCGGCTTGCGACAGCTCGGAGACGGAGAAGTCGTTTCCCTTCCATTGCCCCCTCAACATCTTGCGAGACGCCTCGTGCGCAGCCCTGTCGAGGTCGGTGATCATTTGAGAAGCCAGGCGCAGATCCCCCTCCTCGGTTTGGAGCGGCTCTTTGGACACGATCCGCCAATTCTCCAGCGAGGAGAGCTGGGCATCCATCGTTGCGCCACCCAGCAAAAGCTCTCTTGCGTGCTCGTCCCCGGTGCCGGCCAGCGCACGCAAATAAGCTTCGGCGGCGTTTCCCGGTCCCTCGACAGCGATTGGAGACAACAGCAGTAACAGGAGGGAGAAGCTCATTGCAGCATGGTAGAGCACGGCGAAGAGTTCGGCCAGTCGCGGCTACGTCGATGCGCGCCCGCAATTCCGATCGAAATCTGAATGGTCTTCTGACATGCGCCATTGTATTCAAGCGCCATGGCAGACCTCACAGGGAAGACGGTTCTGATCACCGGTGCGACGAGCGGTATTGGCTTGCAAACGTCGGTGAGACTGGCGCAGCTGGGAGCGAGTCTGGTGATGGTTGGCCGAGACCCTGCGAAGACTGCGGCCAAGGTCGACGAGGTTCGCAAGCGATCCAGGGCGGCCTCGGTGGAATCGCTCCTCTGTGATTTTTCATCCCAAGAGAGGATCCGCGCCTTGGCAGAGGAATTTCGAGCCGGACACGAGCGACTGCACATCCTCGTGAACAACGCGGGCGCCGTCTTTGCGAACCGCACGCTAACCGGTGATGGAATCGAGGCGACTTTTGCGCTCAACCACCTCGGCTACTTTCTCCTCACGCAGCTTTTGCTCGACCTCCTCGTAAAGAGCGCCCCGGCGCGCGTGATCAATGTCGCGTCCGCCGCTCACTATCGCGGCACGATGGACTTTGACGACCTGGGGTTCGAGCGCGGCTATAAAATCATGCGCGCCTACTCTCGTTCTAAGCTGGCCAACGTCCTCTTCACTCGCGAGCTGGCCACCCGGCTCGAAGGGACGGGCGTAACGGTGAACAGCCTTCATCCAGGCAGCGTAGCGACGAACATCTGGAACGGTGCACCGCGCTGGATGCGGCCCATTATCAACATCCTGGCCCGATTTTTCATGCTCACGCCGGCGCAGGGCGCGGATGCCGTCGTCCATCTCGCAGTCAGCCCTGAAGTTGAAGGCAAGACGGGTTTGTATTTTGAGAACAATCATCCCAAGACGCCGTCTGTCCTCGCGAGCGACAGCTCGGTCGCCAAGCAGCTGTGGGAACGGAGCTCAAAGCTGGTAAAGATCAAAGCGTGAAAGAGTCGATCGAGCGGCGGTGATTGGTCCAAGCGCGGTCGATCGAAGTGGTGGTGAGCTGTCTAATCACAGAACGACCGCCACGAAGCATCACGGGCAGTCGTCGCATCCCTTCGCCAAACAAAAGCCGCCGAAGCGTACCGCCTCGTCGCGAAGATAGGAGGGGCTGTTGAGGCTGCGGTAGATGCCCCATTTGGGCCTGACAAAGGTTGTCCCGTTCCGCCACAGATCGATATCGCCGTTGCTGTACGAGAGGAGCACCGTGCCATCGCTCACGTTTGTTATCTGAATGAAGTATTGGCCATCGAAGCCGTAGGTGATCTGCTCATAGGCCTCGACCCACGCGCCCTTGAACGGAGCGAGATCGACCATCGCCAGCGTTTGGGATACTCCGCTCGAGTTGACGTGGATGAGCCGGAGGCGCTCAGGGCTACCGGCCCGCGGAGTCAAAGTCATGATTGGAGACTCCGCGTCCGGCCCATCGCCTGCTTTGATCTGGTGAATGTGGGTGAAGTTGGGCGAAGGCTGAAACCCGTCATCGAGCTTGAAGCGCCAGCGGAAGGTGACGGTGTCACCGTAGAATCCTTTTAGATAAGCGGGCGAGGGCCCGTACGTCTTGATTTCGTTTCGCTGACGATCGAACGCGGTGCACCTGTCATTGTCGGGAGTGACGTGGATGTAGAACACGAAGGTGTACATTCCCAGGTCGTCATCCCATGCTTGGGTGATGTGAGGACCGAAGTCTGGATGACTGCAATCCGGTGATTCGATCGGGTCGCCGCCGAGCACGCTCGCGATCAAGCTATATGTGTCGGTTGTGCCGTCCGCGAACAGATACGTCTGCGCCAGTCCGGGGGAAGCCAACAGCAGCAAGAGTATGAGAGGGAGGATTCGCGTCTTCCCCGCGCAGATGTCGGACATCGTCGAGCTCCTCTAGAGAATAGGTCGCGCGCTGCACTTAGTCCCAGATCAGCCGTTGGTGTCAAGCACAGCTTAGCCCGTTTCTGCTTATGAAATGGATCTGTTTACAGCCATCGGTTCGGCATTTGAAACGTTGCCTCGAAGGGCATTTCTTGCTTCGAAGCATTTGCATGAACCAGCGCGCAAAATGGACAGCCATCCTCATCTTCGTTCCCGTTGCATGGGGATACAACTGGGTGGTGATGAAGCGCGCCCTGGCGTACTGCGGCCCGTTCGCGTTTTCGGCGATACGATTTGTGCTGGCATCCTTGTGCTTGTTCGCCGCGTTGGCAGCTTTGAAGCGCCCGTTCAAAGTGCGACCCATTTTAGGTGTCATCTTCGCGGGTTTGCTGCAGACCGGCGCGCAGTTCGGGCTGGTGATGTGGGCGATGCTGACCGGTCCCGCCGGCAGGAGCGCGGTTTTGGACTATACGATGCCGTTCTGGGTCGTGCTGATGGCCTGGCCGGTGCTCGGCGAAAGGCCATCGCGAGTTCAGTGGTTGGCGACGATCGTCGCAGGCGTCGGGCTCGTCCTGATCTTCGCGGCAAGCGCCGGAAGCGGAACTGCTGATGCCGCGGTGCTTGCCACCTTGGGAGGTTTTTCGTGGGCCACGGGTACGGTTATCGCGAGGCGGCTTCTGACGAAGTCTTTCATGGATACTCTCGCTCTGGCCGCTTGGCAGATGCTGTTTGGAGGATTGGCTCTCGCTGTGATGGCCGTCCTTGTCCCTGGACGAGCGATCTTATTGAGCCCCTACTTTTTCTTCGCGCTCTTCTATACCGTGGTGCCGGCGACGGTACTTGCTTGGTTGTTTTGGTTTGCGCTCTTGCAGCGAACCGAAGCCGGGCTCGCCAGCCTCACCATCCTTGCGACGCCCGTGCTGGGCATCGTGTTCGGCGCGATCGAGCTGGGAGAGAAGCCGCGCGGACTGGAGGTTGTTGGAATGGCCGTGATCGCCGTTGCTCTGCTGATTGTCGGACCGATTGCGATGCGAAGCGTCCAGAAGCGGCGCGTGCCGATGACCAAACCCGAGCAAGCATTGAGGTGATGTCGCGCCGGGGCCCTCAGCCCTTGACCGCCCCCGCAGTCAGGCCCGAGACGATCCTTCGCTGAAACAAGATTGTCAGCACGAGCAGTGGAATGCTCACGATCGTCGAAGCCGCGAAGATCTCATGCCAGGGTTCCTTCTGGCCGGTGGCAAACAGGCTGATCGCAACTGGAATCGTGCGCTTCTCAGGCGAGGAGATGAACGTCAGCGCATAGAGAAACTCGTTCCAGGCGAAGATGAAGACCAGGATCGCCGAGGTGGCGATGCCGGGCGCGGCGAGGGGCAAGAAGATCGACCGAAATGCCTTGAAAGGCGAACAACCATCGACCCGAGCCGCGCTGTAAAGCTCGTCGGGAATCTCGCGAAAGAACGAGGTCAGGACCCAAACCGTCAACGGAAGAGCAAACGTCGTGTAGGGCAGGATCAAACCAGCGAGCTCGTCCTGTAAACCAAGTCGGCGGAGGAGCAGAAAGAGCGGGCTCACAGTGGCGATGGGCGGAAACATGGAACAGGCGAGAGTAGCGCCGAGCAGCAGCTTGCGGCCTTTGAACTCGAGCTTGGCGATCGCAAACGCCGCCGTTGCGCCGATGGCGATGCAACACGCGGCCGTCGCGCTGGCGACTATAAAGCTGTTCAGGATCACCTTGCCAAACGGCCGCCCCTGAAACGCAGCCTGATAGCTCTCCAGCGAAAAGTGGCCGGACTCGGTTTGGAAGGAGCTGATTATCTGCCAACAGACCGGGCCGAGGCAGAAGGAGGCAACGCCGAACGCGGCGAATGTCAACATTGCTCGCCTCAAACCGGTCCTCCGAGTCGCTTTCGAAACAGCATCAGATAAAGAACGCTGACCAACGCGACGGAGAAGAAGGTGGCCACCGCCAACGTCGATCCATAGCCAAAATCGCCTGACCGCATCAGCGTTTTGTAGGTATAAATGGAAAGCGTCTCCGTCGTATTGGCAGGACCGCCCTGGGTCAAAACGTAGATGGAATCGAACACCCGGAACGCATCGAGCGTGCGAAAGAGCAGCGCGATCAAAATGCTCATCCAGATCAACGGGAGCTTGATCTGCCAGAACGTCCTCCAGGCCGACGCCCCATCGACGCGCGCCGCCTCATAGACGGAGGCTGGAATCAACTGCAAACCTGCGAGGAGCAAGAGCGCGACGAACGGCGTAGTCTTCCAGACATCCACCAAAATCGCGGCGTGCATGGCATAGCCAGGCGTTCCGAGCCAATCGACGCCGCGAAACATCTTCCCCACGATTCCACCCGATTCCGTGCTGAACAAATAAGTCCAGGTCTTTGCGGAGACCACGGTGGGGATGGCCCACGGCACAAGCACCGCCGCGCGAAGCGCGCTTCGGCCGCGAACCGCGCTGTCGAGCAGCAGAGCGAAGAGAAGCCCGACCACCAACTCAAGTGGAACGGCGACGCCGACGAAATAGGCGGTGCTCGCGAGCGAGGACCAGAAGCGAACGTCGCGGAGGAGGGACGCGTAATTGGTCAGCCCGATAAAACTTCGATCGTGAAAAATCAGAATCAGTCGATGCAAGCTCAGCCAGCCGCTCCAAAGAATGGGATAAGCGGCAACGCCAAAAAGGACGATGACCGCCGGAGCGACCAATCCATACGCTTGATATCGATCGCCGATTGAGCGACTCATGTCACCAGACCTGATTGGTGATGCGATTGACCTGTTGCTGAGCGCGAAGAAGAGCGTCGTGTGGAGCGCGAATTCCGACGATCGCCGCCGAGAACTCACTCTGGAGCGCGTCGCTGATCAGGTTGTAATACGGAGTGGCGGGACGCAAGCGAGCATTCTCCAGAGCGGGATAGAGCGCAACCATCGCTTCGGCGCGCTGCCGAAATTGCGAATCCTCATAGAGCGCGCGGCGGGCAGGATTTCGTCCGTAGGCGAGAGCCAGCGCGCGGTTCGAGGCAAACGAGGTGAGGTGCTCGATGAGCTGGATCGCAACGGCTCGATTCTGACTTGCGGACCGAGCGTTGAGTGCCAGTTGCCAACCTCCCAGCGTGCCGTGTCCCGTCCCGCCATTCAAAGTCGGCAGAGGCGCAAAGCCAACTTTTCCTCGAACCATCGAATCTTTGCCCTGCGCCTCACCCCAGGCGTACGGCCAATTCCGCATGAACACCGCTCGGCCGTTTTGAAAAAGGCGTCGCGAATCCTCCTCGGATGCGGATTTGACCGAAGCCGGTGAAATGCCCCTCTGAGGCAGTGAATGCAAATAGGAGAGGGCGCTCGCGGCCGGCTCGGTATCGATGCGCAAAGGATTGTCGCCGCTCGGTTCTCCGTGCCCCCAGATGGTCTCGTAGACGTTGCAAACCAATCCCTCGTATTGGCGGCCCTGCCAAAGATAGCCGTGCAAAGATGGATCCTTGCGCCGAGCATCGTTGATGAATTGCTCGAGCTCCGCGTACGTCTTCGGCGCCCTCGGAACGAGATCGCTGCGGTAGAACAGCAGACCGACGTCCACATACCACGGCACT
>DATFTC010000225.1:0-6682 GCA_035262305.1 Myxococcaceae bacterium | reverse complement strand
CTGCGGTGGACGAGACGGCATTTGCAGCGTCCGTCAACGGCCGTCCTTTCCGTAGAGCTCAGTCAATCCGATCTGCGCAGCCAACAACGGAGCTGAGCAGTTGCAGCCATCGCACTTCGTCGCCGGCACCATTGCCCCAGGGGCTTCGCATACCCATGTCGCTAAGTTCTCGAATTCATCGAGGTGGTGAAACGCGACGGCGGAACCCGGCAATTTTGATTTGCGGAGCGTGCGGCCAGTTGCTTCCTTTGCCCACCATTGAATAATACGATCCCTGACCACGTTCTCCTTGCGCGGTTCCTCTTCTAAGGATCCCGGTATGAAGAAGGCATCGATCAACCCGGCACTTTTGAGCGCGCTCGCCCTGGGCCTGACGCTGGGCGCCTGCCAGGGACCGGAAGCGAGCGTCACGCCGTCCAAATCTCCCTCGGGGATCGCTCTTAGCCCGGAGGTTGCGCGCCAGGTCCGAGAGCTCGAGCCGCTTCTTCGGCGACCTACGAACTTGCCGCTCACGAGAGATTCCCGCGGCGGCCAGTTGCTGGACTTGCAGGGCGGATTCCAGCACGCGGTGATCGTCCGGCAGAATCCGGACGGCACGCACGCGATCATCTGCACCGATTCGATTGATCAAGCGACCGAATTCCTCGCGCATCCTCCCCAATCGAAAATCGAGGAACAGTAACGTGAAGGCCTTCCGGTCCGGCCTCGTTGCGGCGCTCGCCGCTTCATGCGTTGTTGCGATCCCCAAGGCTACCTACGCGGCTGCCAAAATCGTGATTGTGAATGCGAACACTGGCAGCGAGGGATTCAACGACCAAACAGCCGCCAATCCAGTTGGCGGCAACGCGGGCATCACCGTAGGCCAGCAGCGAATGATCGCATTAAAGTACGCCGCCGCGATCTGGGGCACCGCGCTCAATGGCGCAATTACCGTTTCTATTCAGTCCCAGTTCACCGGGCTCACGTGTTCGACCGCGAGCGGCGTCCTTGGCCAAGCCGGACCCGCGTATGCCTACAAGAGTGGTCCGATACCGAATGTCTTGTACCCGGGTGCGGTGGCAAATCAGATTGTGGGCCAGGATCTCGGTCAGGGCACGCCTGCGATTGTGGCGCAGTTTAATTCAGGGATCGGCGGGCCGAATTGCCTCCTGGGCGCCAGCTGGTATTACGGCTTTGACGAAAATACCGGGCCCGGCCAATTCGATCTCACCGAGGTGGTGCTCCACGAATTCGCCCATGGGCTTGGGTTCTTGACCCTCACCAATGGACAAACCGGCCAGGAGTTTGTTCCAGAGGGGCAAACCCAACCTATCCAAGACATCTGGGAATTCCTGATGTTTGATTTAACGGCGCAAAAGCATTGGAATCAGATGACTGACGCCGAGCGGCAAGCGTCCGCGCTCAGGCCGCGGAAGCTTGTCTGGGATGGTGCGAGCGTCATTTCCGCCGTCCCGACCATTTTAACCGACCAGACACCGTCGCTGACGGTGAATTCGCCACCGAGCGTCGCGGGAGAGTATCTGGTGGGTCAAGCTCAGTTTGGTCCGAGCCTCTCATCAGTAGGCGTTTCCGGGAATCTCAGTGCACCGCTCGACGCGACTGGGAGCACGATAGCCTGCTCACCTCCGCTCTCCCCTGCGCTGTCGGGCACCATCGCGCTGGTGGACCGAGGAACCTGCACCTTCGTGACCAAAGTCAAGAATGCGCAAGCCGCTGGAGCGCTCGCCGTGGTCGTTGCGGATAATGTGCCCGGCTCGCCTCCGATTCAGATGGGTGGCACGGATCCCACGATTAACATTCCATCCGTTCTCATTTCCCAGAGCGACGGCGCACGAATCAGAGCTTCGCTCGCTTCTGGAACAGTTGTTGTCACTGAACACTTGCTGCCCGTTTTGCGAGGAGCCGACGAGCAAAATCGAGCGCTGTTGTACACCCCGGATCAGTACAAGATGGGATCCTCGGTCGTTCACACCGATACCATCGCGGCTCTACTGATGGATCCCGCCTACATGGCTCGATTGGGACATAAGCTGGATCTGACCCCGTATTTTCTGAAAGACATCGGCTGGTCCTTAGCCAACCCGAATCCAACTGATCAGAGCGCTGACATTACGCTTTCCGCGACCGGCCCATCGAGCGCCAAGAAGGGCTCAAACGTCAGTTACGAGGTCACGGTTACAAACGATGGGCCATCGGATTCCGCTGACGTCACAGTATTCTTCAGCACAAAGCCGTCTGATATCAACTTTGCGTCGAGCTCAGGGGACTGTGCGTTCGGCTTTCCATGCTCGCTGGCACTCGCCGCGCACAGCACGCGGAGCTTCACCGCGACATTCACCGTTCCTTCATCGTATTCGGGAGATACGGTGCAGGCGACGATCAATGCCGCGCCGCCCTTCACTGATCCCGTACCTGCGAACAACGTCGCAAACGTGAACACCTCCGTAGGCGGCGGTTGTTCATCCACGGGATCCGGTGAGCCGCTGTTGTCCGCCGTTCTGCTGCTTCTGGGATTGGGACGCAAGCGCTCTCGTCGCTCGAAGTAATTAAGCAGGCGTAAGCAAGCGCTGCAACAGCGTCACATTTAGGTCAAGGCAGCATTCCGCCATTGACAAAGCGCGCTCGCCGGCGCCTACTCCGCGGCCGTTCCTTCGGGAGGGTCCCGACGGCTGCAGTGCCCCAGATGGCGGCGACGTCCAGTCACACGTGAGACGTTAGCTTTGAAGATGAAGAAGATTTCGAACGTCGTCACCTGCGCGCTGGCGGTGCCTCTTTTTGTATTGAGCGGCAGCCGTGCCCGCGCTGAACAGATTTCGGTCCTTGCCTTCGATAACGCCACGGTTCAGCCGGCTGGACCACGTCCAGGAGACAACGGCAAGAGGTTCTTCAACATGGAGGGCAATCAGAACGGCAATTTCGCCAGCTTCGGCGTCGCCGATTTCACCTTCCCCCACCGTGGCGAAGACGGTGATGAGTCAGAAATCGAATCGATCCGGGACCTCGTTGTGACCTTGGTCCAGGCCAATGCCGCGTTTACCGCGGATGGGGCGCTGCATTTCTGGCTGACTACCGACACCACGACGGACATCCAGCCCTCAGACGACCCAGCGGTCAGCTTCATCCGCGCGGACGATCCCGATGGCCTGGACCAGCAGCTGGTCCCGCGCTTTTTTCTCGGCTCGGGCATGTTCGTTCAAGTGGACGATGGCCAGGTCGATACCTACTCCTTCCGCTTGTCGAGAGGGGCCCGCCGGTACCTGCGACGACAAATCGGCAGAGGCGGCGCGGTCCGCATCGTGATATCGCCTGCCGACGGTACGGTGGCCGCGACCTATGCTGGCTTCTCCAACATGGAATTTACCGGACCGGTGCTCACCATCAGCTTCGAGGACTAGCCCTCTGCAGCTTGTATGTCATTTGGGGTTGGCATGTCATCAAGGGCGGCGAAATACATTCGACTTGTCATCGCTTCGATAGTTTCCTGGCACGCCACACACGGTCTCGCCGAGGAGATGACGATCAGTGGTCCGCGGCCGCTTGCGCAGGCGGCGGAAAAACTCGGAACACGGTTTCAAGTGCCGATCACCTACGAAGACCCTCCATACCAATTCCAAGAGGAAAGCGAAGACACGGCGGCAGACTCAGCGGCTTTGTTGACATCGCTGGTCCCTACCGCCGGTCCGACCATCATCACGGCGCTAAAGCCTCGCGAGCTGAGATTTACGTACTCGGTATCGAGCACTGCGATCGGCCGGGAAGCGCAGGCCCAGGAAGCTCTTCAGCGCGCTCTGGAGGTCAACAACCGCGACAATCCTCCGACAATTTTCGAGCTGCGGCGCTCGGGTGAGCGCCTTCACATTTCTCCGCGGAGAGTAAGGAACAGATTGGGCCACTACGTCCTGTACCAGTCTTTGCTGGACCTGCCCATCTCGGTCGAGCCGGCGGACCGCAGTGCCCTGGAGTTGGTTGACCTTCTTTGCTCGGCCGTCAGCCAGGCCAGCGAGACGCCGTTCGAGGTCGGCAGCATCAATCTCGGTTACTGGCGGCGACAGCGGTCGGCGCTGGGCGGTCAAAATGTTCCAGCCCGTGAGTTGCTTCTCGAGCTGCTGGCAGAATTAGAGAGCCGAGCCGCAGATGGCCGTCTTAGGTTCAGCTGGTCTTTGTTGGGTGACTCCGCCGGCGCGTTCGCTCTGAATTTCTACACTTTAACTCCCGATTCGAGCGACCGACTGAGCGCCAAAGCAAAACTGCCATCCAACGTTACAGACAAGACAAGAGTACCGCTTCAAAATGCCCAGACAGGAGCTATGCGTCAATCGAGTCCGCCGGGAGCAGAGGACGGGATGCGAGGGAATCGATCGCGTTAGGCACGGTTCAAGATTGCAAACGTCCGAGCCGAAGGCCGACTGGCGAGCTCCGCTGATGGGAGTAGAGTGAGCGTCGTCCTCGGAATGATGGCTCGCGCGCCTGTTCCCGGGCGCTGCAAGACCCGTCTGGCCGCTGCCATCGGAGACGCGGCTGCAGCTCGGCTCTATGCAGCGATGATCGCCGATTCAATTGACGCCTACTCGCGCGCTGGCGCAAAGCGCAACGTCGTGATTGCAGCGCCCGAGCACGACGGCGTCCGAGCGCTGCAGGCGGTCGTGCCGCGCAGTTGGGAAGTGATCTCTCAAGCGGGAGGGGAATTAGGCGAGCGGCTGGCGAATGCATTTCGTGCGTTGAAGACTGAGGGGGCCGCAGTCGTTCTCGTGGGCAGCGATTCTCCAACCGTGCCAATACAGCCCATCGCCGAGGCTTTCGATCGTCTTCACGGCAGCGGGCGAGCGCTGATCGGGCCGACTGACGACGGCGGATACTACTTGATCGGGCTCACGACGCTCGAGCTCGAGATTGTTCGCCACATCCCCTGGAGCACGCACCGAGTGCTGGAAACGACGCTGGCTGGTTGTGCCGCGCTATCGCTCACCGCGGAGCTTCTCCCCCGGTGGTATGACGTCGACGACGCGAAGGATCTCGAGCGACTCTGCGCGGAGCTTTTGCAGCAGCCGGCTCGAGCGCCCCGATGCGCCGCGGCGCTTCGGGCCCTCGGCCTTCTGGAAGCGAAGCGCAATCGGTAGCTGGAAGGCCGGGAAAAGTTGGACGATGGCTGACAAGCATTACCCCTGGCTGGGCAAGCGAGTGTGAAAATCAGCTGGGAAACTGAGCTTATTTTAACACTGGATGCAAATGAGATTCGTCAGCGGCCGAGCGTCTCAACGAGGAGATTCGCGGTCTCGGTGCCCGAGAAGTTCTGTTGGCCGGTGATGAGGTTCCCGTCGCGGATGGCGAACCCGCGCCACATGCCCGCTTGCACGTAGTTGGCGCCGATGCGCTTCATCTCGTCCTCGATGCGCCAGGGCATCACGTGCTTGTCGCGCGACAACAGGTTGGCCTCCCACACCGCGTTGTCCGCGAAGTCCTCTTCGACATTGGCGAAGCCGGTTACCGTCTTGCCCTTGGCGAGAAGCTGCCCGTTCGAGAGCCGCGCATAGCGAAGAACGGCGACGCCGTGGCAGAGCGCGCAAGCGATCTTTCCTGCCTCGTAGAAGTCGACGAACTTCCGCTGGACGTCGGTGGCGCTTTCGAGCGTGAACATCGGCGCTTGTCCGCCTGCGACGACGATCGCGTCGAACTTGCCGACGTCGATCTCGCCGGCCTTCTTGGTGTTCTCGACCAGCGCTGCGAGCCTGGGAGTAGAAATGAAGCCCATGGTGATGAGATCGCTCGCCGAATATCCGCTCGGGTCGCGCGGGTCGCTCAGCGTGTCCGCCTCGCACTTGCCGCCTTTGAAACTGAAGATCTCCGTCTCGTACCCGTGCTCGCCGAGAACGTAATAGGTGTGGGTCAGCTCGCTCCACCAAAAGCCCACCGGCCAGCCCGTAGTGACGCTAAGGGTTGGGTTGGCGATGACCACCGCGACGCGCTTCCTATTCTTCGGATTGACGACGTTTGGATCCCTGAGGCTCATCTGCTCGCTCCTTTGCCGTTAGGACGTGGCGCGGGGTATCCGTCCACGCGAGCACATCTCTAACGGCCACGCATTCCTGGGCGCGCAAGAAAACTGAAGTTGTTGTTGCAGGCGGTGCAACTATGGTGGGCGGCGGTGCTCGCGCTTTCGCGGTTGCTTCGAGATGGGGTCTCCGTCGAGGCCGTTGCGCGCCGCTGCGTCGGCATCGCTGGCCTTTTTCTGTGCCGCGCGAGCGAAGACGTCGCGAAGAAATCGGTGTCCAGCGTCCCCATCGAAGCGGGGGTGCCACGCCAGACTCAGGGCGTAGGGCTTCAGCTCGACCGGCGGGGCGAGCATCCGCAGCCCAAGCGCCGGCGCGACTTCCTCGGCAATGCGCTCGCAGACAACGAGCAGGTAGTCGCTCCTGGAAACGAGATAGAGCGCCGGGAGGACGTAAGGCATCGCGCGGGCGATGCTTCGCTCGATTCCCTTCTCCTTCAGCGCGTCATCGACATAAGTCCGCCCGAGGGCAATTTGGAGGTGCGGAAGTCGAGCGAACTGCTCCAGCGAGAGCCTTCTGCCCACGGTCGGATGTTCGCGCCTCACCGCGACCACAAAGCGGTCGGTCAGAAGAAGGCGTGTTTTCACCTCCGGAGGCAAGTCTCCATAGATTCCGATGGCGAGGTCGGCCCCGCC
>DATFTC010000224.1:0-3208 GCA_035262305.1 Myxococcaceae bacterium | reverse complement strand
ATTGTCAATGGTGAGGTTGTCCACGCCGGTAGCGAGGATGGCGAAGTGCCCCGCGTGGAACATAGAGAAGTCGCGCAGCGTCACATTGCGACAATTCTTCAAGCTGATCGCCTTGTTCCCCACGCCAGCGGGTAGGATGTCGTCGCGCGAACCTCGGCTGAGACCTTTGCCCCAGATCAGCCCGGGGCCAAGAATCGAGACGTTGTCGACCCCTTCGCCCCAGATCAGACTGTTGTGCCAATGGCTATGGCCGAAGTCTTGGAACTTGTCCCAGTCGTTCGGTTCCGGTGCGTCATATCCGCCGCTTGTCCCACTGGGTGGAGCATCCGCAGCGACGAGGGTGGCACCGGGCGAGAGATACAGAACGACGTTTCCCTTGAGGTGGATCGAGTAGCAGAGATAACTGCCGCTCGGGAAGCGCACCGTGCCGCCCCCGGCCGAGGCGGCCGACGCAATGGCCTGGTTGATCGCCACGGTGTCCAAGGTCCTGCCGTCACCCTTGGCTCCGAATGCCCTGACGTCGTACTCGCCTCTAGTCTCGGGCCCGCGGGCGCGCGGTGCGGCAGCGTGGACGGGCACCGCCGCCGCCGCGGCGCCGGCAACGCCCGCCCCGGTGATCTTCAAGAAATTTCGCCGCGCCGCATTCTTCATCGTCTGCTCCGCAGATCTACGGCGACGCGCCCCGCGTTGGCGTTGGGTCCCACCGTAGAGTCGGCCCCGCCGCGCCCGTCCTTGCCACCGTCCCGTTACTATAGGTCGCCGCGGCTGCCAAGGAAGAAGGAGCAAATTTCAATATCTGAAACAGTTACTTTGGATGCTGAAACCAGATCAGCCGAGCGCCTGGCCCAGGCGGCGCGCGCAATCCCGCAGTATTTCGGCTTCCCATGCTGGCCGGGTGGCGTTTTTCGGATGGGTCCGGGCGCTCGGTATTCGGTCGGTCAGATGCAGGAAGACCGCGGCAGAGTGCTTGTACGCGGCCACCGGTTCGCGGAAGACGACGTTTCCGAGGTTTTGCAGAGCATCAGAGAGAGGAAAATAAGCGGGATCATTTGCTTCCCACAGGCGGTCTCGCTGTCCAAACTTCTCCGGCGCCAGGGTGGCAAGGCCGAGCAGATAATCGGATCCATACTCCACCATGTCGATGCCCAAATCATTGCCCGTGTAAATTCTGAACTCCGGACGGCGGGCGTCTCGCAGCGAAAGCCGGTCAAACTCGATCAGGCGGTCCAGGGAGGAGTGTTTCATTCCCTTGATTTCGGGGATGTCCATCAGTCCGCGTACCGTCTCGCTGTCGAAAATCTCGCCGTTCGGGGCGAACATGCGGCCAAGCTCGAAGCTCAGGACGTGCTCGTAGCCCTTCGTCGCTGCTCTGTAGACGGCGACTTTCTCGCCAGACGACTTTCCGTGCAGGCGCGCGGTCTGAAACAGGATCGGTATTGCCCCCCAGCGGACGATTTCATCGATTCGGCTACGGTAGAGGGAAACCAGGTCTCCCTCGCGGCCCTCGACATAGGCGCCCGCCACGAAGGGCACCTCTCTTCCCAGTGCCTCGCGGGTCCAGCGCAAGACGTCTTGCTGCTCGGCGTCGCTCAAATAGTTCACATAACCAGTGTCCATGTTGACGGCGTTCAACAAGCCCGCGCGGTGAGTGGCCAACAAGTGCCGTTGAAACGACTCGACCGCCACACGTCCGTCGGCCGCGTAAGGCAGCAAAGCGGCGGCGATACCCTGGATTTTCCGTCCTGGTTTTCGCCGTCCGAGCAAAGTGTCGATCTTCATCCGGTCTCCTTGTTCAACTTCAGCCCGCTCTCGTCGCCACCTTGATTTCCCGTAATCGCGCCCCAATCTCCGATTCTCTGTAATATCGGTCGAGGGGGTAACATCCGGATGGCAAACCATTCCGCGGCGCAGTGGTGCAATCGCTGAAGGTGCGGCAAATCTTTCCGCGTTCCAGTATTGCGCCTTCAAGGGCGTCGCGGAGCAGCTCGGGATAGCTGAGGGCCATGCGACCGATGCCAACGACGTCGACCCATCCCTCGCGCACCACTGCCTGGGACACCTGCGGGAGGAGCTCCTGCAAGTAACTGTAGCCAGAGCCAACGATGATCAAATTCGCGAATCGCTGCTTGAGCCGGCGCACGACGTCTATCTGCCGCGCCACCCCCACCAGCGGATCCTCCGGCGGCAGATACCCATCCGAAGGCGGGAACAGCGCCGGGCGCTGAATGTGCGGACAATAGTAGGGGCTGCCCGCGGTGAGATTGACGAGCTGAATGTCGAGCTGCTGCAGCAACGACAATAGCTGCACCGTCTCGCGAAGATCGGGTTCGAGCGGGTTCTCTGGGTCGAGGCCAAAACCCCAGCGGTACGGAATGAGGTGAGGAGCCAGCTCAGGGATGCCGGTCCCTGGCTTCTTCGGTGATGAGAGCTCGGGGTTTGCGCGAAAGGGAATGGTGTCGAATGCCGAAAGCCGCACCCCAATCCGCAAGCCTGGCGCGGCAGACCTGATTCCCTCTACCACCTCTCTGAGAAACCGAGTGCGGTTTTCGAAGGAGCCCCCATATCGTCCGGGACGGGTATGAGCGCCAAGGAGCTCGTGGGCCAAATAGCCATGACAATGCTTGATATCGACAAAGTCGAAGCCCAACTCCCAGGCCAGAACTGCCGCGCGGTGGAACGCTTCGACGATGGCGCCGATCTCCGCGTCGGTGAGCAACGGGTAGTTCGAGGGCAGCCGCTGCCGTCGGTCAAGAATTGGATGGTGGTGAACGATGAGCGGCTCTGGCCGATCGTTGGCGTTCGGCCGGCTGTAGCGACCCGAATGCGTCAATTGCAGTCCGATGAGCAGACCATCTTCCGAGCCAGCCACCTCGCGATGAGCTTCGATCAGCGCCGAGCGTAGCTGTCCAAGGCCGGCGCGGGTGTGAAGGGCGGCGATGAGCTGATTCGGATTGGCGCGACCATCGTGTGTTACCGCGACCGCTTCGCCGCCCCAGATCAACTTTGCCCCGCTGAGCCCAAATCGGCGCCAACGGCGAAGTGTTCTCTCAGTTGGATTACCGTCGATGGTGCCGTCCCAGCCCTCCATCGGGTGGATCGCAATCCGGTTGCCGAGCCGAAGTCCGCTGCGCACCAGCGGCTGGGCGAGGGGCGATTCCGAACCGCGCAGCAGATTGCCGTCACAGGGAATTTGCACTCCAAGAGACGC
>DATFTC010000223.1:0-4519 GCA_035262305.1 Myxococcaceae bacterium | reverse complement strand
CTTTTATTGTAAGAAGGGCGGCTGCAGGCGTTTTCGCCACGAGGTCCGCCATGTCCAGTCGCCTCTTCGTTGGAAACCTTCCTTTCGATGCGACCGAGAAGGAAGTACGGGCGCTTTTCAAGTCAGGCGGGCACAGGGTCGTCTCTCTCAAGATTGTCTCCCACAAGGAAACGGGCCGCTCTCGCGGCTTCGCCTTCGCCGATCTCGAAGGCGAAGAAGCGGCGAAGGCGGCGATCGGCGCGCTGAACGGCAAAGACTTCAGGGGACGCCCATTGGTCGTGAACGAGGCACAGGAGCGCGCAGGTTCGGGACGCCCCGGCGCGGCAGGCGGGCGCTTCAGCGGCGACGCTTCGGGCTTCGATCGGGGGGAGAAGCCGCCCGGCGGCGGCTTCGGCAGCCGCGGGCCCGGACAGTCGCAGCGGCGCGGCAGTCAGCGCGGCGGCGGCCGCGGCGGGGGACGCGGGAGCTGAATTGTCTCCGCCGACGTTGGGGAGCGCCTACACGAACTCGACGGGCAGTGTCCCTTCGACGTTGCGCTACGGCGGTGCGTCAGTTCCCACCCATTACAACTCAGGTCCCTTCAGTGAGAACAAACTCGTTGCCGTCCAGATCAACGAATTGAGCGAAGGTTCCCCAAGGCATCCTCTTCGGCACTTGCGTGAACTTCACGCCGCGTCGCGACAGTTCTCGATAGGTTGCTTCTATGTCTTCGCAGCCGAACATGATTGAGGGCCTGCGGTGTTCCCAATCCTCCATCAGGGTGCGCGGATAAATGACGACGCGCGACAGCGCGCCTCGGGGAGCGACTTCAACCCAAGTACCGTCGGGACCCATCGATTCGGTCCGTCGCACCTCAAACCCGAGCTTCTCGGTGTAGAAACGGAGCGCCTCCTTCTGGTCGGACACATACACCGCGACAGTCTTGATGTTGGCAATCATATGCAGAACCTCGGCAAAGGAGGGTTCCCGGTCAATGCTCGTTGGGCGATTACTTGGGCCCGGAGTCGTCAGGCCGCATCCGGTCGCGGCTGGCCCATGCGATAAACCCACCGCACGTGCGAGGCCAGCGCTGCTCTTACCGTCGTAAACGCGATAATTCACCCCATATTCGAGGCATGTTGCCTGCACAATCCTGGAGAGCCCTCGCAGGTGTCGGTGACACACAGACGAGAAGGGGTGCTCGCCCGTTCAAAAGGACGGCTGACGCCTCCGCGACTGAAACATGTGCGCTGATCAGCAAGGCTAGTTGATCGCCCGGTAGCGCCGCGACAGATTCCGGAAGTACTTGAGCGCGTTGTCGAGCGAGTTGTCCATGGCGTCGACCAAGAGCAACCGGAAGCTGTCGACCGGGCCTCGAAAGGACTCGTAATACTTCTGGCGATCGATGGAGTGAATCACGCAGGGCAGATAGTGATGGCGCAGCTGGATCAGGTTGGAGCACATCCGGCCGATCTTTCCGCTGTGCTCGGCGAACGGGAAGATGTGCAGGAACTGATGCTGCACGGTTGCCGCCTGCTCTATCGGGTGCAGCTCCCGGAACTCGGCGCTCTCGGTGAAGTCGACCAGCTTTTCAAGAAGAGCCGGGATCTTCACGGGTGGAGCGATGTCGTGGAAGTACGTCCGGTGGAGCGGCGTGTCCTTGAAACGGTATCCGCCCTTCTCCTCCTCCTTCGCCAGCTCTTTCTCCGTTTTCTCCCGCCGCTCCATGAGCGCCCGCGCCGCATGCGCCTCCGGCGTGTTTCCGCAGAATAAGTCGTGCATGCGTGTGATTTGCGTCAGCGTAATCTGAGCAGACTTCTTGGTCCCGCTCCGGGCTTCCTCGCGGACGTATTCCACGACCGCCTTGTGGTTCCGGATCTCGAGGATCAGCGGCATCATTGAAGCTTCCGTAGGCTTGGTCGCCCCATCGTGCAGCGCGGCGTTCAGCTCGCGGGAACTGTACACGACGCCCTCCAGAGCGCTGTCGTGGTAGATCCACGACATCTCGTATCGACCGAGAAACTCCTGCCCCTTGTCGCGGTAAGTGGTTAGGTAGTCGCGGAGGTCTTCGTTCTTGTCGTCGATCTCTTGATAGCTTTCCTTCACGGACGTCCGACTCCTAAAGCCAAGCCTCTGCTGCCGTACTCATAGACGAGGCACTATCAGATGGTCAATGGCGCGTGGAGAGCCGCGCACACTCCACTTGAGCGGCACAGGCTTGAAGCCGCGCTTCGAAAAGAAGCCCACTGATCAGCGCAAAGTTGGCAGAACCCGTTTCTTGATGATGATCCCGAGCGGGCGCCTAAAGCCTAGCTTCCGGCGCTCGGCGACCGGGCTCGGCGCATCGCTGGCGCCTACCTCCTGACTCAGATTGACGGTCTTCGCGCCAGGCACAAAGGGTCGAAGGATAAAGGTCCAAAACATGAAGCGCCACCAGCTGCGCTGCAACAGCGGCGGATGAATCTTGTGCGCGTGCTCGGCATGGAGTTTCGGCAGCTCCGACCAATGCACGCCCGGCTTGAGGTGATGTACGGTGTGATAGCCGTTGTTGAACAGCAGGCGGTTGAGGACCGGCGACACGAAGTTCCGTGAATGCTGCCACGCGCTCGTCTCGTCCGCTTCGACATGCTGGACGTAATTGAACACCTGAATGACGAACAGCGCGAACTGCTGGGGCAACACGTAGAAGAGCAGCGCTTTGCGCCAATCCAGGAGCAATACCAGCGCCATGAAGCCGAAGAACACGAGGTACTCGCTTGCCGCGAGCCAGAATGAGCGGCGGTCCTTGTGCCACAACTCGCGAAAAAACCGTTGGATGTCGGCTTGCTGATTGATTGCGGTGACGGTCGGGTATACCAGCAGCGCCAACAGGTGGTTTCGCTTGAAAAGAATCGGCGACCGGCCGCTGTCCCCCGGTCGATTGTTGTACCTGTGATGATTCTGATTGTGGGTCGGGACCCAGGCAATCGCCGGATGGCCGTAGTGAATGGAAATCACGTAGCTGGTCAGCAGGTTCAGCCCTCGCACCTTCCAGATCGACAGGTGGTTGTGGTTGTGGCTGATGACCGCGACGGTCACCGCCATGAACAAATAGAGCGCGTAAATCGCGGGGCGGAATCCCGTCACGTTCCACTGGAGAGCCGCGAGGAACAACATGAAAAGGAGGTAGCTGATAGAGCGTCGGTCTGCTGGGTGGCGCAGCATCAACAACGTCTCTCTTTCTGCCCCGAGCTAATCAGCGATGGGCCGTTTCGATCGACTTTGATCTCCAAGCGCGTTACAAGGCCGTAACCTGCGATCAAAATCGCAGGTGATGAGCCGCGCCTTTGCGGTTCAAATCGAAAGAAGAACAAAGTCAATGGCAACTGGTACTGTGAAGTGGTTCAACGAGGCGAAGGGCTACGGTTTCATTACTCAGGACGACGGTGGTGCGGACGTCTTCTGTCATCATACCGCAATTCAAGGAAGCGGCTTCCGCAGTTTGGCGGAGGGCCAAAAGGTGGAGTTCGAAACCACCAAAGGTCCGAAGGGCTTGCAGGCTGCGAACGTCCGACCGATCGGGTAGAGCTCGCGTCGCTGATTTTACCCGGGCCCAGCCTCGCACAAGGCTGGGCCTCTTGCTTTTTGACCGAGCAGTCACGCGCCCGGCAGAAGTCCACAAGCGCGCAACAGCCGCGGGACCGATCCGAATCCTGCCTCTCGCCTCGACTGTGGAGGAGCTGCGGCAAGCTCGTGCAATCTGCGTTCAGGTGCGCATTGATGTGGCGACAGCGGGACGGCCTCACGATGATGGCCGGCGATCTTGCTTAGGCAATTCGCTTCGGCCGCTCCTAGCTTTCCGAGAACTCGATCAGCCGCTTCAACCGCGAAGGATTGCGGTTTTTTGAGTGTCATCACCTCAGCGATCACTTGATGGTCAGGCCATCCTAGAAAGTGATTTCTAAACGTTCTTGCCGGAACCGCCTTTCTAGCTCTCCGAGAGCCGGACCAGCTGCTTCAACCGCGAAGGATGGCGCAGTTTCCTGAGCGCTTTGGCCTCAATCTGCCGAATGCGCTCCCGCGTCACGTGGAACTCTTGCCCCACCTGCTCCAGGGTCCGGTCGATTCCATCTCCAATCCCGAATCTCATCTTCACCACTTTCTCCTCCCGCGGGCTAAGCGTGGCGAGCAATTTTCGGGTATTCTCGGCCAGGTCCATCTCGATCACCACTTCGGCGGGGGAGGCTTCAGCTTTGTCCTCGATGAAGTCTCCGAGCCTCGAGCTCTCGTCATCACCCACCGGCACCTCGAGGGAAATCGGCTCGCGCGCAATTCGGATGAGCTGGCGGACCTTGTCGACGGGCATCTCCATCTTCTCCGCGATTTCTTCCGATGTGGGTTCGCGGCCGATTTCCCGCACGAGATAGCGGCTGGTACGGATGAGCTTGCTGACTGACTCGCTGACATGGGCCGGAAGCCGGATGGTGCGGCACTGCTCGGCAATTCCTCTGGTGATTGCTTGACGGATCCACCACGTCGCGTAGGTGGAAAACTTGTACCC
>DATFTC010000222.1:0-49026 GCA_035262305.1 Myxococcaceae bacterium | reverse complement strand
TCCCTGACGCAGACCGGATCTCTCCGCCGATCGGCGCTGCCGACTATCGCCTCGCCCTGCGGCTCCTCTTCGACCTCGGCAAAGAGGCGAAGGTCGAGAGCCCCTCGCACGCGATTCAGGTCGATTCGCTGGACGGCAAGCGGCGAGTGACTTTCGCTCAGCGCGAGGTAGCCCTCGATCGCGACATCGTGTTGACCGTTCGGGGCGCCGAAGGGAGCGAGCTTTCGACCGTGTCCTCGCATCGCCAAGGCCAGAAGGCCGGCTTTTTTGCGGTTACCGTCGTGCCCGATCTTTTCGATGCGCAGGCTCAGGCCAAGCGACAGGATGTCCTCTTCCTGCTGGATGTGTCGGGATCGATGGCCGGCGCCTCGATCGCCGAAGCTCGCTCGGCCCTTCACCTCTGCCTGCGACAGTTGCGCGAGGGAGACCGCTTCAACGCGATTGCGTTCAACGATCGGCAGCGCAAGCTCTCCAATCAGCCGCTGCCCTTGACCCAGAGGACGCTGACCGACGCCGATCGCTGGATCGATTCGCTTCAGGCCGCCGGAGGAACTGAGCTGCTCCCTGCGCTCAGAGCGGCGCTCCAAGACGGGCCTGAAGTGATGATGCTGCTGACCGATGGCCAGCTGGGCAATGAGAGCGCGATTCTTGCCGAGGTCAGCCGCTCCGGCGGGCGCACTCGCATCTATTCCTTTGGCATCGGAACGAATGTCAGCGATGCGCTGTTGCGCGATCTCTCTCGAGAGACATCGGGCGCGGTCGAGCTCATCCATCCCGGCGAACGGATCGACGACAAGGTCGTTTCGCAGTTCGCCAGAGCGATCGCGTCGCGGGTTTCGGATGTGGCGATCAGCTTCCAAGGCGTGGAGGCGCGCGAGCTGGCGCCGGAGAAACCAATGCCATTGGTCGACGGCGAGGCGTGGGTATTGTTCGGTCGCTACGATTCGCCGGGGCGCGGACAGCTGGAGATCCGGGGTTCGCGCGACGGCGAGCCGTTTCTGCTCAAGGTTCCGATCGAGCTGGGCGCGGAGGAATCTCGCCCCTACCTGGCTCAACTTTGGGCGGCCGAGCGCATCCGCGACCTGGAGGCGTCGCGCGTCACGGGGCGCCGAGGCGATGCCGTTCGAAAGCGGATCCTCGAGCTCGCGCTCGAGCACCGAATCGCGTCCCCGTACACGTCGTTCGTCGCCATCGAGCGACGCACCGGCGAGCGCCTGGCGACCGGGCAAGCACAGACGCGCGTGGTGCCCGTTCACGCGCCCGCAGGCTGGGCGATGTTCGAACCGAAAGAAGATCTCTGGCCGACGTTGATTCCCATGCGGACGCGGGGAGCTCGGTTACCGCTCGTCGCTTCCATCGCGTCGATGGCCCATCGCGCCGTCGACGAGATGACCTCGAGTCGCCGGGGTGGAGCGCTAGGGAGCGTCGTCCCAGCCGGCTTCACCGCGTCGGGGCCGGATTCGCCCGCCGCGGTTGCGCACAGTTCAAGCGAGCGGACGCGCGGACCAGTCGCGAGGGCGGGATTCATGCCGCCGGTGAATTTGCCCGCTGCCCAAGAGCCTCCGCGCGCGCCCGACCTCGATCCGATCGCCGTCATTCTCGCGGGCCAGCTTGCTTCGGGGCTTTGGGACGCAAAGGATGGCGAAGGACGCATCGGTCAAGTCAGAGCGACGGCATTCGTGCTGTTGGACCTTCTCGACGCCGGAATCACCAGCTCGGATCCGCGCCACGGACGCCAGGTCCGGAAGGGCATTGAGGCGCTGCTGAGGCTGGTGGGCGAAGGCATCGACGATCCGCGCTCGCTACAGCTTGCACTGGGGGTCGCCTGGCTGTGCGCGACGGGGCCGCGGACGCGCGCTCAGGTGGACCAGGCGCTGGCCGCCATTTCGGCCTCCACTGCCCTGCCGTCGCGCCTCGACGGCGGAGAAGCGATGCGCAGGCACGTGAACGCCCTCGCGGCGGCGCTTCGATAAAGCGGCTCAGCTAGAAGAAAACGAAACGGAGCGAGTAACGGAGAAGCGCGACCGCCGCGAAGGCGACGGTCGAGCACACCGCGAGTAGATTGGGGTCGATTCGACTGAGCGCCCGCTGGAGAGCCGCGCCCCCGTCTAGGGTCCAGGTTGGAAGAAGGGGCGAGAGAAACAAGCAGGCGACGAGCGCCACCGCCATCGCCGCGAACGTCGCGACCGCGTAGCGCCACGGGAATGGAATCGGCGCGGGCGTGGAAGCCTCTCGGTGAACGGCCGCCATTACCCGCCGCGAGAATCCCGCCGGCGGTGCGATGGCGTGCTCCTCGCTTAGAATTCGGTCGAGCTCATCCATCGTCAGGCCTCCGTCGGAACAGTGTCGCTGTTGAAGAGATGGCGCAAGCGCCGCGCAAGCAGTGCTCGCGCGCGATGGAGCCGGGCCTTGAGCGTGCCCGGCGGAACGCCGAGGCTTTCTGAGGCCCGGTTGACGTTCATCTCGTGGAAATAGAAGAGCACCACGGCATCGCGGTACTTGGCGGGAAGCGCCTGCACCGTGCGACGAACGAGCTCCTCGCGGGAGCCAGCCGTTTCCACCAGCGCCTCGCTCAAGCCGGGGAAATCCGCCAGTGCTTCCAGGCCGGTCAGCTCTGGCAGGTTTCGCCGAAGCTGCGAGCGGTAGACGTTGGCGGCGACGGAGATCATCCAGGTCGAGAACGAGGACTTTGCGCGGAAGCTCGGCAGCGCGCGGAAGATGCGCAAGAACGCGTCCTGCGCCATGTCCGCGGCCTGGCCCCGATCGCGGCAGAACCGGTAGGCCAGATTCACCAGTGGCCCCTGCCACCGCTCGACGATTCTCTGAAAGGCGGAGACGTCTCCCGTCAGCACAGCCCGCACTGCATCGAGGTCCTCGTCGTCGGCCATTCAAGTTTCAGTATGACGCTTTTGAGCGGGGACTCGGTTGCATAAAAAATTGCAACCACCGCGCGCCCGCCTGCGTCTCATTGAGCAAAGCAAACCAAGGAGCTATCCGGTGAACTTACTGGCTCTCGACGCGACACAAGTCCTTATCCGCGTGGTCCCCCTGCTCGTGCCCATCGTCGGCTCGGTTGCGCTGTTCGGCTTCCTTGCGGTTGCGACCTGGGCCGACTCTCGCCGCAAAGAACGGGAGGCATTTTTTCGACACGAGCTGCTGAAGAAGCTCGCAGAGAATCCAAGCTCCAATGCCGACCAGGTGATGCAGTTGCTCCGGCAAGAGGAGACCGACCGGATGGAGCGCATGCGCAACGGGATCAGGCTCGGCGGCTGGGTTACTCTCGGCGCGGGGATCGGCGTGATGGTGCTGATTGCTCAGCTGGTCCGCGTGTCCGGCCTCTGGGCGGTGGGGGCGATCCCAGCGCTCGTCGGCGCAGCGCTGCTCCTTCACACCTTCAGCATGGTCCGCAGGGCGGCGCCCAACCGCTGACCTTCTTTGCCAGGCGCGCCGAGCTGGTCTAGCGCTTCCGCTTCGCGGCCCGCCACACGCGCGCCATCCAGTTCTCTACGTCCTCGAGCTCGCTGGGAAACATCGCCGACAAGTTCCGGTAACCCTTTGCGGTGACCACCACGTCGTCTTCAATGCGAACGCCGATTCCGCGGTAGCGCGGCGGCACGGTCAGATCGTCCGTCTGGAAATAGAGGCCCGGCTCGACGGTCAGGACCATCCCCGGTTTGAGCTGGCCGAATTTGTACGCTTCCTGCCGAGCTTGCGCGCAATCGTGCACGTCGAGGCCCAGCATGTGACTCACGTTGTGCAGCGAGTAGCGCTTGTAGAACTGATGCTCGTTTTTCAGCGCGTCCTCCGCGCTGGCGAGGATTCCAAGCTGCTCGAGCCCTTGCGCCAGCACCCGCATCGCCTTGCGATTGGGCTCCAGGAAGTCGTTGCCCGGTTTAACCGCCTTGAAGGCCGCGGCTTGCGCTTGATGAACCAAGCGGTAGACCTCGCCTTGCTCGCGGGTGAATCGACCGTTGATCGGAAGCGTCCGCGTGATGTCCGCAGTGTAGAGCGCGTCGCCCTCCACGCCCGCGTCGAGCAGCAAAAGCGTCCCCGGCTTGAGCGCGCCGTCGTTTCGGGTCCAGTGCAAAATGCCGGCGTGCGGCCCGGAAGCGGCGATGGTGTTGTAGCCGACGTCGTTTCCCTCCACGCGAGCCCGCAGGTTGAAGACCCCCTCCACCTCGCGCTCGCTTCGAGCCGAGCGCAGCGAGCGGATCACATCCTCGAACCCGCGCTTCGTCGAGGCGATGGCGGTCGACAACTCGCGAATCTCCTGCGCGTCCTTGATCAGACGCATCTCCGAAAGCGCCCCGGCGAACTGCCGATCGCGGTCGGACTGCTCGGGAAGGAGCGCGTCGGCCTTGTCCGAGATGCCGCGAAGAAGCCGCCACGGCCGCGTTGCCGCGCCGCGAATTGAACCGATGGCGGAGGCCAGCTCCGGCAGACCTCGGCACTCGTGCACGCCAAAGCGAATTCGGCTCTGCTCCACTCCCAGCCGAGGCCCCACCCAAAGCTCTCCCTTGTTGCGGTCGGTGTAGAATGTGGCATCGCTTCGACCCGGGTTCGGCTCGACGAAGAGCACATCCCGGTGGCCGCCTCCCTCCTGCGGCTGCATCAGCAGCACGCAATCGGGCTCGAGATTGCCGGTGAGGTAATAAAAATCGGTCCCCGGCCGGAAGTGATAGTACGTATCGTTGGCGCGAACCTTCTCGTGCCCGGTGGGGATGACCAAGGTTTCGCCTGGGAACAGTTTGGACAGCGCGCGCCGCCGCTCGAAGAACGCCCGGGCGTACTTCAGCGGAGCAGGAGGCTTGGGCGACGGCGGCTTCCACTCCCGGCGCATGAAGTCGAGGAGCGCAGGCGGCGGTGCGATGTCGTGCGTCGCCAATTTGGCCGGTGGCTCGGACGTTGCCGGCTGCTCCGTCTTCTCTTTCAGTTCAGGGTTCATGACCCATACTGGGAACAAATCTGGCTCAGGTTCAAGTCCCGGGGTGCTGGCGCGTGTCGAGGCCGGCTTGCGATTGGTGCTCGGCTTGTAGCCAACCCAGCACGAATGGCACGAAGACTTCGACGCGAAGGCTTCGCACGCCGAACGCAGCGAGGTGAAAACCGTGCGCGGCGAGCAGGTCGATCTCGAACGGGATCCATCCGCCTTCGGGGCCGATTGCGACCGCGGTTCGCGGCGCTTGCGTGAACGCCGGAAGGGTCTGCGCGCCGGTCGTCGGATGTGCGAGCACACGGCGCGCCTCACGCCCAAGGAGCTCGTCCAGCTCGTCTTCTACGAAGGGCTTCAAGCGATTGCGGATCCGGAGGGTGGGCAACCGCGTGTCCTGAGCTTGCTCCAGCCCTTCTATCAGCAGACTGCGCGAGAATCGCTCGTCGAGCACCTTCGAATCGAAGTAGCTCTTCTCCACCCGGGCGGCGTTGAGAAGGACGATGCGATCGATGCCGAGCGAGGCGGCGCCGGAGAGAATCCGCTTCAGAGCCTTGGGCCGAGGCAGCGCGAGCAACAGGTCGATGCCCGGTCGATTGGGGGGTTCGTCGGTGAGCGACACTTGCAGGCGCAGCTCATCGGAGGACACGTGGATCACCCGACCCTCGCCGACCCGACCGTTGAGCTTTCCGACCCGCAGTCGTTCGCCCTCGTTGATCTGCAGCACGGACCTCGCGTGCGCAGCCCGCCGGCCGGTGAGCCGCACCGTCCCGTCGGTCAGGAAGTCCTCCTCGAGCAGCAGCAGCAGATTCACGTCAACGCGCGATCAGTTGGACACCAGCGCGTCGGCTTCCTTCTTGATTTCGCCCTTCCAAGTCTCGGCGTCCTTGGCGTTGCCCACCTTCGCCGCCTTGGCGGCCTTCTGGCGCTGCACCAAGTCTGCGTGCGTGCTGAAGTAGGGAAGGCTTTTGGCGACCATCTCCTGAACGGAATCGAAATGGTGATCGGTCATCACCTTCATCAGCTCCTCCTTGAGCTTGGCGATGATCTCGTACCCCTGCAGCATGGCTCCAGTGCAGACCTGCACCGTGTGAGAGCCGAGGAGGAAGAACTGCGCTGCGTCGAACCCGGTCTCGATTCCACCCATGCCGGAGATGGGGACTCCGGGAATCGCGCGGGCGATCTCCATCACGTGCCGCAGGGCGATCGGCCGAACCGCTTGGCCGGAGTAGCCGCCGGCCACCGTGTAGCCCTCAACGGTCGGCATCGGCTTGAGCGTGCGCAGATCGACGCCGATGATCGACAAAATGGTGTTGATGGTCGAGATTCCATCGGCACCGCCCTTTACCGCGGCGCGCGCCGGGACTGCCGGATTGCCGACATTGGGAGTCATTTTCGCCCAGACCGGGATGCGCGCGACCTCCTTCACCCAGCCGACAACCTCCTCGACGATGCCCGGCTCTTCGCCCATCGCCATTCCCATCTTCCGCTCGGGCAGCCCGTGGGGGCAGGAGAGGTTCAGCTCGAACGCGTCTACGCCCGTCTCCTGCACTCGGCGGACGATCTCGTGCCAGGCTTCGCGGCGGTACTCCTCCATGATGGAGGCGATCAGGATCTTCTTCGGGTAAGTTCGCTTGAGGTGCCGGAACTCGTCCAGCCAGGCGTCGAACGGACGGTCGGAGATAAGCTCGATATTCTCGAATCCGACGACGACTTTTTCGTCCTCGCGCGCTTTGAGCTTGCCGTAACGAGGCGCGGTGTTGATTACTTTGCTAGCATCGAGGCTAATCGTCTTGCAAACCACTCCACCCCAACCGAGATCGTACGATTTGGCGATCACCTTTGCGTTGGTGCCTGGGGGTCCCGACGCAAGGAGAAACGGATTCTCGAACTGCATGCCGTTGACGGCCGTTTTTAGTGACAGAGCCATGGCGCCTCCGCGTTAAGCGTGGTTGATTACCTCCCAGGGGGGGCTGGGACGCAAGTCGGATACTGAAGTTGGCGTCAGGGTCCTGGGTTTTTGGTTGAAATGGGCAATAAGTCCTCCACAGACGCGTTCGCGGCAAGGAGCCTGTACACTCCCAAGGCCGGCGAAGAGCGGATCGAAACCGGCGCGCGGCCGCTGAGCATTTCCTTCCAGCGGCTCTTCCTTCCAGCCGTTCTTTTCAGCTGGGCGGTCTTTACCGCCTGGTGCGTCTGGGGCTTTCCGCCGCCCGTCGATCTACCGGCCCACGGCGCTCAGCTGCAGACCCTCGTCAACTTGCTGCGCGGCGATCCAGGCGTGAGTCAGACCTACGAGATTCACGTGCCGATCGGCTACGGGCTGGTGTACTGGCTCTTTTTGCCGCTGGCGTTCGCCACCAACGGAGCGGTTGCCGTTCGCGTCGCCCTGTGGGTTGCGCTGCAGCTATTTCCTCTTTCGCAGCTCGCCCTGCTTCGCACTTTTAAGCGTCCGGATTGGCTTTTGCTGCTCGGGCTGCCGCTGGCGTTCAATTTCTCCTACTGGTACGGCTTGCTCTCCGGTCTTTTCGCGCAGCCGCTGGCCTTCTTCACCATCGCCCTTTTCCAACGCGCCCTGGAATCGCGGCGGGGGCGCCTTGTGATCTGGGTCAACCTGCTCGCCGCGGCGACGATGCAATCGCATCTGGTCGCGTTTGTTGCCTTGGCGGTGGCGGTGATTGCGCTCGCGGTCTGTTACCCGCCGCGCGTCGAATCGCTCAAGATGGCCGCGGCGTCGCTTTTGCTGCCGATCGCGATCTCGATTCCGAAGATGTGGTCGATGGCCGTCCGCGCGGTCACCGAGGGACCGTGGCCCGCGACGCACTACGGTGGCATCTCGCACCTGGTTTGGTTTTTCCGAAACTATCGGCCGGAAGGTTTTCTCGCCGCGTGGGGCCCGCAGCTGATCACCACCTTGTTCGTCGTCCTTTACTTGCGGCGCCGACGGCAAGAACCGATCGCTCCGGCGGCGATGTTTGTCGCCTTGCTGGCGCTTTATTTCATCACTCCCAAGACGCTGTCCGGCATTTTTCTCATCAGCGTTCGATTGCCGGTGCTGGCGGCGATGGTGTCGCTGCTGCTGGTCAGCGGCGACGCTCTCAACCGACCGCTTCGGGCCGCTGTTCTTGCTCTATCGCTCGCGTCGCTCGTTCAAACGGCGATCTTCCATCATCGCTTCGCGCGAGCTGTCGATGGGCTGGACAAGATGATCGCCGGACCTCCTCCGAAGACGCACGGCTACTGGTCGCTCGCGGGCCGAGAGTTCCTGGGAAGCAGGATGATTTACCTCGAGCACCTCGGCCAGTGGTTGACCGCCGAGCGCGGCGGAGTGGGGCACAACTTCTTCGGCGATGCCGAGCACCATCCGGTCCGCTTCAAGCCCGGCCGCGAGCTTCCCTCCAGCCTGGTGCTGGCGAGCCCTCAGGAGCTGGCGCGTTTCGATCAGATCCTCCTCTACGGCGAGGGGCCCCTGCCCTGGAGATTGAGAAGTTGGCGCGAGATCGCGCACGCGGGATTGTGGCGGAGGTTGGCCAGGCCGTGAACGAGAGACTGCTGCTGGCCGCTCGCGGAGAGACGGTGGATACCACTCCGGTTTGGATCATGCGTCAGGCCGGTCGGTACTTGCCCGAGTACCGCGCGATTCGAGAGAAGGTCGCATTCCTCGAGCTCTGCAAAACGCCCGACCTCGCCGCCCAGGTTACCGTGCAACCGGTGACCCGCCTCGGCGTGGACGCGGCGATCATCTTTTCGGACATCCTGATTCCGGTCGAGGCGATGGGACTGTCGCTCCAATTGGACGACGGCGGACCGCGCTTTTTGGATCCGGTGAGGTCTGAAGCGGATGTGCGGCGGCTCGGCATTCCAGATCCCGAGGCTCAAACGGGCTTCGTGGGGGAAGCCATTCGCAAGGCGCGTAAGGCTCTCGACGAGAGCGTGCCGGTGATCGGCTTTTGTGGCGCGCCGTTCACGCTCGCCTCTTACATGGTGGAGGGCGGTGGCTCGAAGAGCTTCACGCAGATCAAGCGCCTGATGTTCGAGCAGCCGAAGGTGGCCCACGCGCTGTTCGAGAAGCTGACCCGCACCCTGATTCCCTATTTGCAGATGCAGGTCGCCGCCGGCGCGCGGGTGGTGCAGATCTTCGACTCGTGGGGCGGCGAGCTGTCTCCGCGCGACTTCCGCTCCTTCAGTCAACCGTATCTCGCGCGCATCGTGGCCGCGCTGCAGGAATCCGGCGTTCCGGTGATCCTCTTCGGCACCGGAATGTCGACCCTGCTTCCGCTGATGAAGCGAACCGGAGCGGACGTCTTTGGGTTGGACTGGCGAATCGAGATCGACGAGGCTCGTCGCCTGCTCGGCCCGGAGGTCGCGGTGCAGGGCAATCTCGATCCCGTCGCGCTCTTCTTGCCGCATGAGCAGCTCGAGTCGCGAGTCGACGAGATCCTCCAAGCGGCAGGGCCGCTCGGTCACATCTTCAATCTCGGCCACGGAATACTTCCGCCGACCTCGCCCGAAGCCGCGCAGGTCCTCGTCGAAGCGGTGCACCGCCTCGGCGCTCGGATGCGCGAACGCTGACCGGTAGTCGAACTCGAAACAGCGGTCACAAGTTCAAAGTCAAAAGGGGATAGGCGAAGGTTATGATCTTTCGGTCGTGCCCTTTCGACTTTCAACTTTCGACTTTCAACTTCCGGTCTACGTGACGCCCTCATCCGACCTCGCTTGACGCGTCGCGTTGACGCCGTTACAAGCGGCACGAAGGAGCAGTCGATGGCAAAGACGCAATTGATGAACGGGAAGCGGCGCGCAGCGATCGTCAAAGGTCTGCGCACGCCGTTCGAAAAGGCGGGCACCGTGTTCAGCCAGCTCACCGCGTTGGACCTCGGTCGAATCGTGGTTCAGGAGCTGGTGCAGCGATCGGAGCTGGACCCCGAACAAATCGACGAGGTCATTTTCGGTCAGGTCGTGCCCGGCGTGACGGCGCCCAGCATCGCGCGCGAGGTGGTGCTTGCCTCGGGTCTGCCTCGCAGCATCCAGGCGCATACCGTGGCGCGCGCCTGCGCCACGTCGATCCAGGCGCTCACCGACGCGGTCAACTCGATCGCGGTCGGAGTTTCGGACGTGGCGATCGTCGGCGGAACGGAGTCGATGTCCGACGTGCCAGTGTACGCCAGCCGTCCGCTTGCGCAGGCGCTGGTGGAAGCATCGCGGGGCAAGAATCTCCCGGAAAAGCTCCGCGCCTTCCAAAGGCTCAGCCCCAAGGACCTCGTACCGATCCCGCCGGCGATCGCCGAGTACTCCACCGGCCTGACCATGGGCGAGAGCGCGGAGAAAATGGCGATGGAGAACGGCATCAGCCGAAAGGAGCAGGACGAGATCGCCCTCGCCTCGCACCAGAGAGCAGCGCGCGCGTGGCATGAGGGAAGATTCAACGACCAGGTAATTCACGTTCCCGTGCCGCCCTCCTTCGAAAAGGTGGCCGACAAGGACAACATCATCCGCGAGGATACGAGCCTCGAGGCACTGTCGCAGCTTCGGCCGGTATTCGACCGCAAGTACGGCTCGGTGACCGCAGGCAATTCGTCTCCGCTGACCGACGGGGCGGCGGCGCTGCTGGTGATGAGCGAGGAGAAGGCGAAGGCGCTGGGATACGAGCCCCTCGGCTTCGTCCGCGCCTACGCCTATGCGGCCACCGATCCCGCCGACCAGTTGTTGCAGGGACCGGCCTACGCGGCGCCGGTCGCGCTCGAGCGCGCGCAGATGACGCTCAGCGACATCGACCTCTTCGAGATGCACGAGGCGTTCGCGTCGCAGGTCGCCTCGAATCTGCAGGCCTTTGCCTCTCTTGAATTCGCGAAGAAGATGGGCCGCGCTGCGCCGCTGGGCGAGGTGGATCGCAGCAAGCTCAACGTCAATGGGGGCTCGATTGCTCTTGGCCATCCGTTTGCGGCCACCGGTGCGCGTGTCGTTCGGCAAGCATTGGGCGAGCTTAAGCGGAGCAACCTCAACACGGCGCTGTGCACGGTCTGTGCGGCGGGGGGCCTCGGCGCCGCGATCATCCTGGAGCGCGTGTGATGGCAGTCAAAATCGAAGAGGTGCAGAGCAGGAGCGCCCTCACCTACCGCGTCGAGGACGGCGTGGCGGTGATCACCTTTGACCAGCCGGATGAGCGGGTGAACACCCTCTCGCCCGACGTGAGGGCCGAATTCGAGCGAATGTTGGATCGCGCTCGGGACGACGCTGCGGTGAAGGCGGTGGTCTTCATCTCCGGAAAAAAGGACAACTTCATCGCCGGAGCCAAGATCGACTACCTGCAGAAGCTGACCATTGCTGAAGACGCGGAGAAGGTCTCGCGCGATGCGCAGCAGGGGTTCGGCAGGCTGGAGGCTTTTCCCAAGCCAGTGGTGGCGGCGATCCATGGCAGTGCCTTAGGCGGCGGCCTGGAGTGGGCCTTGGCTTGCACTTATCGGGTTGCAACCGACAGTCCAAAGACCAGCCTCGGTCAACCGGAGGTTCAGCTCGGATTGATGCCGGGCGCGGGGGGCACTCAGCGGCTGCCGCGGCTCATCGGCGCCCAGGCGGCCCTCGACCTCATCCTGACCGGCAGAGCGATCCGAGCGCAGAAGGCGCGCAAGCTCGGACTCGTCGACGAGGTGGTTCCCCCGCCGATTCTCTTGGCTGTAGCGAAGCAGCGCGCGCTCGAGATTGCGTCGGGGAAGCTTACCGTCAACCGCAAGCGTGGCTTGGTGTCTGGCGGAAAGGGCGTGTCCGGTTTGTTGAAGGGACTGGCGCGCAAGGAAGCGTGGGCAGAGCTTGCACTCCAGGACAATCCACTGGGTCGCAAGATTCTGTTCGATCAAGCGCGCAAGGCGCTCCTCAAGAAGACGCGCGGCAAGTATCCCGCGCCGGAGAAAGCGCTCGAGGCGATGCGGGTCGGGCTCGAGAGCGGAATGGAGAATGGGCTTGCAACCGAATCGCGGTTCTTCGGCGAGCTCGTGGTATCCGACGTCTCTCGGCGACTGGTGGAGATCTTCTTTGCCACCACGGAGCTGAAGAGGGAGAGCGGTGCTTCGGACCCGAAGGTCAAGCCGCGGCCGGTAAAGAAGGTCGGCGTTCTCGGCGGCGGGCTGATGGGCAGCGGCATTGCGTACGTGACTGCGGCGAACGTGGGCGTTCCGGTTCGGATCAAGGAGAAGGACGACCCGAGCGTCGGCCGCGCATTCAAAGCCGTGCGCAGCGTTTTGGACGAGCGGGTAAAGAAGCGTTCGATCACCGCTCGCGAGGCAACGGCGAAGATGGCCTTGGTCACCGGCGGCGCAGATCTGCAGGGCTTTGGCAACGCGGACCTGATCATCGAGGCGGTCTTCGAGGACTTGCGCCTCAAGAAGGACGTGCTGCGCGACGTGGAGGCGATCACCCGGGATGATTGCATCTTCGCCTCGAATACCTCGTCGCTGCCGATCTCCCAGATCGCGGAAGGGGCAAAGCGGCCGCAGAACGTGATCGGAATGCACTACTTCAGCCCAGTTCCAAAGATGCCGCTGCTGGAGATCATCACCACGCCGCAGACGGGGGACTGGGTGATCGCCACCTGTGTCGACGTGGGAAGGAAGCAAGGCAAGACGGTGATCGTCGTCAACGACGGCGTCGGCTTTTACACCTCCCGGATCATCGCTCCGTACATGAACGAAGCGGCGGACCTTTTGGCCGAAGGCGCTGACGTCGAGGAGCTGGACAAGGCCCTCGTGGATTTCGGTTTTCCAGTGGGACCGATCACGCTTCTTGACGAGGTGGGCATCGACGTCGCGGCCAAGGTGGCGAAGATCCTGCACGAGGCGTTCGGCGACCGGCTCGGTGCTCCAGAGGTTCTTGAGAAGTTCGTTGAGGAAGGACGCCTCGGCCGCAAGAACCAGAAGGGCTTTTACACCTACGACGGGAAGAAGAAGCGCGTCGACGAGAGTGCCTACGCGCTTCTGCCCTACGGCGCCGATCGCAAGCACTTCGACCCGAGGGAGATGGCTGAGCGCTGTACGCTGCAGATGGTCAACGAGGCCATTCGCTGCCTCGGGGAGAACATCCTTCGCAGCCCGAGGGACGGCGACATCGGCGCGATCTTCGGACTCGGCTTCCCGGCGTACCTCGGCGGTCCCTTCCGCTACGCGGACGCGCTCGGGCCGGCGGCCCTGCTCGAAATCCTGGACCACTGGCAACAGAAGCTCGGAAGTCGATTCGAGCCGGCCCCCCTGCTGCGAGATTTGGCGGCCAAGGGGAAGCGCTTCTACGGAAGCTGAAGCCGGACCGTTGCACGGACGGTGGGGTGCTACAGCGAACGTGACTCTCGGGCTGCCATTCGGAAGGTCGGATGTCGCCAACAGGCGCCCAGTTTTGACGTAGTCTGCGCGTTTCTGAGGAGGCGCCGCCGGCATGCGCCACGTTGCAAGCGGGAATGAACTGACGCCGCCACCGAGTGGTATTGGCGCGAATCTCGCTCGGCAATTTTCACCTTCGCGCACGGTGGTTGGCATCGCGATCACGGTGGCTGCCGCGTGCTCCGCGATCGTCGTCTGGTCTTCGCTGCACTCTGGCGCCGCTCCCATCCCGGAGGCGGCAAGCCGCCTGTTTTTTGGCCCACTGGCCCGAGCCTGGGCGCGCTGGGATTCGGGCTGGTACGCCAGCATCGCCCGCGACGGCTATTCGTACGGCCCGGGCAACCAGGGCCCGGTGGCATTCTTCCCCGGGTATCCGCTGACGATCCGGGCGCTGGCGAACTTGGGACTCGATCTCTTCACCTCGGGTTTCCTAGTCACGCTCGGCTGCGGAATTCTCGCCTGCTGGCTGTTCGTGCGCTGGGCGGCAACGCAAACAGATGCCAGAACCGCGCTGCTGGCTTCGATGCTGCTCATCTTGTATCCCTTCGCGCTCTATCTGTACGGTGCGATTTACTCGGACGCGCTCTTGCTCGCGCTGGTGGTCGGTGCCTTTCTGTGCCTGGAGCGGGATGCAGTCGTTCCCGCCACCTTGCTCGGAGCCGCGGCCACGTTCACACGGCCGGTGGCGCCGGCGGTGGTGCTGGGCCTGTTGATTCGGCAGCTCGAGCGCCGGCGGCAGCAGCGCGCCCCGATTCGTTTGATCGACTTTCTTCCATTGGCGGCAGCGGGTGGCCTCGGCCTCTACATGTTCCACCTCTGGCGGCACTTCGGCGACCCGCTTGCCTTCGTACACGTCCAGTCCGCGCCCGGATGGGATCAACCGCCGGGCTGGCACACCTGGCTCAAGGTGACCTGGTTTCAAATCCTGTTTCCCAGGGTTGCTCCGTTGGTGGCGATTCGGTTGATCGGGCACGCCTTCGTCGCGCTGGGCGCGCTTGCCTTGGTTCCCGCCACCCGCCGCCACCTCGGTTGGGGCTACGCGGTGTACGTCGCTCTCGCGGTCGGGCTGCCGACGATCTCCAGCAAGGACTTCATGGGCCTTGGCCGGTATGTGCTCTCTGCATTTCCGATCTTTCTCACTCTGGCGCTGCTGATGAGAGGCAAGCCGCGACTCGCCGCGGGATGGCTTGTTGTCAGCGGGATGACGCTTGCCCTTCTGGCGATGGCGTGGGGGGCAGGCGGTTACGTGGCTTGAGCAAAGCACGAGTGAGCGATGCGCTCGACCTGTTCTCACCGCTGCCGCTCAAAGAGCGCCTCTTCGTCCGGGCACGGCTCTTTTCGGCGCCACTGGCAGCGCTCGCGAAACGCTGTCCAGACGGAACCGTCCTGGACGTCGGCTGCGGACACGGAGCGCTGATCGCCCTGCTTGCAGTCGACCATCCGGATCGAAAGATCCTGGGCATCGATCCGGATGAGCGGAAAATCGCTTGGGCTAAATCCGGACCGGGAAGATTGCCCAACGTCTCCCTCCGACGAGCGACGATCGATGACCTCGTTCCGGAGATGGAGAGCTGTTTCGATGCCGTCGTTGTCGCCGACGTGCTTTACCTGCTTCCCGTCGAGCAATGGGGAAATTTCGTCGCCGGTTGCCGTCGCCTGCTCAAACCGAGCGGATCGCTGCTCATCAAGGAAGCGGAGGCCAACGGCTCCTGGAAGCACTTCAAGTGTCTCGCCCAGGAGCAAGTCATGGTCAGATTGCTCGGTCGGACGCAGAGCAGCGGCGGATTGAGCTTGAAGCCGCGCCAGTTCACCGAAGGGCTGCTGAGGCAGAACGGATTCGCGGTCAGAGAGGTCGTGGATCTGTCGAGAGGCTACACCACGCCGCACGTGCTTTTCCTCGCTCGCCCGTCGTAACTGCGGGCTAGGCGACCTCTGAATAAGAAACGAGCCGGATCCGACGCTGGGTAAGCAGCGCCCGGACCCGCGGGCTGCACAAGGCCTTCAGCTCGTCCTCCCAGCGGTATTTCCAACCGGGCTGCTCGGGCACGTTTTGCGCCCTCTCGCCCGGGTGGCAGCCGATCTCGTGATCTCCGGGACCTAGCCTCGAGATGATCGCAAGCAGGCGGTCCTCGGTGAGCGCACCGGCTTCGAAAGTGCCAAGGCCCGGCAACCCCGCAGCGCCCCGGCGCGCAACTTTCGAAAGCAGTGCGACGCCGCTCGTCTTGATCGCGGAGGTCGGCTGCAAAAGCCAACCGATGGAAGGCTGCGCGACAGGCCAGCGCACTGGAAGCCTCTCAGCGTCCGCGACCGATCGCACCGCGCCGACAATCCCGGGCAAGACGTGAAGGTGCTGGTGTCCGTCCAGGTGATCGGGTTTGGCTCCAAGCTTTCGGGCCAGAGCAATCTGGGCGCGAAACTCGACTTCGACTTCGTGGAGGCGGATGCGCCCCAGGCTCCAGGCGGCGAGCACTTGAGGCCACCTGGGTCGAAACCTCCCATGCGGCGCGAGCGACGCGACTTGCGAGGGATCCGCAGCCGGAGGAAGGTTGGTGGTGAGACACAGATGGACACCCAGGGGCAGGCGCTGCTCCATCGCGTCGGCAATCGCTTTGGCAGCGGACCTTCCGGTGACCAGAACCGTTGCGCTGGTCACGATCCCCTCTCGATGGGCGCGCAGGATTCCCGCATCGATGCTCGGATGCAGCCCGAGGTCATCCGCGTTCACCACCAGGCGAATCGCGCCGTCGTCCGGTGAAGGCTTCAACCGCTTTGAACCTTCGGCGACCTGCGGGAGGGGAAGGCGGCGACCATCGGAGGAAGGCGAACGGGCGTTCGCGGGGACGGCGGCCTCTTCGTCTCCGAATAAAGGATCGCCAGCTCCTTGAGCATTTTTGCAATCACCGACGGCGACGCCAAGGTCGACGTTCCTCGCGTGCGCGGGAAGTAGTCGACGCCCATCTGGAAGACGCGGAATCCGCGCCGGATCGCCTTCACCACCATCTCCGCGTCGATGAACGAGCCTTCGCTCTTCAGCTCGATCGCTTCCAGCACGCGTCGATGAATCACTTTGAAGCTGAAGTTCACGTCCTTGATGTGGATGTCGAAGAGATTGCGGATCAGCAGGTTGTAAACGAATGAATAGGCGATGCGCTTGGCGCCTTCGCTCGTGCGATCGAATCGAAACGCGCAGATCATGTCCGCTTCGAGATAGGACATCAGGTGGAGGGCCCGCACCACTTCGTTGAGATCGAAGGGAAGGTCGATGTCCGAATAGACGACGATGTCCTTGGTCGAGCTCGCCAGCCCGGTCCGGATTGCGCCCCCCAGCTTGAGGTTCACCGGGTGCGAGATCACCCGGATGCGCGAGTTTTTGGCGGCCAGCGACTGACTGATCTCCAGAGTGCGATCGGTCGACGCGTCGTTGATGATCAAAATCTCGAAGTCGTCGGTCAGTCGCGGCAAGACTTCCATCGCCCTGGCGACAGCTCGCTCGACATAATCCTCTTCATTCCATGCCGGATAAAAAAGGCTGATGCTGGGGGCCTTCGCTGCCACCGGATTTCCATCCTCCTCGGACCGTCTCCGAAGTAGCAGACGATGCCCGAATGTGCCACATCACGCTTCATCCTTCGCTGTGCACCGCGGGGAAAATCGCCTGAGCTGACGCGCAGCTCACGCCTGATCGCGCACAGGTCTGAGATGACTCGAACCCGCAGCAAGGGTACAATACACCCCATCCCAACCACGATCTCGGGGTGGCGAGAAACCCTGTTTATGCGGGGTTCGGCAATCGTTCGCCTGGCCGATGGGTTGCACTCGTCCCGCTTGGATGCTCGAGGCGCAAATGGCCGAGGCCGCGAAGGCTGTCTCCCTGACCACGGGGAAGCTCCTTCTCGTCGACGACGAGGAGAACATCCTCCGGTCCATCCAGCGCGTGCTGCGGCGCGGCAATTGGCTGATCGAAAGCGCCACCGATGCCCAGCGGGGGCTCGAGATTTTCAAGAGCTTTGCCCCTGAGGTGGTGGTCTCCGACTTCCGGATGCCGGGGATGAACGGCGTCGAGTTCCTCAGCCGCATCAAGCAGCTGTCTCCGCGCACGCAGCGAATCATGCTCACCGGCCTGGCGGACCAGCACGCGATCGAAGACGCGGTGAATCGCTCCGAGATTTTTCGCTTTGTCTCCAAGCCCTGGAGCGACGCGCAGCTTTTAATGACCGTCCAGAGCGCATTCGAGCAGTTCTTCGTCGCGAGCGAAAACGAGCGACTGTATCAGCTCACGCAAAAGCAGAACGACGAGCTGCGCCGCCTAAACTCCGACCTCGAGGAGCGCGTGGTGCAGCGCACTCAGCTTCTCATCGGCGCGAAGCGCGAGTGGGAGATGAGCTTCGACTCGATCGACCTTCCTCTCGCCGTCGTCTACGGCGAGGATTTCGTCCTTCGGCGGGCGAACCTCGCCTACGCCCGGGCGGCGCGTAGGCCGATCCAGGAGATTGCGCGACGGCCGCGTTGCCATCATTTCCTCTTCGGCAGAAGCGAGCCCTGCCCTGGGTGTCCCCTCGCGTCGGCGATGAAGAGCGGACAAGAACGCCGGGCGGAGATTACCCACGAGGGCCGCACTTACGTTCTGTCCGTCTATCCGATGACCGAAGAGCGACAGGCGGTCTGCTCCTACCGCGAGGTTACCGAAGAACGCGCGATGACTCGCCGGCTGATCGAGAGCGAGAAGATGGCCGCGGTCGGCCAACTCGCCGGCGGGGTGGCGCACGAGATCAACAATCCGCTGGGAGGAATACTGGCCTTTGCCCAGCTGATGCAGCGCGATGACGGCCGCCCGTCGCCGGACAGGGAGACTTTGGCGCTGATCGAGCAAAGCGCGATCCGGTGCAAACGGATCGTCGAAAGCCTGCTCAAGTTTTCGCGCCGAAGCCACTCGGATGAGAAGCGCGCCTTCGACCTGTCGCGATGCGTGGAGGACGCGACGCTGTTGTTCCGCGCGCAGATCAAGAGCTGCCCGCGGGTGACGATGGAGGTCAAGCTCGCCTCAGGCCTTCCGCCTGTCTACGGCGACCCGGGGCAGCTGGTGCAGGTCGTGCTGAACCTGCTTCAAAACGGGCTGCAGTCGCTTCCCAACGCGGAAGGCACGCTGACGGTGGAGACCGGTCACGACGGCGAACGAGGCTTCTTGCGAGTGTCGGACACCGGCTCCGGGATCCAACCGGCGCACCTGACGCACATCTTCGAGCCTTCCTTCACCACCAAACCCCCAGGAGAGGGGACCGGTCTAGGCTTGGCCATCGCCTACCGCATCGTCGAGGACCACGGAGGCAGGTTCGAGGTCGACACCGCAGTCGGCAGCGGCTCCCGGTTCACCGTTTCTCTTCCCGTTCTTCCAGCGGACAACTCGTGAAAGGCAACGCCATGTCAAAAAACCGCCCCGTCAAAGTCCTCGTCGTGGATGACGATCGAATCGTCCTTCGCGCAGTAAGCGAAATCCTCCAGCGCGAGGGGTATCAAGTGGTCGCGATCGATGACGCGGTGGAGGGCCTCGCGGCCTCCAAGGATCCCGCCATCGACGTGGCGGTGCTGGACATCAAGATGCCCAATCTGTCCGGATTGGATCTGCTCAAAGCGGTCAAGCAGTCCCGGCCGGACGTGGAGGTGATCATGATGACCGCCTTCGGCACCGTCGAGACCGCGGTCGCCGCGGTAAAAGCGGGTGCCTACGACTACCTGACCAAGCCTTTCGAGAACATCGATGACTTGAGCCTTACCGTCGGCAAGGCAGCGGAGCGAAAGGCGCTGAAGGACCGGACGCGGGTTTTGGAGGAGCAGCTCACCGCGCGCGACCAGTTCGAAGAGCTGATCGGCCAGTCGCCCCAGATGCGCGCGATCTTCAAGATGGTGGAAACGGTGAGCTACTCCAGCGCGACGATTCTTATTCAGGGCGAGAGCGGCACCGGAAAGGAGCTGGTGGCGCGCGCGATCCATTATCGCAGCCCGCGCAAAGATCGCCCCTTCGTGGCGGTCAATTGCTCCGCGCTGACGGACACGCTGCTGGAGAGCGAGTTGTTCGGCCACGTCAAGGGCGCGTTCACCGGCGCGGTCGGAAACAAAAAGGGGCTGTTCGAAGCAGCGGATGGCGGGACGATTTTCCTCGACGAAATCGGGGACGTGCCGCCGGCGACCCAGGTGCGCCTGCTGCGCGTTCTGCAAGAGGGCGAGGTCAAGCGCGTCGGCGCCAATGAATCGATCAAAGTGGACGTTCGGGTGATCGCCGCGTCGAACATCGACCTTTCCAAGGCAAAGGATCAGGGCAAGTTCCGCGAGGACCTGTTCTACCGGCTGAACGTGATCGCGGTTCACCTACCGCCGCTGCGCGATCGGCCGGAGGACATTCCGCTGCTCGCCCACCACTTCCTCAAAATGTACGCGACCAAGGTGGGCAAGAAAGTGAACGGCATCACGCAGGCGGCAATGGAGGCGCTCGCCTGCAACCGATGGGTCGGCAATGTGCGCGAGCTGGAGAATGTGATTGAGCGAGCGGTCGTTCTCACTTCAAAGGAAGTGATGGACGTGGACGACCTGCCGCCCGGATTCCGCGATGCGCCGAAGGGCGGCGGCGAGGTGGAGGTGTTCAGCCTCGCACACCTGCCCTACGCACAGGCGAAGCGCTTGGCGATGCGGGCCTTCGAGCGGCGCTACCTTTCCGCCCTGCTCGAAAAGAGCGGGAACAACGTGTCATCGGCGGCGCGCGCCGCGGGCGTGGACCGTTCGAACTTCCGCCGATTGCTCAAGCAGTACGAGGTCGGCGGCCGGTCCAACGCAAAGCCCAACGGAACCAACACCAGCGAGGGCCAGGACGGCGGGTTCGAAAGCTTCGGGACTTAAGTCGGCTTCCGCCGACCTACGCTCGGGGTGGACGGGTGCGCCTCGCTGTCTTTGCTCGACGCCGACTGTACCTGCTGGCGCAGCTTCATCACGCGCTCGCTCAGCTCGCATTCGAATCCAGTCTGGGACGGGTCGTAAAAGCGCGACCCTCGCAGCGCGTCCGGCAGGTAATCCTCGGGGACGTAGCTGCCCTCGAAGTTGTGGGGATACTGATAGCCGGCGCCGTAGCCGAGCGACTTCATCAAAGGAGTCGGCGCCTGGCGTAGGTGCATCGGTACCGGGAGCGGCCCGTTCTCCGTTACCGCCGCCCGCGCCGACGTATAGGACGTGAGCACGGTGTTGGACTTGGGGGCCATCGCCAAATAGGTCACCGCCTGGGTCATTGGCAGCGTCCCTTCCGGAAGACCGACCAGCTCGAACGCGTTCAGCGCGTCGACCGCGACGCCCAGCGCCCTCGGGTCCGCGTTGCCGATGTCCTCGGAGGCGAAGATCACCATTCGCCGAAGAATGAAGAGGGGATCTTCTCCCGCCTCCAGCATCCGCACCATCCAATACAGCGCGGCATCGGGATCGGATCCGCGCATCGACTTGATGAACGCCGAGATGACGTTGTAGTGCTCTTCGCCCGACTTGTCGTAGAGCAATGTTCGCTGCTGCACGGCCTCTTCGGCGGCGGACTTGGTGACCCGGCCGCCCTGCTGCGCCGCGACCTCAAGTGCGGTCAACGCCTTTCGCGCGTCGCCGCCCGCCGAATGAGCGAGGAATTCCAGGGCGTCCGGGTCGGCCTGAACCGCGCCGCCCAGCCCCCGGCTGTCGGCGAGCGCCCGCTCGAGCACCTTGACCAGCTCGTCTTCCTCCAGGGCGCGCAGCGTCAGAACCCGGGTCCGCGAAAGGAGCGCCGAGTTCACCTCGAAGGAGGGATTTTCCGTGGTGGCGCCGATCAAGGTCACCGTTCCGCGCTCGACGTGAGGCAGCAGCGCGTCCTGCTGCGCTTTGTTGAACCGGTGGATCTCGTCGATGAAGAGAATGCTGCGTTGTCGGTGAAGGTTCCAGCGCTCCTGAGCGGCGGCGATGATCTCGCGGATGTCCTTGACGCCCACCATCACCGCCGAGACCGAGGTGAAGTGCGCTCCGGTGGCGTTGGCGATGATCTTCGCCAGTGTCGTCTTTCCGGTGCCGGGTGGACCCCAGAGAATGAGCGAGGGGACCTGGTCCGCCTCGATTGCTCGGCGCAGAAATCGTCCGGGTCCGGTCAGATGCTCTTGCCCGACGAATTCCTGGAGGGACTGAGGACGCATCCGCTCGGCCAATGGAGAGCGACTCTGCGAATCCTTGGTCCCAGCCTGTTCGAACAGGTCCATTCCGACTCAAGAAGCTATCTCAGGGCTGACAGCCGAGCCACGGCGGCTTAAAACCGCCCTGTGCAAACGCTGATGCTGGTGGCGAAGCGCGGCAAGCCGGAGGCGGTGGCCCTCGCCAAGAAGATCCGCGACCACTATCCGGATCGCACCTTCCTCGCCGAGCACCACCTTGCCGAGGCGTTGGGATGGGATCCTGCGGAGCCCGAGCACCAGCTGGCTGCGCGGGCGGACCTGGTGATTGTCCTCGGCGGCGACGGCACGTTCATCCACGCGGCGCGCCTGGCGGCTGGGCGCCCGGTGCCCATTCTGGGCATCAACCTGGGCAGCCTGGGTTTCATGACCGAGATTTCAAGCCGCGAGACGTTCGTGGCACTGGACGAGGTGCTCGCCGGTCGCTTTACGAGCGAATCGCGAATGAAGCTCGCGTGCAGGCTGGTGCGCGCCGACCAGGTGATTTTTCAGGACGAGGTACTCAACGACGTGGTGATCAACAAGGGAGCGCTGGCCCGAATCGGCGACCACGAGATGCTGGTCGGCGGTCAGTACGTCACCACCTTCAAGGCGGATGGGGTGATCGTCGCCACGCCCACCGGCTCGACGGCATACTCGCTTTCCGCCGGCGGGCCGATCGTGCACCCCACGGTTGACGCCATCATCCTCACGCCCATTTGCCCCCATGCGCTCACTCAGCGGCCGATCGTGGTGCCGGGTAGCCAGTCGGTCAGCGTGGTGCTCAAGGGAGATGCGGAGGAGTTTTACCTCACGCTCGATGGGCAGGCGGGACTGGCGCTCCAGTCGGGGGACCGGCTCGAAGTAAAGCGCTCCGAGAACCGGGTAGTTCTGGTCCGCAACCCGCGCTTGGATTACTTTGGAATGCTTCGACAAAAGCTGCGGTGGGGTGAAAGGTAACAGCGCCCGAGGGGTCCGGCGTTGACCCCCCTCGCTCGCTCGCTATATTCGAAAGCGTGCTGGGTCGTCCGCAAAAGATCCTCATTTCCCTCGACCTGAACGGCCAGCGCTACGAGCTCGCCGTCGAACCGCGGAGCACGCTGCTGGAGGCGATCCGCTACGCCGCCGGCCTCACTGGATCCAAGCAAGGGTGCGACAAGGGTGATTGCGGGGCCTGTACGGTGCTCTCGAATGGCGCGCCGATTCTCTCCTGCATCTCGCTCGCCGTGGAGCATCAGGGCGATCGCATCACGACCATCGAGGGCCTGGCGCACGGTGGCAAGGTCCATCCCGTCCAGGATGCCTTCGACCTTTGCGGCGCGCTGCAGTGCGGCTTTTGCCAATCCGGAATGATGATCAGCGCCGCCGCTCTCCTCGAGCGAAATCCGAAGCCAACGCGCGAACAGATCAAAGAAGCTCTTTCCGGCAATCTCTGCCGCTGCACCGGGTACACGAAAATCCTCGAGGCAGTCGAAGTCGCCTCGGGGCAGCGCCAGCTAGCGGAGCTGGATCCGCGCCCCACCACGGGGAGCCCTGCGTGAGCTTCGGAAAAAAGCTGAACGTCGTCGGCAGGCGGCTGCGCAAGGTAGACGGCCTGCAAAAGGCCACCGGAGCCGCAGTCTACGCAGACGACATCAAGCTGCCTCGGATGCTCCACTGCAAGATCCTCCGCAGCCCGCACGCCCACGCGAGGATCAAGCGCATCGACTTCTCGCGTTGCTTGGAGCATCCCGGAGTGGTCGCCGTTCTCGAGGGCAAGGAGATTCCCACCCGCTACGGGGTCATTCCCTGGACGCCGGATGAGCAGGCGCTTGCCGCAGACAAAGCGCGCTTCGTCGGCGACGAGGTCGCCGCGGTTGCCGCCGAGGACGAGCTGGCCGCGGAGGAGGCGCTCGAGCTGATCGACGTCGAGTACGAGGTCTTGCCTCCGCTCATCGATCCCGCGGAGGCGCTGCGCGAGCAACGGATCAAGATTCACGAGGGTTCTAAGCAGGGAAACATCTCCAAACACGTCGAGCTTTCGTTTGGCGATGTCGCCGCGGGATTCGATCGCTGCGCTGCGATCGCCGACGAGACGTTTTACTACGAGGGATCCACGCACACGCCGATCGAGCCGCACTGCGCGATCGGAAACTACGACGCGGACGGAAACCTCACCGTCTGGTCATCGACGCAGATTCCCCACTACGTGCACCGCGAGTTGTCGCGAGTCCTTGAGCTGCCCGAAGCGCGAGTCCGCGTCATCCAACCGTTTCTCGGCGGCGCGTTCGGCGGGAAGTCGGACCCTTTCAGCCTCGAGTTCGTCGTTGCGAAGCTGTCGATGAAGACGGGCCGGCCGGTGAAGTGCCTCTTCACGCGCGAGGAGGTCTTCTGGGCACATCGGGGCCGGCACCCGATGAAGATGCGATTCAAGGTTGGGCTTTCAGAAACGGGCCGCATCGAGTCGGTCGACTCGAAGATCTTGATCGACGGAGGCGCGTACAGCTCCTTCGGCCTGGTAACCGCGTACTACGCCGGCCAGTTGCTCACCGGCCCCTATCAGTTTGGCGCCTACCACTTCGACTCTACCCGCGTCTTCACCAACAAACCGCCGTGCGGACCCAAACGCGGGCACGGCAGCGTTCAACCGCGGTTTGCTTTCGAAGTGGCGCTGGACATGGCCGCCGAAAAGCTTGGACTCGATCCGATCGAGGTGCGGCGGCGCAACTTCATCGGCGAGAACGTGAAGACGATCAACGGGCAGCTCATTACCTCCAATGGGTTTCTGCGTTGCCTGGATCTGGTGGAGAAGGCGAGCGGCTGGAAGGAGCGGAAGGGAAAGCTTGGGTTCGGCCGCGGGCTGGGAGTCGCGGGGTCGATGTACATCAGCGGCACGGCCTATCCGGTCTACCCGAACGAGATGCCCCAGGCCGGAATCCAGGTGAAACTGGACCGGTCCGGCAAGGTGACGATCTTTTCAGGTGCCTCGGACATTGGGCAGGGCTCGAACTCCGTTCCGGCGTACCTCATCGCCGAGGAAATCGGCTGCGACCCGCGGGACTGCCTGGTAGTCGTCTCGGATACCGACCTGACGCCGGTGGACCTCGGCGCTTATTCCAGCCGGGTCACCTTTATGCTCGGGATCGCCTGCGTCGAGGCGGGGCGAAAGCTTTGGGCCCAGATCTCGGCCGCGGTTGCCGAAAAGTGGGGCGTCGAAGCCGCCCGCATCGAGGGCAGCCTGGGGACGATCTTCGTGCCCGAGACTGCGCTGAGCATGTCGTTCAAGGAAGCGGTTCGGCTGGCGGAGGCGAAGTTCGGCACTTTGGGAGCGACCGGCAGCTATCGGACCGAGAAGCTCGGGGGAGACTACCGGGGCGGAACGATCGGCGCATCGCCCGCGTACAGCTTCACCGCCCACGCGGTTGAGGTTCAGGTCGATCCGGAGACGGGCATCTGGACGGTGGAGCGCGTCTGGGCGGCGCACGACTGCGGCAAAGCGCTGAATCCCACGCTGGTGGAAGGACAAATCGAGGGCTCGGTGTACATGGGCTACGCCGAAGCTGCGATGGAGGAGATGACCTATTTGCCCTCGGGTCTCCACCGCGGTCCATCGCTCCTCGATTACCGGATTCCGACCAGTCTCGACACGCCGGAGCTCACCGCGATGATCGTCGAGTCCGGAGATCCAAAGGGGCCGTACGGCGCCAAGGAGGCGGGCGAAGGTCCGCTTCATCCCGTCATCCCGGCGATCTCGAACGCGATCCACGACGCAGTGGGGATTTGGCTCACCGAGCTCCCCTTCCATCCGGGCAAGCTGCTCCGCCTCCTTCGGGAAAAGGACAAGCCGCGCGCACCCGTTCCGCCGGTCGAAGAGCGGATTAGCGCAGCGGGCGAGTCCAGAGCGTAGCTTCATGCTCACGCTTCCTCCCTTCGAGTATCACTCGCCAACCACGGTCGAGGAGGCCGTTGCGCTTCTGCGCCAGCATCGAGGGCAGGTGAAGGTGATTGCGGGCGGGACGGATCTCGTTCCCAACATGAAGCATCGCCTCTTCACGCCCGCGCACGTGGTGGGCTTGAAAGCGATTGCCGGGTTGGACCGCGTTGCGGAAGAAGGTCCGGACATCCGATTGGGAGCGATGTGCACGATCGCCCAACTGGCGCGTGACCCGCTCGTTCAAAAGACGCTGCCCAGCCTTGCCGCGGCCGCTTCCCAGATCGCCGGGCCGCAGCTGCGAGAAATGGGGACGCTGGGAGGCAACATCTGCCTCGACACTCGATGCGTCTACTACAACCAGACCTATTTCTGGCGCAAAGCGCTGGGCTTCTGCCTGAAGAAGGACGGAACCGTCTGCCACGTAGTGCAGGGAGGGCAGCGCTGCGTCGCCGCTGCGTCCAACGACACGGTGCCGGTGCTGATGACGCTGAACGCGCGGGTCCGCGCAGTAGGGACGAACGGCTTGCGCGAGATTCCCATCGCCGAGCTCTACGTTCCCGACGGCATCGTGAATACGGTCCTCGCCCCCGAGGAGCTGGTGGTCGAAGTGCGCGTGCCCAGGCCCGAAGGTCGTTTGATCGCCGGCTACCAAAAGTTGCGGGTGCGCGCGTCGATCGACTATCCGGCGCTGACCATCGCAGTGGCGGCGAAGATCGATCCCGCTGATCGCGCGGAGTGGATTCGAGTGGTGGTCTCGGCGCTCGGCGCGCGGCCGCACCTGGTGGGCGGGTTGGAGCGCTTCCGCGGCCGCCGTTTTGACCAAGGGCTGGCGGCAGAGGTATCCCAGGTTGCTTACCGGCAGTGTCATCCGCTGACGAACATCAACGTCGATCCAGCCTGGCGGCGCGAGATGGTGCCGGTTTTCGTGCGGCGCGCCTTTGCGCGGGCGCAGCTCAGCGGCTCGGGCTACTTCGAAAAAGAAGGCGCCCAAAGAACGAGCGATTCCCCGCCACCACCCAATACCCCAACTCAACAAACCAGATGAGCGGAGGGATGCGCAGCACTTGGGCGAGCCGCCGGTAGCCGAGCTGCTCGAGAATGAAGAGCGTTGCCCGCCCAGACCTGAGGATTTTTCCCGAGCTCGTCACCACGTGAAGAGCGCGCCTGCATGCCTCGCGTAGGGCAGGCGTCATCGGCGGCGAGGGCGCCTCCTGAAAAGGAATCACCTCGAGCTTCCCGGCGGCATCTCTCCGCCTGACCCAGGCGGCGAACCGGCGTCAAAACCCTCACCCGCCGTCCCAGAATACCCAGTGCTTCGGCATGCTCGAGGCCTAGTGAGGCGCCTGGCCGATGGCTTTGGCGACGGCGGCGACGATTTCTTGCTCGTCTGGGAAGCCCCAGAATTTCCGCGCGGCAACGACTTGCCCGTCGACCTTCACTTCGAAGGTTCCGCCCGGACCCTTGCTCAGAGTTGGCTCGATTCCCAGCTTTTCCTTGACCGCGGCCGCCGCACGGGTGGCCCGGGGCAGATAGCCTCAAGAATCACAGTAGATGATGGCGACTGTACGCATTCGTCGTTATCCGTTGCTCCTATCGATGTCGATCGACCGGCCGAATTGCAACACTTTGCGCTTTGCCCGCTCGATGCGACCTGAAGTTTCTATGTTAATCTAGCCGGTTCGCCGCGCGCGAATTCGCTTCCGTGCTCAAGCCTCATTCCGACATCGCAATCCCGGAGCAAGCCCGGTGGCTCGAGGTGCTGTGGACCCGCGTACCGCCCACTACCCTCAAAAAGGGCCGCGAGTACGCCGACAGCCGCCGCGTGTCGGAGCTTGCTGCCGGCGAAAACCTGATCGAAGGCCGAGTGCTCGGAGCGTCCGGCGAGGAGTACCGGGTGGACATTCGGCGCACCGATGGCGCCGTCGATTCGACCTGCAGCTGCCCCGCCTGGGGCAAGTATGGCCCTCATTGCAAGCACGTGGTCGCCGTCGCGCTGGCATACCTTCAGCGCCTCAGGATGCCAGACGAACGGCGCCCTGGCTCAAAGTCGGCCGACGTGGTGGCGCTGCCTGCGCTCGCCAAGCTGGAGAGTTGGCTCGGCCTGTCCGCGCTGCCCGAGTACGAGTTCGTCTATCGACTCACCCAAGCGAACAGCGGGATGGCGCATCGGCATTGGATCATCGACGTGCGTCGGCAGGAGGCGCCGGGCAAAGGCCCGGTGCAGATCAAGCGCGTTCTCGCCAGCGGCACGCGGATCTCTCCGGCGGACGAGCGCGTGCTTTCGGAGCTCGCGCGCCACGAGATTCGCTACGACGCTCGCGTCGTGCTCGGCGACGAGGACCTTTGCCAGCTCATCGATCTGCTTCGCGGTCGTCGAGTGATTTACCGTGGAACTCTGCTTTCGTTCTCAACCGAGGCGGCGCGCCCGCAAATTCGACTCGAGTCCGCCGCCGGCGGCGCGGTTGCTCACATCGAGTTTTCGCTTCCGAGTGGCCGCGCGTTTGGATTCAAGGACGCGATACTGCTCGCGGGAAAACAGACGTACCTGATTGCAGGCCAATCTCTCCATCCCGTCGAGCCGGGGTTGCCGCCGCGGCTGCTGCGAAAGTGGCGCCTCGAGCCCTCGATGGCATTTCCGGCATCGCAGGTGAATCGCGTGCTGACTTTTTTTGCCGCGCACCTGCCTCGCTTTCAAATGGGGCTCAGGGCGGACGGCATCGATGTGGAGGACGCCGTCGAGCCGAAGTTCATCCTCACTGTGGAGGGCACTCCGGAGAAGGTGAGAGCGCAGCTCGCCGCGCTCTACGGGCAGACCACCGTCGCGGTTTCGCCCACCGCGTCGAGCCTGGGTTATGCCAGCGCTCTGGACGCGTCTGGACAGCCGGGGCTTTTGTACCGCCGGCGCGAAGAGGCGGAACGCCGAGCGGGAAAGCTGCTCCTGGAAAAGGGCTTTCGCTTCGATGCCCACAACTCGAGCTATGAGCTGTCGGGCGACGCGGCGATCGACTTCTGGGCGGGCGCCCACAAGAGCTTGCCCGAGGAATGGGAGCAGTACGCAGCGGTACGGCCGCTGGTTCGCGTTCGCTCCAGGCTCAAGCCGCGAATTCGAGTGAGCACCGCGGCGACGAACTGGTTTGAGCTCGAGGCCGACTTCGCCACCGAGGACCAATCGGTCGATCTGGGCGCGGTCCGCATGTGGCTCAACTCCGGTCGGCGCTACGTTCCGCTGAAGGACGGCACGTTCGCGGAGGCCGATCCAACCGAGCTGTCCAAAGCGGCAGACCTGCTCGAAGAAGCCGGCGCGATGCCGGGGAAGAAGCAATCGCGGCTGCCGCTGTACCAGGCGCCTTCGCTCGAGATGCTCACCTCTTTGGACAGCGCGCAAGTGGAGGCAGATGCGCGCAGGGTTATCCGCGAGCTGCAGCAATTGAGCAGCATCCCCCCGGTGACGCAGCCTGCTGGTCTGCTCGCCACGCTCCGCCATTACCAAGGCGATGGACTCGCCTGGCTGTGGTTTCTGCACCGGCACCGACTGTCGGGGATCCTCGCCGACGACATGGGTCTGGGCAAGACGGTTCAGGCGCTCGCGCTGCTTCAAAAGGTCAAAGACGAGGAAGGGCGCAAGCCCTCGTTGGTGGTCGCGCCCACCAGCGTGCTTGCCAACTGGGAACGCGAGGTGGAGAAGTTCGCGCCGAACCTGGCCACCGTCGTCTGGCACGGTCAGGAGCGGCGGGAAAAGGCCGAACGACTCAAGGACGTCGACCTCGCGTTGACATCGTACGCGCTTGTCCGGCGGGACGCCGTCGAGCTTTCCAAAATCGATTGGCGGTACCTGATTCTAGACGAGGCGCAGTTCATCAAGAATGCCGACTCGGTGACCGCGCAGGCCTGCAAGTCGCTCCCGTCCGACGCGCGCCTGGCGCTCACCGGAACGCCGCTGGAAAACCGCCTCAGCGAGCTTTGGAGCCTCTTCGATTTCGCGATGCCCGGTTTCCTCGGAACCGCGGAGCATTTCGCGGACCGCTACGAGCAGCCGATCCAGGTTCAAGGCAACGCCGAAATCCGCGAGCGCCTGCGAGCGAAGATCCGCCCTTTCATCATGCGCCGGCTCAAGGCCGAAGTTGCGCGCGACCTACCCCCGAAGACCGAGAGCATTGCCTACTGCGAGTTCGAGGATGGCCAGGCGGCGCTCTACCGGGAGGTGCTCGAGCAGAGTCGGCGGAAGATCTACGAGTCCATCGACAAAGTCGGCTTCGCGCGCAGCCGCGTGTCCATTCTCGCCGCATTGATGAGGCTGCGTCAGGTGTGCTGCGACCCGCGCCTGCTCAAGCTGCCTCCTGGAGCCGCGCTGCCTCCTTCCGCCAAGGTCCAGCGCTTCGGCGAGCTTGCGCAGGAGATCGCCGCCGAAGGCCACCGCGCGCTGGTGTTTAGCCAGTTCACCCAAATGCTCGAGCTTCTCACCCGGCACGCCGAGGAGCGCGAGCTCAAATACGGCTACCTCGACGGGAGGACTCGAGACCGCATGGCGCGCGTCGATGCCTTCAACAGTCCGGACGGGCCGCCGCTGTTCTTCATCAGCCTCAAGGCCGGCGGCACGGGCCTAAATCTCACCGCCGCGGATTACGTCATCCACTATGATCCGTGGTGGAACCCGGCAGTCGAGGAGCAAGCGACGGACAGGACTCATCGCATCGGCCAGACAAAGGCGATCATCAGCTACAAGCTGATCGCTCGCGGAACGCTCGAGGAGAAGATCCTCGCTCTGCAGAGGAGAAAGAAAGACCTGGCGGAGAGCGTCCTCGGTTCGGATGCGGGCTTTGGTAAGGCTCTCACCGAGAAGGACGTCGAGGAGTTGCTCTCGACCGACGAGCCCTACTAACGGCTTAACACCCCGCGCCAATCCACTGGAAGACATATGCGCCGGAAGACTTGGAGGACTCAGATGCTCTGCGTAAGAGACGTAAATCCCTGCCTTGCCCTGAGTCGGTCGCTCACATAGCATTCCAACCGTGTCGATCACCGCAGGCAAAAGCGCTTCGCCTGTCTTCAAGGTCCATTCGGCCGGCATCACCGACGTCGGTCGAAAGCGAAACCACAATGAGGACAGCTACCTGATCGACGACGAGCTGCAGCTGTACGTCGTGGCGGACGGAATGGGAGGGCACGCCGGGGGTGGGACGGCATCGCGGATCGCCGTGGAAACGATCGACCGCGAGCTGAGATCGGCGAGGGACGGAGGCGAAAGTCCGTTTCGGCTCGACGTGCCGCTCCAGGATTCGCCGCTCCCCGAGGCGATCCGCAACGCCGTTGAATCGGCCTGCCTCGCCATCTTCAGCGCCGCGCAGGATGACCCGCGCCTGGCGGGGATGGGTACCACGGTGATCGCCCTGCTGGTAAAGGGGGACCAGGCATTCTTTGCGCACGTCGGCGACAGCCGCGCGTACCTCATTCGTGGCGATCTCATTCAGCAGATCAGCGAGGACCACTCGCTGGTCAACGAGCAGATCAAAGCCGGGATGATTACTCCGGAGGAAGCGAAGCATTCTCGATACAAGAACATCATTACCCGCTCGGTGGGCTTCGAAGAAGAGGTCCAGGTGGACGTCATGGGGTTGACCCTCGAACCGGGAGATACGTTCGTGCTCTGTTCCGACGGCCTGGCGAACATGGTCGACGACGAGGAGCTTCGACAAGTGGTGGACCGAACGCCTCTCGAGGGCGCGCCACAAAAGCTGGTGGAGCTGGCCAATGAGCGCGGCGGGGACGACAACATTACGGTAATCGTCGTTCGCGCTGAAGCCTAATCTGTTCACCTTGACACCCTTTAAACCCGGGTGCTAGCAGCGGCGAGGGCCGAGCTGTCCACGGCTCGAAAGGCGACTTAACTTCCAGCGCCGGGATTTAGTGGCCGAGCGCGATAGGGAGCCCGGGTGCCGAGGAAGAAGACCTACACGCTGATCGTCGTTCCGGATGACGATTCGCCGGTGAACCGCTACCGGGTTCCCCGAAGGGTTTTGGTGCAAGTCGGTGCGGTGGCCGTCTTTGCGTTAGGCCTGGTAGTGGCCGCCTGCGCCCACTACCTCCAGGTTGCCCGCGATGCCGCCGAAAACCGCATCCTGCGCGACGAGAACCTGAGCTTGCGAGGCCAGCTGAAGATGGTCCGACAGCGGGTCGACCACATCGGCACGACACTGGACAGAGTCGAGCGCTTCGACCAGAAGCTGCGCGCGCTCACCCTGGGTCCCGACTCGGAGCGCGGGTTGGCGATCGGCCCTACTTCTCCACCGCCGGAGGTCCCGAGCGGCGCGACCCCGCCGGTTGCTCGCGCTTCGTCGTCCGACAATCCGCGCGTGCTCAGCTCGCGACTGGACAAGCTCACGGTCGCGGCCAACCGGCAGGAGCAGAGCCTGCAGGAGCTCACGGAGTACTTCCAGGATCAGAAGTCCCTGCTTGCCTCGGTCCCGTCGGTCTGGCCCGCCCGGGGTTGGGTTACCTCCGACTTCGGCCAGCGACTGGATCCCTACACCGCGGACCGGATGATGCACGCCGGAATGGACATCGCGGCGGAGCCGGGTAAGCCGATCTATGCTCCTTCCAATGGCACCGTGACGTTTGCCGGGCCCGAGGGCAACTATGGAAACGTCATCGTCCTGGACCACGGCTATGGCATCAAGACCCGCTTTGGGCACCTCGCGGAAATGCTGGTCAAGCCCGGGGACCGGGTCAAACGCGGCGAGCAGGTGGGTTCGGTCGGAAATACCGGGCGCTCCACCGGCCCGCACGTGCACTACGAAGTGCGGGTCAACGGAATTCCGCAGAATCCACGCAAGTTCCTTCTCGAGGAATGAACCGCCGGGCAGCGCGGGCCCCGCCGCGCGTCCGCAGTGGCGCCCCGCTGGCTATCGGCGGCGCCCGAGGTTACAAAAGCTGGTCGACCCATGATCCAGTGGACGCTCAGAAAGCTGATCGGCACCAAGAATGAGCGTGAGCTCAAGAAGGCCTGGCCCAAGATCGCGCGCGTGAACGAGCTCGAAGCGCAAATGCGCGCGCTCAAGGATGAAGAGTTCCCGCTCCGGACGCAGCAGCTCAAGCAGCAAGTGCAGAACGGGCGGCCGCTGGACGAAGCCCTCTTCGAGTCTTTCGCGCTGGTGCGCGAGGGTGCCCGCCGAACGATCGGGCAGCGGCACTTCGACGTTCAGCTGATCGGCGGGATGTTCCTCCACCAGGGCTGCATCGCCGAGATGAAGACCGGCGAGGGAAAGACGCTGACCGCGACGCTGCCGTCCTATCTGAACGCCCTCAGCGGCCGCGGCGTTCACATCGTGACCGTGAACGACTACCTCGCCCGGCGCGACGCGGAGTGGATGGGGCGGATCCATCGCTTCCTGGGAATGAGCGTCGGCTGCATCGTTCATGATTTGAGCGATGCGCAGCGCCAGGAAGCGTATCGAGCGGACATCACCTACGGGCAAAACAACGAGTTTGGCTTCGACTACCTGCGCGACAACATGAAGTTCAGGCTCCAGGACTACGTCCAGCGCGAGCTGAACTTCGCCATCGTCGACGAGGTGGACTCGATCCTGATCGACGAGGCGCGAACTCCGCTGATCATCTCCGGACCGACGGAGGATACGACCGACAAGTACTACCGCGTCGACCAGGTGATCCCCGGGCTGCTTCCGGATCAGGACTACACCCTCGACGAAAAGACCAAATCGGTGAGCCTCACCGACCCGGGCGTGGAGAAGATTCAAAAGCGCTTGAGCGTCGCCAACCTCTACGATCCCTCGGAGATCGAAACGCTTCACCACGTCGAGCAGGCTCTGCGCGCACACACGCTCTACAAGCGCGACCGGGACTACGTGGTGAAGGACGGCGAAGTAATCATCGTCGACGAGTTCACCGGGCGGCTGATGCCCGGGCGGCGCTGGTCCGATGGCCTGCACCAAGCGATCGAAGCGAAAGAGGGCGTGACGATCGAGAACGAGAATCAGACGCTCGCCACCATCTCCTTCCAGAACTATTTCCGCATGTACACCAAGCTGTCCGGCATGACCGGTACAGCGGACACCGAAGCGGAGGAGTTCGCGAAGATCTACAACCTCGACGTTCGCGTCGTCCCCACCAACAAGCCGATGGTCCGCAAGGACCAGGACGACGTCGTCTACAAGACCGAGCGGGAGAAATTCGAAGCCGCCGCGGCGGAGCTCGAAGAGCTGCACAAGAAGGGGCAGCCGGTCCTGGTCGGCACCGTCTCGATCGCCAAGAGCGAGGTCCTTTCCAAGTTTCTGAAGAAGCGCGGAGTGCCGCACAACATCCTCAATGCGAAGCATCACGAGCGCGAAGCGGAGATCGTCGCGCAGGCCGGGCGCAAGGGCGCGGTCACCATCAGCACCAACATGGCCGGCCGAGGCACCGACATTCTGCTCGGCGGAAATCCGGAGGCGCTCGCCAAGCACGAGGTGGGACCGGAGCCACCGCCTCCCGAGCCCGTCGACGGACAACCGGTCGACCTGGCGCCGTACCAACAGGCGCTGTCGGACCACGCGCATCGCTACCAGGCTGCGCTGGCGAAGTACACCCAACAGACGAAGGCCGAGCACGACGAGGTGGTTTCGCTCGGCGGCCTCTTCATCCTCGGCACCGAGCGGCACGAGTCGCGGCGCATCGACAATCAGCTGCGCGGTCGGTCCGGACGCCAGGGCGACCCCGGTGCATCGCGGTTCTATCTATCGCTGGAGGATGACCTGATGCGCATCTTCGGCTCCGAGCGCATCTCGGGGCTGATGGACCGCTTGGGGATGCAGGAAGGCGAAGTCATCGAGCACAAGTGGCTCTCCAAAGCGATCGAAAACGCGCAGAAGCGCGTGGAAGGCCACAACTTCGACATCCGCAAGAATCTGCTCGAGTACGACGACGTGATGAACCAGCAGCGGCGCACCATCTACAAGCTGCGCCGCCAGGTACTTGCCGCAGGCGCCGGTATCCCGCTGGTGGAGTACGACGAGGACAAGAAGACCAAAGTCAAAATCCGCTCCGAGCGGCTGCTCAACTGGCCCGATTTTCGCGAGATGGTCCTCGACGCGGTGGAGGACACGATTGTCGCCGCCACCGAGGCCTATTGCCCGAGGAACAATCCGAACACCTGGGACGTCGAGGCTCTCAAGCGAGCGGTAAGGGACATCTTCAACGCGGAGATGGGCTTCAACGCTTCCGGAACCGTCGAGGAGGTTCAAGAGCAGATCTACCGGGTGGTCGAAAAGCTTTACACCGAGCGCGAGCAGGAGTTCGGCGATGACTTCCACCGCTTCGCCCAGGTGCGCTTTCTCGCCACCATCGATCAACTTTGGAAGGACCACCTGCTGGCGATGGACCACCTCCGCCAGGGCATCGGCCTGCGCGGCTACGGCCAAAAGGATCCCAAGCAGGAGTACAAGAAGGAAGGTTACGAGGGCTTCATCCAGATGCTTGGGGCGATCAAGCAGGGGTTTGTCGGCCAACTGATGCGCGTGCAGCGCAGCACCTCCGAGGACACGGCTCGGATGCAGCGGGTGATGCGGCAGCGCCAGCGCGGCATCGTCGAGGGCCGCGGCGGCGCCGATGGAAAGGCAGAGCAGGCCGCAGCGCCGCGGCAGGCCGCTGTTCGACAAGGCCCGAAGGTGGGGCGCAACGATCCCTGTCCCTGCGGGAGCGGCAAGAAGTACAAGAAGTGCTGCGGAGCGGTAGCGGCGTCGGCCTGAGCAGTCGACGACGCAGTCGAAAGTCTAAACGGCGGTCGAAAGTCGAAGGTCAGAAGGGCAGACCCGCAGGGCGGGAAAGAGAGTTGCCACTCGACTTTGAACTTCAACCGAGCGCAAACCTTGCGCCCGCCCAAAACACTCGCTGTCGATTCCCGCGTCGTTATCGCCCCCCGCTTTGACTGCCTTCCGCTTTCGACTTTGAGCTCTCGACTCAACCAACCTTGTGCCCAGCCTGTCCCTGGACCTCCCACCTCGCGGCTCGCTGCTTGCTTGCGTAGATCGCCGAGGTTCTGCTAGGTACCTGAGTTCGCTCGGGCGCGGCTCAGGCGAGGCAGTTAGAGCAGTGAAATACACACACACCCGTGCCGGGACCTTGGTGCTCCGTTCGGGCGACCTTCAGAGCAGGGGTCTTCTCGAAGGGACAGGTCTTCGGCGGTAAAGCGGGTGTGGCGGAGAGAACCGAAATGATGGAACAGCAGCAACAAGCACAACCCCAGGAGATGCCCAGCCCGCCGCAAGCGCAAACCTTGGCGCCGGCCGGCGGCATCACCATGAAGCAGCTCCTGGAAGCCGGAGTTCACTTCGGCCACCAGACCAAGCGCTGGAACCCAAAGATGAAGCCGTACATCTTTGGCGCGCGCAACGGGATCTACATCATCGACCTGCAGAAGACGGTCAACATGGCCCGGGCGGCTTTCCGCTTCGTCAGCGAGGTGACCGCGCGCGGCGGCACAGTGCTTTTCGTCGGCACCAAGAAACAGGCGCAGGACACCATGCAGGAAGAGGCGAAGCGGTCCGGCCAGTACTTCGTGACCACTCGCTGGCTGGGTGGAACGCTCACCAATTTCAAGACGATCAAGCAGGGCATCGATCGCCTCAAGTCCCTCGAGAAGATGGCGGAGGATGGAACTTTTGAGCGGCTGCCAAAAAAGGAAGTCGCTGCTCTGGAGCGCGAGCGCCAGAAGTTGGAGCGGAATCTCGGCGGCGTCAAGGACATGACGCGCCTGCCCGGCTGCGTCTTCGTGATCGATCCGAAGAAGGAATCGATCGCAGTGCACGAGGCGAACCGGCTGGGGATTCCGGTGATCGGCGTGGTCGACACCAACTGCGATCCCGACGGGATCGAGTTCGTGATCCCTGGGAACGACGACGCAATTCGCTCAATTCGCCTCTTCACATCGAAGATCGCCGACGCTGCGATCGAAGGGGCTGCTCGTTACCGGGCTTCTGGAGCCGCGGAGCGCGATCAAGCGGAGGCGCAGGAGCGCGGAATGAGGGAGCGCGAGGACCGACGCCCGCGCCGCGCTGGCGACCGAGATCGCGTCCGAGGCGATCGAATCGCCGAGCGCCGAGGTCCGCTGGTGGAAATCAAAGGTGCCGGAAGCGCCGGATCGGCTGAGGTGGTTTCAGTGGAACCCGAGGAACCGGAATCCGAGGCGGCCAAGACCGAGTAGATGCCGCGCGGTTCGGTCCAATTTAGAGAAAAAGCTCAGGAGACGAAGATGGCTGAGGTCACCGCCGCAATGGTGAAAGAGCTTCGGGAAAAGACCGGAGCGGGGATGATGGACTGCAAGAAGGCGCTCGCCGAGGCGCAGGGCGATTTCGCGAAGGCGGAGGAGTACCTTCGGAAGAAGGGAATTGCCGGTGCCGAGCGCCGTGCCGGACGAATCGCCGCCGAGGGTTTGATCGGCACTTACGTCCACGGCGGCAGGTTGGGTGCGCTGGTGGAGGTCAACTGCGAGACGGACTTCGTCGCCCGCAACGAGGATTTCCAGCGCCTGGTGAAGGACATCGCCATGCAGGTCGTCGCCGCGAAGCCGCTCTACGTGGGGCGCGAAGACGTGCCTGCCGACGTGCTCGAGAAGGAGCGCGAAATCGAGCGCCACAAGCTCCGGGAGCAGAAGAAGCCCGAGGCCATTTGGGACAAGATCATCGCCGGCAAGCTGGAAAAGTTCTACGAGACGTTTTGTCTGATGGATCAGCCCTGGATCCAGGACGACAAGAAGAAGGTCAAGGACTTGATCACCGATAAGATCGCTAAAATCGGCGAGAAGATCTCGGTGCGACGCTTCGCGCGCTTCGAAGTGGGCGAGGGAATCGAAAAGCGCAAGGACGATCTGGCGAGCGAGGTGGCAAAGACGCTCGGTGGAAACGGAGCGCCGTAGCGCGGGCGCCCTCCGCGATTCGAAACCGCCCGCCCCCTGAAGTCGAGCCAAGCGCGGTCCATTCACCCCGAGCGTCGGCCTGCGTCAGCCGGCCAAAGTCGAGGGGCCCTATGCCGTCCGAACGCTTTCCGCCTCTGACGTTGATCGACCGCTGAGCGGGCGGTAGAAGCCTGGCTAAGCATGGCCGATCCCAATTCGAAGCCCCGCTACCGCCGCATTCTGCTCAAGCTGTCGGGAGAAGCCCTGATGGGGGAGGGCAAGTACGGAATCAACTCCGCCACGCTGTCGCGGATTGCCAGCGAGGTGAAGGAGATCGTCGCCTCCGGCGTCCAGGTGGCGATCGTGATCGGCGGCGGCAACATCTTTCGCGGCGTCGCCGGCTCCACCGAAGGAATGGACCGCGCGAGCGCGGACTACATGGGGATGCTCGCCACGGTGATCAACGGACTGGCACTTCAGGACGCGCTCGAAAAGCAGGGCGTCTTTACCCGCGTGCAATCCGCGATCAAGATGGAGCAGATCGCCGAGCCGTACATCCGCCGCCGCGCCGTGCGCCATCTTGAAAAGGGCCGGGTGGTGATCTTCGCCGGCGGAACCGGCAATCCGTACTTCACCACCGACACCGCGGCTTCACTTCGGGCGATGGAGATCAATGCCGAGGTGATCCTCAAGGCGACCAAAGTGGATGGCGTCTACAGCTCGGACCCGAAGGTGGATCCCTCGGCGCGCAGATACAAGACGCTGACCTATATGGACGTTCTACAGCACAGCCTCAACGTGATGGATTCGACCGCGATCTCGCTCTGCAAAGACAACAATCTACCGATCATCGTTTTCGACCTGACGGCGAAGGGAAACATCCGGCGGGCGATTCAGGGCACCGGCGAGTTCGGGACCTTGGTAGGCGCGTCGGAGACCGCCTGGTCCTAGGAAAGGAGAGTCCATGCTGCACGAGGACGTGGTCAAGGAGTTGAAGACGCGCATCGACAAGACGCTGGAGGATCTCCGCCGGGACTTAAGTCGCATCCGCACTGGGCGCGCAAACTTGAGCCTGCTCGACGGCATTCGCGTGAACTACTACGGAACCGCAACGCCGCTTACCGGCGTCGCTTCTCTTTCCGTGCCCGAGCCTCGATTGATTACCATCAAGCCCTGGGACCGGAGCCAGCTGAAGGAAATCGAGAAGGCGGTGACCGAGGCGAACATCGGAATCAATCCGATGAACGATGGCGAAATCATCCGCCTGCCCATCCCGCCGCTCACCGAGGAGCGCCGGAAGGAAATCGCCAAGCAGGTAAGGCACAAAGGAGAGGATCACAAGGTGGCCGTCCGCAACGAGCGACGAGACGCGAACGAAAAGCTCAAGGAGCTGCTGAAGAAGAAGAGCATCAGCGAGGACGACCTCAAGCGCGCGAGCGACAAGGTGCAGAAGGAAACCGATCAAGGAGTGGTCAAGATCGACGAGATCGTCCAGAAGAAGGAAAAGGAGGTCATGGAGGTCTGACCCCAGTTGGCGCCGGTGCGCTTACAGGGAGTCGACCAGCGGCTGGCCTGGTGCGGCGTAGAAGAGCAACCGCGCCGATGTATCATCGCTTGATGTTTCGATGCCGATCACGGTTCCGGGGTGAACGCGCTTGGTCCAGGAAGGTATTCCAAGCAGGTGCGCGGCCATTGCCCCCATCGACGGTTCGTGACCTACCAGCACCAAACTCTCGCTCTGCTTTTGTCGCAGAAGGGATTCGATCGCCCCCACCGGCATTTCGGGAACGAGGCTGCGGTGGGCGTGGAGCAGGCCTTCGTGCTTGAGGGCGAGAGAGAGAATTTGCGCCGTCTGCACCGCTCGAACGAGAGGGCTGGTCAGCACGAGGTCGATTCCCTGCATCTGCTCAGCCAGCGACGCGAAGTGAGAGGCGAGTACCTGCCGGCTTTTCACCGTCAACGCCCGCCCTTCATCCCCCAAGCCCTCGGGCAACTCGGCGTCAGCGTCTCCGTGGCGTACCAAAAAGATCTTCAAGCATCCTCCCCGAACGGCGCGGTTCCCGGGGCAGTGGTCGTACACGAGGGCGCCGCTCCGGGTCAAAGGTAATGCAGACCTTTCCACGGCCGCCAGACGTTGTGGAGCCTCTGCGTCTGGGTTTGCGGCGAGTCGCAGTGCTGCTGGCGTTGATCCTCGCTACCGCCTGTAGCAAAGGGCCGTCGAGCTCGACAGCAACCCTCGTAGCCGAGGACCCGGAAGCTTCGATCTTCGGCGACGCCGCAGCGCCGCCGCTGAAGCTCACCCACCGAAAGTTGAGTGCCTACCTTGCGTACGAGCGCCGGATGGTCGAGCTGTACGCGCGGAGCCTCGATGCGGGAGCGGCCAGTACAAGCCCTACCGTCGCCAAGCTTGCCGAAGCGGAGGAGGAAGCGCGCCGCCAGAGCGGGTTGGAGCGGGCCGAGCTGACCGCGATCGAGCAGATGGTGCGAGAGGTGATCGTCAAGCGCCTCTACGGTGGGATCGGCCCGGGCGACGACTCCCTCGAGCGGACGAAGGCCTTGCACGACAAACTGTCCGGGCAACAGCGCGAGGAGCTGACCAAGTCCATCGCCGAAATGGAGCGAACCAGGAATGAGTTTGCTCGGTTGACGGAGGAGCGGAGGAAGTATGGCGACGCCAACGTCGACCTCCTGATTGCCCGCGAGGTCGAGCTGACGCGCGCATGGAAGGAGAAGATGGCGGCCTTTGCTCCTCGCTCGCCGCGCTGACGCACCCAGAATCTGGCGCAAACGGCGATGAGATGGCAGCATCATCGCGGCTTTCCGTTCGCGTGACCGCTCTCCAGGACGACTCGCCGATCTCAGCTTTCGCCGTGGCGATGGCGGCGATCGCGCTGGGCCAGGCGCTGCAGGTCGGCAACGGCAATCTGCATCCCCAAGCGGTGGTCTGGCTCTCCGTGGCGATGCTCGGCTGCACCGCCGCGGTGTGGATGTCCAGAAGCCGGCGCATGCCCGCGCTGGGAACTGCTGCGGCGTTGGCGGTCACCGGAATTGCGATCGCGGTTCAACTCATCGAGTTGCTGACCGCACGTCCGGGAATGTACGTGCAGCTGTCGAGCCCGCGAGCATTCGTACCGTTCGTTTCCGGGATCGCCATTGCCAGCCTGCTGGCAGGAGCCGGGTTCGGGCCATCTTCGTGGCTGGGCCCCTTTCGGATCCCGGCGCTCTTGCTTGTCCACTTCCTGCTCGGCGTGTGGCTGATCCGGGCCACGCCCAATCCGTACATCGACGTCTACTTCTTTCAGCGCGACGGGTTGAATGCGCTCTTGCGCGGCGTCGATCCGTACGCGATCACCTTCCCCGATATCTACGGGAACCTGCCGTTCTACGGACCTGGGGTTTCCGTCGGGGGCCGCCTCACTTTCGGATTCCCTTATCCGCCTCTGAGCTTGCTGATGGCGTTGCCGGGCCATCTGCTCACTGGCGACTATCGGTACTCGCAGCTGGCGGCGATGACGCTCGCCGGCGGCCTGATGGCGTACTCCAGGCCCGGGGCATTGCCGGCATTCGCCGCGACGCTCTTTCTGTTCACGCCGCGCATCTTCTTCGTCCTCGAGCAGGGGTGGACCGAGCCGCTGGTGCTGGTCCTGCTGGCGGCCACCGTCTTCGCCGCTTGCCGCGCTCCGAAGCAAGTGCCTTTGCTCTTTGGGCTCTTTCTCGCCTCGAAGCAGTACTCGTTTCTCGCCGCTCCGTGCCTCGCTCTTCTGGCGCCACGGCCGTTCCAATGGACGCAGTACGGTCGCGCGCTTGGAAAAGCGGTGCTCGTTGCTCTCGCCATCACCCTGCCGTTCTTTCTTTGGAACGTTCCTGCCTTCGTGCGCAGCGTCATCACCTTGCAACTTCACCAGCCCTTTCGCGCCGACGCGCTGAGCTATCTGAGCTGGTTTGCACGGGGCGACCAGCACTGGCCCACCTGGCTTGCCTTCGTTGCCGCTGCCCTCGGAGCGGCGCTCGCCGTGTGGCGCTGCGCGCCGTCCCCCGCGGGCTTTTCGACCGGCGTGGCGCTGACGCTGATCGCGTTCTTCGCCTTCAACAAGCAGGCGTTCTGCAATTACTACTTTCTGGTGATCGGCGCGTGCTCGTTGGGGCTGGCCGCAACTCGAACGGCCTTGCCCCGCGCCCGCGAGTAGCGGATCGCATAGAGATACCAGCGCAGGTAATAAGGAAGCCATTTCATCAATTTGAAATTGCTCTTGCCTTGGACGCGATCTCTCCACGTCGTGGGGATTTCGGCGATGGCGTAACCTGCCCGCTGCGCCTTGACGGTCAGCTCGAGCCCGACCTCGAATCCACCCCGCGATTCAATATCCACGCTGTGCAAAAGCTCGCTGCTGTAGAGCTTGAAGCTGTTGGTTGCGTCCGAAGTGGGAAGGCCGGTCAACAGTCGCAAGCTCACCCCTGCCGTTCGGGAGAGGAGGCTTTTCACCAGCGGGCCACCCTGCTGCTTGCCGCCCTTCGCGTAACGGCTGGCGGCAACGACGGCGTGGCCCTGTTTGTACAATCGATACATCAAATCGATACAAGAGTGATCATCGGAGCCGTCTGCCATCGTGACCACCACTGCTCCGCTCTTCGGGTGTGACAATCCAGTTCGCAGGGCGCTGCAAACTCCGCGATTGGGGTTTCGCAGCAGCACGATGCTCGGGTCGCGGTCGGCGAGCCTTCGAGCCACCGGGAGCGTTGTATCCTCCTCGAAATCATAGACGACGATGATGCCGTGCGGAGTTCGAACGTTCGCCTTCAGGCTCTGGTAAAACCCGGGGAAATTGTCGGCTTCATTGTACACAGGCACGACGATGTGCAGGTCGGGCGAAGCTTCGGGGCTCATCAGATGGCCCCCAGCTCCACCTGGCGTTGCACCCAGGGAATGACCTCATCCAACATCTGGTCGAGGGTAGTGGGGCAATCGACGCCGAGCATCTGCTTAGCCTTGCGCACGTCGGGCATTCGCCGTTGGACGTCATGCGGAAATGGCTTATCCGATACAAATCGGAATTGATCCGCCGGTCTAAGCTTTCGCCAGATTGTTTGCGCCAGCTCGAGCACGGTCGTGGATTGAGCGGTGGAGATGTTGAAGTCTTCATTCGTTGCTGCGGGGTGCTCGAGGCAGACGCGGATGCCCTTGGCCAGGTCTCCACCGTAAGTGTAGTGGCGCAGCTGGTTTCCTGAGCCGAGGATGTGCAACGGATCCTGCCCCTTGACAATCTTCTGCACCAGATCGGGCACCACGTGGCTCATCGCCAGCCTGATGTTGCCGCTCATGATCTCGCGGTCGGTCTTCGCTCGACGCTCCCCGATGCCGACGCAGTTGAACGGTCGGACGATCGTGTAGGGCAACTGATACTGCTCGTGCGCGCCCTTGGCGAAGTATTCGCAGGAAAGCTTCTGAAAACCATAGGTCGAAAATGGGGGAGGGCAGCGAAGCTGCTCACCTTCCGGGCTTGGGAAAGTGGTTGCGTTTTCGTAGACCATCGAGCTGGAAAGAACGGTGATTTTCTGCAGGGGCTTCTTCTGCCGGTACGCCCAGATTGCCGCGTCGAAGGTAGAGGCGATGATGCGCTCGTTCTCGGCGAGCAGCTCGTAGGCAAACTCGTGGAAGTAGCTGATGCCGCCGATCATCGCCGCGCCGGCGATCAAATGATCGCAGTCAATGACCAGCGCTCGAAGGAGATTTGCGTCCTTCGCATCGCCTTCCACCAAGGTAAACCGGGGATGCCGCGAATAGCTTTTTTCCACCTTGCCGTACTTCGAAAAATTGTCGAGCCCAACGACTTGATATCCGCGCTCGAGCAGCTCTTCCACCACGTAGCCGGCGATGAATCCCGCTGCCCCGGTGACTAGCACCTTCAAATCAGAGGTCCCTTTCCAAGGTGATTCCAGATATCCACCACGCTCTTGTTGCGGTAATCCAGTGCTTTGTACCTGGCGTGCGGCGCGCCAATCACAAACAAATCCGATCGCTGGAGGACCTCGGCTTCAGGAACCAGCGTCGAATCCTTGACATACGGATCGCAGGTGAGCACGGAACTTGCGTGAAGAGAGAGTATTTTCTTCAGCTTGTAGGAAAGCGACTCGCGGGCGTCGTCGCTCTCTGCCTTGAAAGCCATCCCCAGAATCCCGACCGTCTTCTCCGAGAGATCTGACCAACGCTGCTTCATCCGATTGACGATGAACTGCGGCAGTCCCTCGTTCACCAGCATTGCGGCGTGACCGAGGAAAAAACGATTGTTGTTGAAGGACGACATTTGCATCGTGTCTTTGAACAGACACGGACCCGCAGTCAGGCCCGCGCTGGGCAGCGCCGCGGCGCGCGGATAGTTGTGTTTCATCACTCTGAGAATTCGATAGAAATCGACATTGGCTTCCGACGCGAGCATGAAAAACTGATTGGCGACGGAAAAGGTAATGTAGCGATAGACGTTCGTGAAGAGCTTGGCCAATTCCGCCTCGAGCGGAGCGACCTCGAGGATTTCCACTCCAAGTGGCTCGAACAATGCGCGAGCTGCAGCGACGGCTCGAGGTGAGAAGCCGGAGATGATCTGCGGCAGGCTCCGGATTTCGCGAAGCGCCAGCCCCTCCGCGACGCGCTCGGGACAGAACGCCACCTCCAACCCGAGGTTTTTCTTCTTGAGCGAGTTGTAGATCCGCTGCGTCGTGCCCGGGTAAATCGTCGATCGCAGGATCAGGGTCTGACCCTTGCGAAAAACCTCCTCCAGCTGCCCCAATACGTGGTCAATCCCAGTGAAGTCGGGGTTCAGGTGCTTATCGACCGGCGTTCCAATGATGACCACGATGTAGTCGCAGTCCGGGAGATCCTCGGGAGACGATTTGACCTGAAGCCCGAGGGCCAGCGCCCGCGCCAGCTCTGCCTCGAGCCCCTCATCGCGGAAAGGCACTTCCCCGTGGCGAACCCGCTCGACCGCCGTAGCATCAACGTCATAGACGAATACCCGATGGTGCGGAGCGAGGGCGACCGCCAATGGAAGGCCCACGTGCCCGCATCCTCCGACCACGCCGACTTTCTTCTGCATCTGCATGCCTCGAGCGCCCCGCTCACCGTACGTGAGGGGGCGCGACGGGTCAACAGCTGTCCTCGCTCGCAGTGCGCGCCCGGAAGCGTACGGCTAGAACACTCTCTTGTAGACGGTGAATCATTGTCGAGGGTGCGCATGCAATCGTTGGAGGTTTCAAAATTGCCTTTGCGCCGCGGAGACGAAAGACTTGCGGCGATGCCGATCGAGCACCAACCCCCAGGGCCAGCGCTGGAGCGTTGGGTTGCACTCTTGCTGGTGTTGCTCTGTGCGGCGGCGTTGGGGGCGCACATTGCCTATCTCAACGTCCCCGTCGTCGACGATGCCGGGATTTCCATCTCTTACGCGCTCACCTTCTTTCGAGGTTTCGGTCTGAGGCTCACGCCGGCTTCTCAAGTCGTCGAGGCATTCTCGAATCCACTCTGGACGGCGTTGTTAGGTCTGAGCGTTCTGCTGCGCATCGATCCGCTGGTGTTCGCGAAGGTATTAGCTTGTGCGTGCGCGCTCCTGACCATTCCTGCGTTCGCAGCATGGGGGCCGGCGGCCGAGGCGCGGCCGCTGCGGTTGGAAGATGCAGCGGTCGGCACCGCGAGCGCGGTCACCTCCTTTGCATACTGGAGCGCTTCCGGAATGGAGACGGCGCTGTACTCATTGCTTCTCGGCGTCTCAGGCGCATTGCTCCTTCGAGAGCTGCGGCAAGGGCAGGGAGCTGCCTGCGGGTTCGCGCTGGGGTTGCTCGCTCTCACGCGCCCGGAAGCTCCCTTGTACATCGGCGGCGCGGCGTTGGTCTGGATGTCGACGCGCCTGGTGCAGCGGAAAATGCCTGCTTGGCAGGAGTTGAAAATCGCGCTCTGGATCGTCGCGATGGTGGGAGGCTACGAGCTCTTCCGCTGGATCTATTTTGCGTCGGTCCTGCCGAATACTTACTACGCTAAGAGGTTCTGGGAGTTCAGTCCCGCGGGTTACCTGCGCGATTTCTATGGCGCTCACCGCGTGCTGTGCATCGCTGCGGGAGCTGGTTTTCTCGGCTCAACGGTCGGCAGCGGCGCGGTGTTTCGTCGCGGCGCGTTGGCTGCATTGTTTGTGTTGAGCGGGCTGGCGTTCGTATTTCAATCGAAGGGAGACTGGATGCGCGAATGGCGATTCATCGCGCCCATCGTTCCCTGTTTGGGAGCGTGCATTGCTGCTGGGCTGAGCGGGATACGAAACCGCGTCGGCCGCACCTTCGCGCTACGCCGGCCGTTGTTTGCGGCGCTTCCCATCGGTGCGCTCGCGCTGATCGGCATTGTCTTCGCAGCGGAAGCTCGTGTTGCTCAGAATCGAAGCCCCGATGTGAAACGTGGTCCCGAGCTGCCTGTGCGGTACATCGGGGAGGTCGTCGAACGTGTACGGAGGGAATTGCAACCCTTCGGCGAGCTGCATCCAATTGTCGGCTTGCCCGACCTCGGCGGATTGGGGGTGTACCTCCGGAATGCTGAAGTGATCGACGTCGCCGGACTGGCGGATTACGCGATTGCGCATCACGCCAACAATTATCCGGCGATCGAAGACTACCTACTTTGGGAGGGCCCGCCAACGATTATCGATGCACACGGCCCGAGTGGTCACATTCGAGCTTTCCCGAGTCTGATGACTTTGTATCAGCCGCCATCGAGCACTGAGCTGCGCATGATGGGTTCATTTTTTGTTCTCCGAGGACTGGACGGCAGCGAGGATCCAAGATGCCCCGGTGGAAAGAAATCCGTGCTTTCGTTGTCTGTCGAGGAGCTGCGTCGGCGGATCGATGAGCATCTCGAGTCAGGCCAGCCCCATTTGGCACTGATGCTCTGGCGCTGTGCACGGGCGTATCAGACGGAAGCACAGCTTCCGGCGCAAGTTTGGCGGGCTCAGTCCGCGGTGAAGGCTGAGCGCCAAGCACTCCAGTTGAGCGCCGCAGGAAATTTGATTAATGCTCTGCGATATATGTCGTTTGCCGCAGTCGTTGACAGTGGAAACGCGCATCACCGCCGCCGCGCTGAAGAATATCGGGAAAGACTCTTTCCTCGGTCATCAGCAAAGGGTCTAACAAGCCATCTCAATTAGTAGCTCAGTCACGTGCGCCCTGGGCTGCTCGCCCCAAACGCCGGTCATGGGTGTGTCTGGCGTTCACACGAAATGCCGATTCGATCGGCGTGACTTGCTGCCCCACGCAGGCGGCCGCAAGACCGGATCATACCGCATCCCGAAGCCGCCGCGCCGCATGACGCCCCGCCCTAGGGAACAGACGTCGTAGGGTCCGACACAGTAGTAAAGAGCTTGCATTTAACAAAAAATTTGAAAGTCATTGAAATAACTACGAACGGCCAGGCACATGTTAAATCGAAGGCCTTAACTTCTGCGAGGGGGCCTCGCAGAGCTTGTCGTGCCCCTTGTGACGCTCCCTCCGGCCAGATCGAGTGTTCGCTCTGGCTCCTTGGGTCAGCAGTGCGAATCCGGATCGCCACTCGGTCAGCGCCCGCTCTGGGTTCTCGCGCCGGCGAGGCGAAGTCGTGACGGTCAGTTCTCAGTCCTGGGGCGTCGGGCTGCGGCCATGTGCACTCGTCGGCCCGGGTTTGGTTTAAGTGAGTCAGCCCGTTCGCTCACCCTGCGCGCGTTCTCAAGCGCCGATAACAGCTCGGCCCTGCCACCACCGCTCCGCATTCTTCAGCGCCAATAACGGCGTGGCCTTGCCACTTTCTTGAACTCAGCACGGTCCGTCCGCGCTTGCAGACATTCCATTTGCTGCAATGGCGTTATGGCTGGACACTCTATTTTCTTGCCTTCCCCTCAAGGAAGGACGGTAGAAGCGGAGCGGCGCTCAGCCGGGGCGCGGCGGCATCTTTCTTGGACAGCAGCGGCGACTGCGTCGGCCAACTTATTGCGAGGTCCGGATCATTCCAGGCAATTCCGCGATCCGCCTCTGGGACGTAGTATTCGGTGCATTTGTACAAAAAGTCCGCGCTTGAGGACGTGACGCAAAATCCGTGAGCGAATCCCGGCGGAATCCACAGCTGGCGCTTGTTGTCGCCGGAGAGCTCGATGCCGAACCATCGGGCAAAGGTCGGCGATCCGCGGCGGATGTCCACGGCCACGTCGAAAACGGTTCCCTGCAGAACTTGAACCAACTTCCCTTGAGGGTGCGGCTCCTGGAAGTGAAGTCCGCGCAAGGTGTCCTTGGTCGACCTCGAGAAGTTGTCCTGCACGAAAGGGTGATCGATCCCCGCGTCGAGATATCGCCGAGCCTGGTACAGCTCGAAGAACAACCCGCGCGAGTCTCCGAACGCATCCACCTCGATTACCCGCACTCCGGGGAGAGGAGTCTCCGTGACTTTCATGATGTGCTCGCAGGTTCAGACTCGAGCAGCTGCAACAGATACGTTCCGTAGTCATTCTTCCGCATCGGCTCTGCCAGGCGCGCCAGCTGCGCCGCATTGATGTAGCCCATGCGAAAGGCGATCTCTTCGGGGCAGGCGACTTTGAGTCCCTGCCGCTCCTCGATGATTTCGATGAACTTCGATGCCTGCATCAGCGACTCGTGAGTACCGGTGTCCAACCAGGCGTAGCCGCGCCCCATGATTTCTACGCGCAATTGGCGGCGTTTCAGATACTCGAGGTTTACGTCGGTTATTTCCAGCTCGCCGCGCTTCGAGGGTTTCAGATTGGAAGCAATGTCCAGGACCGTGTTGTCATAAAAGTACAAACCAGTCACCGCATAGTTTGATTTGGGTTTAGCCGGCTTTTCCTCGAGGCTCAAGGCGATGTTGTCTTTTCCCAACTTCACCACGCCATATCGCTCTGGGTCTTTGACATAATAAGCAAAAATCGTGGCCCCGGACTTTTGCGCCGAGGCGCGCTGTACCTGCTCGCTGAGACCGTGACCATAAAAAATGTTGTCTCCAAGCACGAGGGATACGGTCTCGCGGCCGACGAACTTGCGGCCGATCACGAACGCCTGCGCCAGCCCTTCCGGCTTGGCCTGCACGGCGTACTCGAACTTCATTCCCCATTGAGAGCCGTCCCCCAGCAGCTCTCGGAACCGAGGAATGTCAACGGGTGTCGAGATGATGAGCAATTCGCGGATGCCGGCGAGCATCAGCGTGCTGATCGGATAATAGATCATCGGCTTGTCATAGACGGGTAGCAATTGTTTGCTCATCGCCAGGGTAAGCGGATAGAGCCTCGTTCCCGATCCACCGGCCAGGACTATTCCCTTCATGACACTCCTATTCAGAGATCGCGCGAGCGGCCCACTCGCCCGTTACCAATTGCTGCGGCAGTGTCCGGGTGCGATTCAGGGCTGCCATTGACGGCGGCGGTTAGGTTGGTAACCCGCGCAGCGCTCTTTTGCTGCGTGTCCCTCAGTAGAAAGTCCACATCCGGAGTGCTCTCGGCGCGCACGTAGATCTGATACGAGAAGAGCGACCTGCTCAATCGGATCAGCGCCTGGTTGCCCGATATCGCCGCTCGGCCCAGCACTCCTTTCCCGAGCACTTTGGGGAACGGAGCAGGAATGCCTCGCATCTCCTGTATGCGAAATCCGGTGTCTCGGAGAAGGTGCCTGATGCTGCGGAAGGTGAACAGTCGGGTGTGCGTTCGATCGAGGACGCCCATCTTGCCATAGTTGAATTGACC
>DATFTC010000221.1:0-2596 GCA_035262305.1 Myxococcaceae bacterium | reverse complement strand
AACGATCCCGAATGCAATTGTTTTTGTGCGCGCTCGCGTCCATCCGCGCTCCGATAGCTGACATATGAGAAGACCGGCGAGATGGACCTGGGCATCAACCACAATGCGGACTTCACCAAGTGGGTGGTGAGTGCGGGGCTTCTGGCGGAACCCTTCGTATTGATCGACGTCGGGGTGCAGGGGGGTGAGAACATTCGGTGGCGCCCGTTGGGCGATCATCTCGTTGTGCACGGCTTCGATCCCATCGAGGAGGTTGTGCAGGGATTGATCGAAAAGAACCGCGGCCGCTCCAATCGACATTACCACTGCATGGCCGTGGGCAACGCGGATGGCGAGCAAACCTTTTACTTCGACCCGGTCAATCCATCCGAAAGCTCGATGTATGGACGGCTGGCCGATCGATTTGATGGCAACGGGACGAAGCAGGTCCGGATGGTGCCGATCCGGCGGTTGGATAGCTTGTTGGCCGAAGGCCTAATTCCCATAGCCGATTTTGTTAAAATTGATGTCGAGGGATTCGAGAAGGACGTGATGCTTGGTGCGCCCGAGCTCTTACGTGCCAACGTGGTTGGGCTAGAAACTGAGACGAACTTCGGGGTGAGCCCTGCCTATCCGAAGAGCCATTTCGGGACTCTGGCGGAACTTGCGCTGGAAAATCATTTGCTGGTGTTTGATATTGCGTTCAATCGGGTTCCACGCGAGAGCTTCCAACGCGCACTTGTGCATAAGGGGTTAAAGCCGATTTCCAAGCTAGATTCCCTGGGCCGGCCGGCGACAGTCAACGTTCTATTCGGTCGGGATCTCATCGACGAGGTTGACCACCAGAGCAATTACCAGAGTCCGTGTCGGCCCTTTAACGTCAGTCAACTGATCAAGTCCATGATCGTCTGCGAATTGTACTCGTTGAATGATGTTGCGCTCGACACTGCCGAGCGGTTCGCCGATCGCCTCGGTTCGCATTTGGACGTCGACCGAGCGGTGCGATTGCTCGCCGACCCGGATTGCGTGACAAACGAATATCGAAGACAAATCCGCGCATTCGAGGTGTCTACCAGCTGGCGAATAACGGCACCGCTGCGGTGGGCCAAGACGCTGATGTTCGGTGCACCCACCAAAGCGAGCAAGTCAGTTGACAGCTAGAGCGGTCAAGCTTGGTGGAATTTGCCTGCCGAGGACGATATGCTTTCGTTCGGAAACGCCGGAGGCGGCGGATAAGCGGGATACAGCTAGCCGGATTCCAGGTTTCGTAAGCCGCGAGAGCCAATGAGACTTCCAGCCCGCCTGATCATCCCGCTTTGGGGCTCTGTCTACGCCGAAAAGCTGGTTTCGATGACGTTGCCGGCATTGCTCGCCCCCGGCAACCTTCCTTCGCTCGCAACGATGTTCGATGTCGAGGTCGTCCTCGTCACCGAAAGCAAGCTCGTCGATTACATCCGGCAGGCGCGCTCGTTCCAGCGGCTCTCTGCCATTTGCCAAGTCAAGTTTGCCTCACTCGACGATTTGATGCCTTGCGAGCCCGGCGAATACGGCGTCGTTTTGACGGCTGCATTGTTTCGCGGCTTCGTCGACTTGGGCGCGAAGGTGACGGAAACGTTTTTACTGTTTCTCAACGCCGATTTCATCATTGCCGACGGATCGTACCGGCGGCTCGCCGAGCTGATGCGCGAAGGCAAGCGCGTCATTCATGCACCGAGCTTCCGCGTCGTGCTCGAGGAGGTGTGGCCGCAGCTCGCGGCGCGGGTCGATGCAGAGAGCGCCGTGCTCGCGGTCAAGCCGCGCGAGATGGCGAAGCTCGCCTTGACCCACAAGCACCTCACGGTGAAGGCGCGCACCGTGAATCAACGCCTCTATCATCAGTGGTGCATGGATCAGTTCTATTGGTACGTCGATGAGGAGACCCTCGTGGGCTACCAATGGCCGGTCGCTCTCGTCGCAATCAAGCCGGAACGGGTAATCACGGAGCCGGTCCTGGTATGGGACTTCGGGTACCTTCCGGAGGCGGCGCCGACGCTTGAGCCCTATTTCCTCACCGATTCCGACGATTTCTTCATAATCGAGCCGCAAAAGCGCGTAACCGGCGAAGAGTTGATGCATCCCGGCGGGATCTCGGTCGACGCCGTCGCAAAGTTTTTATCCGACTGGACTACCCATGAGCAGCGCCGCTGCGGACGGCAACTCCTGACGATCCATGCCGGCGATCTTCCCGTCGGCGTCGGCGAGGTGATCGCGGAATCGCGCCGCTACATGAACGAAATCGCGCGCCGGCTGCCGCTCGCGCCGCAGTCGCATATCGGACATTCCAAGCTTGGCCGCTGGTTCACGGAGACGAGCCGGCGCCTCAAAGAGAGAAGCACCGGCGGTGGCAGCCTGGCGGCGTCGACGTCAGCTCCGATCGAAAATGAGGGGCGCGGACTGTCTCACATTCTCCGCTCGATCCATACGGCGCTGTTCGGCCCGCTGCCGTTCCTGCGACCCGTGCATCCGCTCTGGCTCGATACCTTCGATGTCACGGCGCAGGTCGTGTCCTGGCAGCGGTCCGGCCAGCGGATTCTCTGGCTCTCCTCCCGGGATTCGTTGTTCAGCAGCATCCTGAAAG
>DATFTC010000220.1:0-8594 GCA_035262305.1 Myxococcaceae bacterium | reverse complement strand
AACAACATTCCTCTTTTGCCGGACAGCGTCTGGCCCGCTTGCTGCCAGGAGCCTGGATGCCAAAACCACCGCCGCGTCGTTGTGACGCCGGACCCATTGCTGGATACCCCTTGGGCTGTCACTGTCTCAGGCCCGGAGGAGGCCTACTGCGTCGGGTCTGGCTATTACATCAAGAGCGACTGCATCGCGAGTGAACAAATGCTCGTCGATTTCGCAGTTCAGCACCGGGGCATGGCAGTCGAGCCTGTCTGCGATGAAGGCTTTTATCCGTTTTAGCACCAGTTTCTAGCGAGCGCGGCTTCCCCTCGCGGCAGACTGTTTATCTTTGCCGCGAAGCAACGACCGGAGCGTCTCGATAAACGAGTGCGGATGCTGATCCAGCTGAAGATTTGTTGCCTTCAGTAACTTCCAGCCGGCTCGAACCAAATTATTCTCTCGGCGCTGGTCGTTTTCCCATACGGGCTTGAGCGAATGGACCCGGTAGCCGTGGACCTCGATCGCAATCCGCGCCTCAGGGTAAGCGAAGTCGATCTCCCCGAGCCACTCGTCCCCGTGGAACAAGTTGTAGTGAACGACTGGCTCCGGCAGGCGTGCCCTTCGGATGTCGAAGCATCTTGTCTTCCAACTCGCTGTCCGTCTTTTCACCTGCGCCATCGCGAGGGGCCAGCAATCGGCGCAAAGGCCTCGTGCCTCGTCTGCCGCCGCAGCGGCGAAGCTCTGCCCTGAGCCGGGCAACGTCCGTCATGCCTCGACGAATCGCTTCGTCCAGCAGTTTCTCCAGAGAGCTTCTCGGCAGAGAAGCCGAAAGGTCCACCAGGGTGCGAGTCACGCTCGTGCTCGGAATTCCCTTCACCGTCACCGTGTGCAGCTGTCCAAAGCGACTACGGTGTGCGGCGACGTTTGCGCGCTGCAATTGCGTGGGCGATTGGACGTGCATCCGGCGCGGAGCAGTGACATTGAGCCCGTGTAACGCGGCGGCCGTCTCGTGCGAGACCACGCATCGAGTGCCGCCCCACAGAGTCACTGCTTTAAGCGACTGCTCCCACGATATCGGCGCCCCCGCCAGGCGATACACCCTGGGCAGCACTTTGAGCCACCGACCGGAGGCAAGCCGCCGACTCACTGCAGCCAGCGACATCCCGCACTTCAGTGCCTGTTCGCGCTCGATGAGCCCGAACTGCTTCTCGAATATCGACGTACAAAGCTCATCCGCCCGCCGCACCCGCTATCCCCCACCACTCCTCAATAGCGCAGGAGACTGACGGCGAGTGGTGACACTTGTGCTGCTAAGCGAGTTTTTTTGACGCTGGATGCAAGATGCCGGCAGCGAGCGCCACGAGGGCGGAGGTCGACCGCCTCCTCCGGCCCGCGGAATTACCCAGCCGGAAAGGCCGGCGAAGAGTGCCCCGAAACTGCAGGACGGGCGGCCCTATCCCCTCATCAGTGGCAGAAGGTGGCGAAGGAAGGAATAGTGAAGCAGTCGGCGAAACTGCTAGCACCGCAGCGACAGTTGCGGCAGTGTCTCACGCGCGGCGCGAGCAACCGCGAGACGTGATCAACTCGTGATCAGTGCGCGGATCTGAACTTCCGGAACGCGTGTACCGTCATCCGCAGCAGCTCCGCGCCATTTTGAAAGCGGCTGATCTTGGTTTCGCCGTAGGTGCGGGCGTGGTAGCGCACCGGCAGCTCGACGATCTTGAGATTCTGCTTGGCGGCGCCAAACAGAAGGTCGAAGTCTCCGAACGGATCGAAGTCGCCGAAGAATCCGCGGTTGCGAGCAATCTTCTCATAGTCGCGCCGGAACAGGATCTTGGTGCCGCAGAGTGTATCTTTCAAACGTTGCCCTAAGATTTCCGACAGCGCAAGGCCGAAAAACTTGTTCCCGAGTGAGTTCAAGAAGCGCATCGCCTGGTCTTCGACCGGATAGACCAGGCGAGACCCGTTGACGAACTCTCCGCGACCCTCGGCCAACACTGCGTAGAATTTCGGTAGGTCTTCCGGTGCGACGGTCAGGTCGGCGTCCAGAATGAATAAGATATCGCCTTGAGCGGCGGCGAATCCTTTGCGCACCGCGTCTCCCTTACCCCTGCCGTCTCCCTGATGTATCAGCGACAGTCGCGGGCGCGTCTTTGCCTCCAGATGACGATTGATCGCCTCGACGGTTCCGTCGTTGCTGTTGCCGTCGACGAAGATGATCTCTGTCCACTTCCCCATCTCCGGGACGCGGGCGATGATCTCGTCGATGTTTCCCTGCTCGTTCTTGCAGGGGACCACGACGCTGCAGCTGTACTCCCGCGTCGGGATCGGCCCGCCCGAGCCGGCCAGCTTGGCCACGAACAGCTGAGTCAGCGCGAGGTGGCGCAAGCCGGGCATTCCACTGAGGTAGCGGTTTGCAAACGTCGCGAGGATGGGAATGTTCAGCGGGAGCAGCTGCGCAGTGGATCGGCGAACAATTTCGAAATGGTTGAGCTCGAGCAGATTCTCCAGGTCCTGCATGCCCAACCAGTTTTGCTGCTGGATCGGCATCTTCATCCCCAGGCGCTCGCCCCATTTCAACAGCGGCTCCCAGAGGAAGTTGTAATAGGTGAGGACCACGCGGGTGCGCGGTCCGCAGACGCCGCGGAGCGCGCGGAAGGCAGCCCAAACGTCCGGCAGCAAGCCGACCACGTCCGAGAGGACGACGTAGTCGAACCGGCGATTGCGAAGCTCCGGAGCGTCCAGGCTCTCCGCATCGGCGACGATGAATTGCAGATCAGGGTGTTTCTCCCGAGCGCGATCGATCAGCTTGGGCGACAGATCGACGCCGACGCCCTCCGAGGGGCGCAACGCGGCCAGCAGGTCCCCGGTGCCGCAGCCGATGTCCAATACGCTCGCGCCGGGCGGAACGCAGAAGGCGACCAGCCGCTCGATGGCGCGGTAGTACGCCGCGTTCTTGGCGACCCATCGCTCGCGCTCGGGTGCGTAGCGGTCAAACTCCGCCGCGCGCAGCTGACGCGCCGTTTCCTCGCGCTGCTGGAATGGGCTCCGCGCCTCGCTGCCTTTCGCCGTACCTGTCCCCATATTTTCGCAAGTCCTCCAGGTCTGCATCTACCATCGTCTGTACCAATTCTTTGAACCTCACTCGCGGCTCCCAACCGAGGATCCGTCGGGCCTTGGACATATCGCCGCGCAGCTCATCCACCTCAGCCGGCCTGAAGTAGCGGGGATCGATTTCCACATACTGCTTCCAATCGAGGTTCAAGCGCTCGAAGGCAAGGTCGAGGAACTCGCGCACCGTATGCGATTCACCGGTGGCGATCACGAAATCCTCTGGCCGCTCCTGCTGCAGCATCAACCACATCGCCTCGACGTAGTCGGCCGCATGGCCCCAGTCGCGCCTGGCGTCCAAATTGCCTAGATAAAGCTTGTCCTGCAGGCCGAGCTTGATTCGCGCGGCGGCGCGGCTGATTTTGCGTGAAACAAATGTTTCACCGCGCCGCGGCGACTCGTGGTTGAAGAGGATGCCGTTGCAGGCGAAAAGGCCGTACGACTCCCGAAAATTCACCGTGATCCAGTAGGAATAGAGCTTTGCCACACCGTAGGGCGATCGAGGATGAAAGGGCGTGGTTTCCGATTGCGGCGGGGGCGAGGCGCCGAACAGCTCGGAGGAAGAGGCCTGATAAAACTTCGGTGCAATCGCGGTCTCGCGAATTGCTTCCAACAGCCGCACCGTGCCCAGGCCGGTCACCTCGGCGGTGTACTCGGGAACGTCGAATGAAACGCGCACGTGCGACTGAGCGCCGAGGTTGTAGATCTCGTCGGGCTGCACCTCCCGCAGAATGCGGTTGAGCGACGAAGCGTCGTTGAGATCGCCGTACAGCAGCTTGAGCCGATAATCCGGCTCATGCGGATCCTGGTAGATCGGGTCGATCCGCGCGGTATTGAACGAGGATGACCGGCGGATGATGCCGTAGACTTCGTAGCCTTTGCGCAAGAGCAGCTCGGCCAAGTAGGAGCCATCCTGGCCAGTGATGCCGGTGAGCAATGCTCGCTTGGTGCTCATGATTTCCGTCCTTGACTGCGCCACCAATCGATGGTGCGGCGCAGTCCATCCTCGAGGCTCGTGCGAGCAGTCCATCCCAGCGACTTCTTGGCCCGATTGACGTCGAGCCCGCGGCGAGGCTGGCCGTTCGGCTTGGAGGTGTCGTAGCGGAAGCTTCCGCGATATCCCATCAGGCCGGCGATGGTGTTCGCCAGGTCGCGAATGGAGATCTCGCGTCCAGAGCCGAGGTTCATCGGCTCGGAGTCGTCGTATCGCTCCACGGCCAGGAGGAGCGCTTCCGCGGCATCGTCCACATAGAGGAATTCGCGGGTGGGGCTGCCGTCGCCCCACAACTCAACCTCTCGCTCGCCCCGTGCGATGCCCTGTTCGATTTTTCGAATCATCGCCGGAATCACGTGCGAGGTTTCCAGATCAAAGTTGTCGTTCGGTCCATAGAGGTTCACCGGAAAGAGCACCACCGAGTTGAAGCCGTACTGCTGGCGATACGCTTGCGACTGAACGAGGAGCATTTTCTTTGCCAGACCGTAGGGCGCGTTGGTCTCCTCCGGATATCCGTTCCACAAGTCTTCCTCGCGAAACGGGACCGGCGCGAACTTGGGATAGGAGCAGATGGTGCCCACAGCAACCAATTTGGACAGCCCCGCCCTACGCCCCTCCTCGATCAGCTGAACGCCCATCATCAGGTTGTCATAAAAGAATTTGCCTGGGTTGGCTCGGTTCGCTCCGATGCCTCCAACCTTGGCGGCGAGGTGGATCAGCAGATCCGGACGAGCGTCGCGATACAATCGCCGCACAGCTTCTGTATCGACGAGATTGTATTCGCGCGAACGCGGGATGAAGACTTGTTTACACCCTCGCTCGCGCAGCAGCCTGACGACCACCGAGCCAAGGAAGCCTGCGCCTCCGGTGACGACCACGCGGCGCTCGTCGAAATAGGCCATGGGCGTGCCTTATAACAAGGCTCTTCAACGAACGAAACCCCTCCCGAGCTCATCAACCCCTTGAATCTTAAATAACTAAACGGCGACGGGTGGATGGCATTTCGATTTGCATCTGCGTTCGTTGGACAGCTAACCACAAGGGTGAATTCAGAGCTGTTCGCGCGAGCAGAGCAAATTAGTCCAGCTATCCGCCTCAACGCTGAGGTCGCCGCGGGAAAGGCTTTTGAGCCTCCCTCCCCGTTGAAGCTCGTAGATGTTGAAGCCGCGCTCTATAAAAAAGTCAATCAAAGCGGAAGGGGAGAAGCCGAGCTCGACCATCTGATGCGGCGCATACTCCACAGCTACCGTTGCACGCGGGTTGGCTGCCAGCGTTTTCTCCATACCCCGGCAAGCCTCTAACTCGTAACCCTGTATGTCGATCTTTATGAAGCCGATCTGGTTCAAAAGGTGTTTAGACGTAACAAACGAATCAACGCTCACAATCGGCACCTTTCGGATCGAACTCTGCTCCTCAATACGACTTCGAAATGCTGCTGTTACTGTTCGATGATCTCCCGGGTGATGTCGGTTGACCCATATATCCACGCTGCCAACCTCGGCGCCAACGGCGACGCAGCTCGCGACGACCTGATCCTTCACACCGAACCTCTTGAGATTTTCAACCAGCCGATCAAAATTCTCTCGCTCCGGTTCAAAAGCGAAGACCTTGTCCCCGCCTTTGAGAGCGGATGCAAACACAACGGCGGTGTAACCGATGTTGGCTCCGATATCCAACAAATGACCACGAGTGAAGAGTTCCGGACGCGTCGAGATGAGTTGAGCGAAAGGATCCTCGAAGCGGGTCTTGTAAAAAAAGTAGGAATGCACAAAAAGAGACCGGACGATTGGCAGCCGGAATGCCTTCCAATTGTTGAACCAAGAGTAAATTGATATCAGGGGCTCGACAAAGACTTGGCGCATTTCACGCTGCTCCTGGACCCAAAGCCGCCGCTCGGTGTTGATGGAGATAAAGTGGGTCGCTTGCTCCAGCCTTGGATTCTCGAGCGACCTGGCGAAAGTACCGCATTACGGGCATGACGGAGCTGCCTCTCCTTCGGCGAAGCATGGAGCGCCCGTTTGCCACTCAAACTCCGCCGCGTCAAGGTTCGCCTGGCAACTGCCGATCGACTAGCTTTCGTGGAATATGGTAACTGCCAGCTCGCTTCAGCAGAAGCGACGCATTTGGTGAATTCGCCGTGCTTGGCGACTCTCAGGTAATCCACGATGGGGACAAGAGCGGGGTCAGGATGCGTGGCGTCGGCGGCGCTCCGCCGTAGTCATCATCGTGGGCGTATCCATCATTGCGCAGGTCGCCATGCTCGGGGTTCGCAAGCATTACGATCTATTCTCGAGGATTACCTTGTAGGCATTCTTCGCCCCAGCTTCCTTGATGGCTTTAGTTGTGCCCCCGTCCACTCTGCAAGAACACTTGAGGCCAGCCGCGCTACGTCGCCGCGGCCCTCAGCTCTCTCGAAGATACGTTTCTTTCCTGTTTAGGCCACGACCTTCCTCGCGAGACACCGGTGAGCGCCACAGGTGGCCTCTTTGGCCGCTTCCACCAACAAGACCTGATCCAGGCGGATCGGGTGGCAATCGCTGGAAAACAACCCGAGCTCGTCGTTTGCGACGATTCGGGACGAATCCCGTGGGAATTCGGTTGCCAAAGCCTAACGCGTGCGTTCCCCAGTTCGTCCTACGACATAATGCAGCTGGGCAAGCTGTCAGTGCTTTTCACTGCCCAAACCAAGGCCTTCGTCGAAGCGTGTGCCGCCAAGGCGCTGCCATCCACTGGCTCTGCTGGAAAGCGTTGAGTCGCCGGCTGCTGTTCAAGTAGGCCAGCCCGATGCTATAGGGTGCCTGCGGGGGTGGATGGTGATGAGTTCTCGCTCGAACATCCTTTGTGCTATCGCCCTATTGATCGGCTGCGGCGGTTCTTCCAACGGCCCGCCGCCGACTGACGGCGGACTCGACGGCGGGATTGCTGATGGTGGAGTAGACGGTGGGATCTCGGACAGTGGAACGCCTGACGGTGGAATGGATGCTGGAATGCCCGACGGCGGAACAGACGGCGGGATGCCCGACGGCGGGACGTGCGTGAATGCAATTGTGCAGGTTCCGTACGAGATTCCGGACGAGTGCAGAAGTCATATCTGTTCTGATTACGACACTTGCGCAAAGACCCCGACGCCGTACCCCCACAATCCGCCCATCGCAGGTCCCCATTACTGGGTCTGGGCAAATTGGGGAATCCACGAGGAGGTCGTTCCCCGGGGATACTGGGTGCACAACCTCGAACACGGAGGGGTTGTTTTTCTTTATCGTCCCGACGCGCCGCAAGCCATTAAGGACGCCCTGATTCGCGTGTACAACGCAATTCCGCCCGAGCAGGATTGCGTGGACCAGGGATTTCCCAATCGCCGAGTCGTGGTAACCGCAGACCCACTCCTGGATGCTCCTTGGGCCGTCACCGTCTCAGGGCCGGAGGACCCCTACTGCGTTGGCTTTGGCTACTACATCAAGAGCGACTGCATCGCGAGTGAGCAAGCCCTGGTTGATTTTGCGGTCCAGCGCCGGGACATGGAAGTGGAAACCATTTGCGCCGAAGGCGCCTACCCGCCGTAATAGGGCGCCATCGCTCGGCCGACCCAACCGTCGCCTCGGGACTCCGGTAGCTTTCTGTGCCTGCCGCTCACTGTGCGCGGCAGAAGTTGCCTGCATTCGACCAGCCGCGCTGCACCGTAAATCCCGCCACTACCGTTTGGTTTTGATTGCAGATATCGGCGATTTCGCCGTATCGCGAGTCGTACCACGCGAGCGGCGGACCCAGGCGCGTCGCGAGCCCGACCGCGGGATCGGTGATCGATTCGATCAGCTCGTGGGAAGAGGTCGAAGTCGTGTTGTTGAAATAGGTATTCGGTCCGCAACCCCGCGCGCAGGCGCCGCTCAAGTCCGGCATCACGCCGTAGTAGACGTTCGAACCCGCTCGCTGGAATGTGCTGTGATACGCGCAAAACTGCACGCAGGACCGTGAAGTTCCCATGCTGATGCTGATTCCAGCAGGGAAGTGAACCATGTAGAGGGTATTTCCATCGTTTGCGGGAACGGCGCGCGCTGCAATCAACCGATTCAACTCGGCCTGTATCTGCTGGTTGGTGATGCTCGCGCCTGGAGGATGATTGCGATCGACGTAGGACGCACTCAAGCGGCCGCGGCCGATCGCCTGGGTGCGAGTGCTGTATTGCCGAAGCCAATCGATGTATGGGCTGTTGGTGATCGTTGAATAAAATCTGTTCAGCGCAGCCTGGTTGTTGACATTGGCTCCCCAGAAGATCGTCACCACCTTCACATTGGGCATCACGGGTCCCCCATAGTAAAGCAGATGAGGCAGCCCCGCCGCAGCCGTGGTCGAGGAATCGTCATTCGATTCCTGCTCCTCCACGGAAAGCGATCCGTCCGGCGGAATGGGAAACGCGTCTTCAGATCCATCGCCGACGATGGGAAAAACTGGAGCGGCAGACTCGTACTGCAAGGGCATGAGGTGAGCCGTTTCGGAAAAGACGACGCTGACGCCA
>DATFTC010000219.1:0-17712 GCA_035262305.1 Myxococcaceae bacterium | reverse complement strand
TCATTGCCATCGTCAGCCTGATTGCCGTCGTCCTCGCGCTCGTCGGCATCAAGGCTGCGCAGATCTTCTTGTTGGTCAAGACTGGCAAGTCCTTCGTACCGCCTCCCGAATCGGTCACCACTGCCAAGGCGGAGGCGACGGAGTGGCAGGCGGTCCGCCCCGCCATTGGATCCCTGGTCGCCGTGCGCGGCGTGACGCTGGGCGCAGAGATTACCGGCACCGTCCGGGAGATCCTGTTCGACAATGGGAGCTTTGTGAAGAAGGGGGCGGTGCTGGTGCGGCTCGATACCTCTACAGAGCAAGCGCAGCTCGAGTCAGCTCGAGCCGACGCGGAGCTCGCGGCAGTCACGCTGAAGCGGCAGCGTGGCCTGCAACCACAAGGCGTCAGCAGCCAAGCGGACGTCGACACCGCCGACGCACACGCCAAGCAGGCCGATGCTGCGGTCGCCGCCCTCCAGGCGACCATTGCCAAGAAGACCATTCGCGCCCCGTTCGACGGGCGGATTGCGATCCGTCAGGTGGAGCTGGGGCAGATCGTCTCCCCTGGAACTCCGATCGCCTCGCTTCAATCGGTCAGTCCCATCTATGCGGACTTCTGGCTGCCCCAGCAGGTCATCGCCGATGTCAAGGTCGGGCAGAAGGTTCGCATGCGGACGGACATCTTCCACGGCGCAAGCTGGAATGGACAGATCGCCGTCATCAATCCCGAGGTTGATGTCGCGACTCGAAACGTCCGCGTCCGGGCCACCTTCGAGAACGCCGACGGCCGCCTTACGCCGGGGATGTTCGTCAACATCGACGTGCTTTCGAATGAAAAGCGCAAGGTGATCATCATTCCCGCCACCGGCGTCATCTTCGCTCCCTATGGGGACTCGGTGTACGTAGTCGAAGAAAAGAAGGACCAGGCCGGAAAGACGACCACCATCGCAGAACAAAGGTTCGTCCGCCTTGGCGAGCGCCGCGGCGATTTCGTCGCTATCGAGTCTGGAATCTCGGCGGGCGAAACCGTGGTCAGCAGCGGCGCCTTCAAGCTGCGCAACGGCATGGCGGTGGCGGTGAACAACGCGATGGCGCCGTCGCCCGAGATCGCGCCGAAGCCGACCGACAACTGATCCGAGGAAGGGCCAGCTATGAAATTCACCGACCTTTTCATCCGGCGCCCGGTGATCGCGATCGTCGTCAACCTGGTGATCGTCATCGCCGGCCTGCAGGCGATTCGCACCCTCAACGTCCGCCAGTACCCGAAGAGCGAGAATGCCGCGGTCACCGTCACCACCGTCTACGTGGGCGCGAATGCCGAGCTGATTCGAGGATTCATCACCACCCCTCTCGAACGCGTGATCGCCGCGGCCGACGGCGTGGACTACATCGAGTCGCAGAGCCTGCAAAACACCTCGATCATCCGCGCCCGCCTGCGCCTCAACTACGACGCCACCAAGGCGCTGGCCGAGATCAGCTCCAAGGTCGACCAGGTCCGCGGCGATCTGCCGCCCGACGCTCAGGTTCCCGTCCTCAACATCGAGTCGGCTGACAGCGCGTTCGCCTCCGCTTACTTGAGCTTCTCGTCCCAGTTCCTCAAGCAGAACGAAATCACCGACTATCTCGTCCGGGTCGTTCAGCCGCGCTTGACCGCCGTGGAGGGCGTCCAGCGCGCGGACATTCTCGGCGCGCGCACTTTCGCAATGCGCATCTGGCTCAAGCCGGACCGGATGGCCGCCTTCAACGTCAGCCCGGCGCAGGTCCGCCAGGCGCTGGCAAACAACAACTACCTCGCTGCCGTCGGCACGACCAAGGGCTCTTTGGTGCAGGTCAACCTCACCGCCAACACCGACCTTCGGTCGGTGAAGGAGTTCCAACAGCTGGTGATCCGCCACAGCAACGGGGCGGTGGTTCGGCTCGGCGACGTCGCGGACGTGGTGCTCGGCGCCGAGGACTACGACACCGCGGTGAACTTCAGCGGCCAGACCGCGGTTTTCATCGGGGTTTGGGCGCTCCCGAATGCCAACTCGCTGGATGTCATCAAGCGCGTCCGCAAAGAGCTGAGCTCCCTCCAAAAGGAGATTCCCTCGCAGATCCAGGCCGTGATCGCCTACGACGGAACTGCCTACATCCAGAACGCGATCGACGAGGTGGTGACGACCCTTGGCGAGACACTGCTCATCGTGGTGGTGGTGATCTTCCTCTTCCTGGGCTCGCTGCGTTCGGTGCTCGTGCCGGTGGTGGCCATTCCGGTGTCTCTGATCGGCGCGGTGTTTCTGATGCAGGTGTTTGGATTCACCGTCAATCTGCTGACTCTGCTGGCGATCGTTCTTTCCGTCGGTCTCGTGGTCGACGATGCAATTGTCGTCGTCGAAAACGTCGAGCGCCACCTGCGCGAGGGGATGAAACCGTTCGACGCCGCGCTGCGCGGCGCGCGCGAGCTGGTGGGGCCGATCATCTCGATGACCATCACCCTGGCCGCGGTCTACACGCCGATCGCATTCCAGGGCGGGCTCACCGGATCGCTCTTCCGCGAGTTCGCGCTGACGCTGGCGGGCGCGGTGACGATCTCGGGAGTCGTAGCGCTGACCTTGTCACCGGTGATGTCGGCGAATCTGTTGCGGGCAGGGCAGGAGGAAAAGGGATTGCCCGGCCGAATCAACCGCGGGTTCGAGCGCCTCAGGTCCTGGTACTCGCGAAACTTGGCGATCGTCTTACAGACACGCCCGGTCATCTATACGGTTTGGGGAATTCTCAGCTTGCTGGTGGTGGTGATGTTCAGCCAGTCGGCAAAGGAGCTGGCGCCGGCGGAGGACCAGGGCGTGATCTTCGGGGTGGTGAACACCCCCGCGAACTCCACGCTCGACCAAGTCAAGAAGTACACCGACGCGATCAACCGCACCGTGTTCACCATCCCTGAATCCGCCTTCACCTTCCAGATTACCCAGCCCGGAGGTGGCTTCTGGGGCGTCGGCCTCAAGCCCTGGACGGACCGCAAGCGCAACGCCTTCAAGATCCTCCCCGAGGTGCAAATGAAGGTCTCGGTGGTTCCGGGCGTTCAGACCTTTGCTGTGGTTCCACCGGCCCTGCCGGGCGGCGGCCAATTTCCGGTCGAGTTCATCCTCGCGTCCACTGCCGAGGCCGAGGAGATCTTGGGCTTCGCCCAGAAGCTTCAGCAAAAAGCTGCGACGAGTGGGATCTTCGCCTTCCCGCCTCAGATCGACGTCAAGATCGATCAGCCCCAGTCGGAGATCGAAATCAACCGCGACAAGGTAGCTGAGCTGGGGCTCAATCTTCAAACCGTCGGCCAGGACCTGGCGGCGGCGGTGGGCGGCAATTTCGTGAACCGCTTCAGCATCGCGGGGCGCAGCTACAAAGTCATTCCGCAGCTGCTGCGCGTCGACCGGCTGAATCCGGAACAGCTCAATGACATCTACGTCACCGGTCCGAATGGACAGTTGGTTGCCCTTTCCACGATTGCGACCATCCGCGACACCGTTGTTCCACGGGGCCTCAACCGATTCCAGCAGCTGAACGCGGTAAAGCTCAGCGGCGTTGCCATCCGCCCGATCGATGACGCGCTCCGATATCTCGAAACCGAAGCCGCCCAGATCCTTCCCAAGGGATACGCCATCGACTACACCGGCGAATCGCGGCAGCTGCGCACCGAAGGCAACAAATTCCTTCCCGCGTTCGGTCTGGCGGTCGTCCTGATTTTCCTGGTGCTCGCGGCGCAGTTCAACAGCTTCCGCGATCCGTTCGTCATTCTCGCCGGCTCGGTGCCGCTCGGCATGTTCGGCGCGCTGATAATGACGTTTCTCAAAATGCCCAATCCGAACATTCCGTTCTTCACCAATGGGTGGACCACGACCTTGAACGTGTACTCGCAAGTCGGGTTGGTGACCCTGGTGGGGCTGGTCTCCAAGAATGGAATCCTGATCGTCGAGTTCGCGAACAAGCTCCAGCTCGAGGGGCAATCGAAGATCGAGGCCGTTCACAACGCGGCGCTCACCCGGTTGCGTCCGATCCTGATGACCAGCGTCGCCACCGTCTGCGGCCACTTCCCGCTCACGCTGGTGACCGGCCCCGGCGCAGCAGCGCGAAACAGCATCGGTCTCGTGCTGGTGGCGGGAATGGCGATCGGCACCGCGTTCACGTTGTTCTTCGTGCCGGCCATCTACGTGCTCATCGCCCGCGATCACCGGGCAGAGGCTCGGCAAGAGGCCGAGGAAGGCGCGCTGCTCGCTCCCGAGCCGGTGACACAGCGCTGATCAACCTCCTCCCCGCAGGCTACGCCGAGGGTCGGCAATCAGCTGCGAACCCACGGCGTGGCCACCGCGTACTCCGGCACGGCGGTCAGGGATTTGCGCGCCACGCGCACCAGTTGCCGTCGCTGCAAGTGCGCCACTGCCCGCTGAACCGCGCGCTTCGATAAACCGGTGCGATCGGTGAGCATCTGGTAACTGAAGAACGCGCTCTTGCGGCCTACGCCTTTGGTCATCGAGTAGAGCCAAAGATAGAGAACGAACGACGATGGCCGCTTGTCATGGCCCACCAAGTCTGGCAGCAGCACGTCCACCACGTGGGGATCAATCGACAGAATAGGCGCCATGAGACCTCTGGTCTTAAAGGCTATAGCTACTTTGTCTATAGCATATATGTCTATTGTCGTCATGACGCGCGATCGACGCGGCAGGTCTTCCCTGGAGATTTGTTTTGTGAGACACGTCGCGCCGTCGCAATCAAGCGGCATTTTGCAAGAGGAGATGGCATCATGTTGAAGCGAGTCAAGTTCGTCGGTATTCCGGTGCGGGACCAGGAGAAGGCGCTGCAATTTTGGACGAAGAAGGTCGGGCTTCAAATAACCACCGACCAACCGATGGGCGACGGGCAGCGTTGGATCGAGCTGAAGGTTCCTGGAGCGCAGACCGGGGTGGTGCTCTTCACCCCGTCCGGACACGAGGATCGCATCGGCACCTTCCAAAACATGTCTTTCGCGGTCGACGATGTCGCGAAGACCTACAAAGAGCTGACCGCGCAGGGCGTCGAGTTCACCCAACCGCCGAAGAAGGAGTCCTGGGGGACCTCGGCGATCTTCAAAGATCCGGACGGAAACTCATTCGTCATCGGTGATTCGTGATCTCCCCCACCCTGAAAAAACTTCGCTATAAGCCGGGAGCGCGCGTTTGCGTCGTCGGCGCTCCCGCGGCATTCGAGGCGCAGCTCGCTGCTGCCAAGGACCTTGCACGGCAGGAGAAGCTCGGAAAAGACCTCGATCTCGTTCAGGCCTTCTTCACCCGTCGCGCTCACCTGGAGCGCGATGTTTCACGCCTCAAGGCCGCGCTCGGCGACCGCGGCCTTTTGTGGGTCTGTTACCCCAAGGCGAAAGCGCTGGGCACCGATTTGAGCCGCGACGTCGTTCGTCAGACCGTCGCCGGAGCCGGCCTCGAAGCGGTAGCGATTGTCGCGGTCGACGCAGTCTGGAGCGCGCTGCGCTGCAAGCGAGTGCGCTGATTGACATTTCCTTTTTCTTTGCGCCGCCAAGAGCTAATTTGCGCCGCCGTCAACCCAACGCAGCCTTTCCCGGGGGGCAGGATGAAGACGCAAACGAGCTTGGCGGCGCTTTTGTTTCTGGCGGCGAACGCGAACGCCGCAGTGAAAACCAAGGTTGTCGATTACAAGCAAGGGAATACGCCGCTCCAGGGTTTTCTCGCCTGGGACGATGCAGCCAAGGGAAAGAGGCCGGGAATCCTCGTCATCCACGAATGGTGGGGCCACAACCAACACGCGCGCAATCAGGCGACCAGGCTTGCCGAGGCCGGATACGTTGCTTTCGCGCTCGACCTGTTCGGCAAGGGCAAAGTCACCACCCATCCAAAGGAGGCGCAGGCTTTTGCCGCCGAGGCGGCCAAGGATCCGAAAACGGTTGATGCGCGCTTCAAGGCCGCGCTGGACATCCTGAAGCAGAATCCGCACGTCGACGTGAGCAGAATGGGCGCCGTTGGCTACTGCTTTGGCGGCGGAGTGTTGCTGAACGAGGTGCGGCACGGGGCCGACCTCCAGGCGGTCGCGATCTTCCATGGGGCACTGAAGACCGCCGAGCCGGCCAAGCCGGGGAGTATCAAGCCGCGCATCCTGGTGCTGACCGGCGAAGCCGATCCGATGGTGCCTCCCGAGCAGGTCGAAGCCTTTCGCAAGGAGATGACCGAGGCCGGTGCAAAATTCGAGATCGTCAGCTATCCGGGCGCCAAGCACGCCTTTACCAATCCAGATGCGGGGAAGGCTGGAATGGACGCTCTCGCCTACAACGCGGAGGCCGACAAGAAATCGTGGGCAGAAATGCAACGGATGTTCAAACAGGTCTTCGGCTCCTGAAAAACGCCAGCCGGTCAAGCACTGCCCTGCAACGCAGTTGGCCACAGGCCATCGCGCTGCCTTGGCTGCCGTTGGCAATCGGTCACTGGCGGCCTTACACCTTGCAAGGTGAATTGCGATAGCCGCGCGGCAATGCAGACCGAAACCGAAAACGTCGCCACAGCGCCGACTGAACAGCGAACGCCGCGGACGCTCGGCCTTAGGCTGATCATCGCCTACAAGCTGGTGAAGGCGCCGGTCATGCTGGTTTTGGCGATTTGGCTCACGGTTGCCCCGAACGAGGCCTATCACGTGGCAGTGCGGATCGTTCATGAGCTTTCCGCCGCGAGCGCGCTGTGGGTTCGATTGGGGCACTGGATTGAAGAACATCTCTCCACCCGGCTTTTTCGATGGGGCGCAGTGCTCGCTTGGCTGGATTTCATCACCACGTCGTTGGAGGCCATTCTCTTGATCATGGGAAAGCCTTGGGGGGAATGGCTGGTCACGATCGGGCTCGCGGCGCTCTTGGTGCCAGAGTTGTTCTCGCTCGAGCACCGGCCCAGTTGGGCGAGGTTTTTCGTGCTGCTGGTCAACGCGGCAGTGGTCGTTTACCTCGGGACTCGGCGGATTCGGGCAGTTCGGGCTGAACGAGCAGCTCGCTCCACGACCTCGAAGACCTGACGCGCTTTTACCCAATCGACCCCAAGAGCAGATCGCACGCAACCCCACCTGTCTACTGCGACGGTTGCCTCTGGCGGCGAGCAATCGCAGCCGATACTTGACGTAGTCCGCCTTTGATGAATGCAGTGGCCCGATGCGCCACGACAGAGGGGTAGCGCTGTACGCCGGAGCAATCGTGCTGATCGCTCACCTGGCGGCAAACCCGCACTACGGCTTCTTTCGCGACGAGCTGTATTTCATCATGTGCGGCGTTCATCCTTCGTGGGGCTACGTGGATCAGCCACCGCTCGCGCCGCTTCTTGCCGCCGCGTCTCAGCTCTTCGGCCATTCGCTATTTCTGCTTCGGGCGATACCGGCTCTGTTCGCGGCGGGCTCAGTCTACGTCACTTGCCTCATCGTGATCGAGCTTGGCGGCGGTGTTTTCGCTCAAGCGTTGGCCGCTATTGTCGCATTTTTATGCCCAGTGCTGATGAGCTTTGGAATGAAAGTCTCTCCGGACACGCCAGGCCTGTTGCTCTGGCCGCTCGCGGGCTTATTCGTGCTGCGCGTGGTTCGCGGCGGCGATCCGCGACTATGGCTGGTCGCCGGCGCCGCTCTCGGAATCGCGTTCCAGGCGAAATACAGCGTCGTTTTCTTTGCCGCAGCGCTGCTGGCCGGCCTTGTCGCTACTCCCCAGCGTCGAGTACTCCTTTCGCCGTGGTGTCTTGGCGGCGTCGCGCTCGCAATCGCAATTGCCCTCCCCAGCGCTCTTTGGCAGGTGCAGCACGGATTTCCAATGCTCGAGCTCTTGAAGAACGGTCAGAAGGGTAAAAACGTGCAGCTTGGGCCACTGGAGTTCATGTTTGCGGAGGTCCTGATCACGAATCCAATCTTGTCGCTTGTCTGGCTTTGCGGATTCATCTGGTTGCTGCGTGCGACGACCGAGCGATTTCTAGCGCTGAGCTTTCTTGTGTTGATGTTGGAAATGATCGCCCTGCATGCCAAGCACTACTATCCGGCCGACGTCTATCCAATTCTGATCGCCGCCGGCGCGGTCGCGATTGAAAATTGGACCGAGCGGGTCAAGACCTTGCGGCCTGCATTGGGAGCGCTGACCGTAGTCAGCGGCCTCGTCCTGGTGCCTTATGTCCTGCCGGTGCTGCCCATCGAGACTTTCATCCGATACCACAGGGCGGTGGCGCCGATCCTGCACCTGGAGGCAGCGCGAACGGAGCACCACCGGCTGGGTCCGCTCCCACAGGACTGGGCAGACATGCAAGGTTGGCCAGAGCTGACCGCGACCGTCGGTCGCGTCTATTCCACGCTGTCCCCCGAAGAGCGTGCACGGGCAGTCATCTACGCGCAAAACTACGGCGAGGCGGCAGCCCTCGAGTTTTTTGGGACGGACCACGGCCTACCGCCGGTGATCAGCGGCCACAATAGCTACTATCTCTGGGGAACCCGAGGCAGGAGCGGCGATGTTCTGATCGATATCAACGGCACGTGCGGGGAGCGCTGGCACCTCTACCGTTCGGCGGCACTCGGCGCGAACTTTACCCATCCGTACGTGATGCCGTACGAAGACAACCTGCGAATCATGATCTGCCGCGGAATCAACCGGCCACTGACGGAGATTTGGCCGAGCCTGAAGAGCTTCAATTGAGCTCGAGGACCACAGTGTTGGTACCTGCTCCGACCGCCCGGCTGGTGTTCAACCTCTGGAGCACCGAGCACCGGCCGCTGGCCCTCGCGCTGTGGGGAGACCCGCGCGTGAGCGCGTTGATCGTCGGACCATTCAGCGAAGCCAAAGCGCGCGAACGGCTCGAAATGGAGCTTGCCCAGCAACGGCTGCACGGGGTGCAGTACTGGCCGATTTTCCTCAAAGAGGGAAGCGAGCACGTCGGCTGCTGTGGATTGCGGCCATATGATCTGCCGCGCGGAGTGTACGAGCTCGGGTTTCAGCTGCGCGCGGAGCATTGGGGCAAGGGGCTGGCGACCGAGGCGGCGCGCTCGGTGATTAAGTACGCCTTCGAAACTCTTGGCGCGCTCGGGCTCTTTGCCGGTCATCATCCGCAGAACTCGAGCTCGAAGCGGGTTCTCGAGAAACTGGGCCTGCGCTACACGCACGACCAGCTCTATCCGCCCACGGGGCTGCAGCACCCGTCATATTTGCTCACGCTCGACGAATACCGGGCGGCAGCTCGAAAATAGCCAAGCGGCGTTGATGAATACAAAGAATCAATCGTGCGCAGGATGTCTTTGTATCCATCTGACGATCGATTGAACCGCTTGTGACTCGACTCCGAGAAATCCGTGATGGGAAATGGGGCCGCATGGGTTGGACTGCGGCGGATCGCCGCCGGAAATGCTTTCAATTTCCTTCGGGCCGCCCAACCGCCTTAATAGAGCTTGCGCGCCGTGATAAGGGGATGCATGACAGGCGTCCTGCCGGTGGTGAACGAGGAGCGTCGGAACCTTGATTTTTTCCAGGGCGACGTCGGCCAGCGAGTCTCTGCTCCCAGCCGTGACGCTGGCGGTGAGTATCAAGCCGGAAACATTGCGACCACCGTTTCGCGCTACGGCATTGCACGCGGAAATCGTCCCCCGGCTCGTCCCGATGAGATAAATGGGTGCTTGCCATCGAGCGGCGAGCCACGAGACGATTTCCTTCACGTCTTCGGCGTGGTTCTCGCTGGTCCTGAAGCCGTCGAGCCCATTCATCCGGTCCGAAGGCGCATCGCCAATCGCCACAACGTAACCTGCCTGGGCGAACTGCTGCCGAGTTCGGATTAGGAAGTTTTCGGCGCCCGCACCGAACCCAGTCTTGGACAGCTTGAGACTTCCGTTGCCGCCGCTGAAAAGAACGACCGCTGCGGTTGGAGTTGCTCTCGGTTTGCTCATTGCGATGGAGACGGTGACACCCGGCCGCGTCGGGATCACCTGCAGGCTCTCGTTCTCCGCAAAAAGCGTTGAGCCTTCTGCGCTGCCTTCCTCACTTGTTTCGCGAGCGTGAACGCCGACTGCGGACAAGCTACCCACAGCGCCTGCGAAAATAACGATCGAAAAGACACGCGAGAGTGCTTGCATCAGATCGGCTGATCGCTGTTCCAAATGTCGCAGTCGATTTGCCACCGCTCGCCAACGCGCTTGAGAATCAGCGCGTATTTGAAACTTCTTGCAGTGGGGTCGTCTTCGGCGATGGTGCAGAAAGTGCCGACTTGAAATCCCTCTTCCCCGAAAGCCCAGGACCGAATGGGAAAGATTTGGATTCGCCGGATTCGCTGCAATTTGGGTTGAAACCAAGCCTGGATTGCCGGCCGCCCTTTCACCATTGCCTCGTTCGGAGGCATCAAGGTGGCTGTCTGGGTATACAGCGATCCGAGCTTCGCCGCATCCTTTGCATTGAACGCTGCTGTCAGCTGCGCCGCGATCTGCTGGAGCGAGGCATCATCGGTCATGGCCTATGGACCTTGCGCGAGGAAATCTTGGTATTCCCGAAATTCGCGTAGCACGCGGGTGGCATTTGGTACATCATTTTCGCGTAATACACGACATCAGGCTTGGCCGATTTGATTGCAACTGGCTTTTGTGGCAATTGATAGCGTTAGCAGGAGGTCAACATGGGACTATTGTCTAAGATTCTCCATTCCGAGCCGGTCGAGCCGGCACTGGAGCCTTCCGAACAAGCGACGATCGTCTGCCTGAAACTTTCGGACGACGAGATGGGTAGCTGCGAGGAGCGTCAAGCCATCTCTCTCCTGCGAGACAATCTGATTCGCGCCGTCCAGGAGCGGGACGCGGGCGAGTTCGACACTCTGGAGTACGGCGAGGGCTTCGGGACGCTCACCTTCAACGGCACCAGCGCAGACCGGTTGGCCGCCGTCGTTCTTCCTGTGGTGCAGGCCTACCCTCTGCAACCCGGCTCGTACCTGGTGAAGCGATACGGCGAGGAAGGCGCCAGGGAGCAGAGCGTCGTCCTCGGCGCCCACGCTTGAGCGAGCCGGCAGGTCAGACAATTCTTTGAAGCGTTTTGCGGCAGCCCTGGCGATGGCACTTTGCGGCTCGTGCTCGCATTCCGCATTCGATGGCAACAATTCAGACGCGGGCTCCGCTGGATACAGCGCGTGCTGGATCATCGGCGGACTGGATCGCTTGTTCATTTTCAAACGGGACGATAGCAGGCAGATTTGCACTCGGGTCAGGTTGCTCAGCCCCTCCAGCATCAGCTCGCTGACGGTGAGCGCTCCTGACGGTTGGGGAGTGGAGGAGGCGGCCATCTCCAACCAACCGGATGACTGCTCGAGGACGGGAACGCTAAGCTCTGGTTCGGCCTCGGCGAGCACCGGAACTGGAACCATTTCCTGGCCGAGCTCGGATGCCTCCAGCGTTCCCCTGCAGCTCGACGTCCATGTCGCGCTTGGCTTCACCAGCTCCGGAACGCTGCCGGCCTCCGACCGCCTCGACGCCGACGCAGTGCGCGTCTCATCCTGCCGTTGAACGCGGCGACCGAAAGCGACACCAAAGCCTAATCACTCCTCATTCTTACTGGCGCGGAGCACGACCAACTTATTGACACCCGATTCCGCGGCCCAAATCTCTCCCGGGCGACCGAGAATCTGGCGAACGTCCGCCGGGTTGCTGGGCAACGTAAAAGTCTGGAAGGCTTCGCTGGAAGGATCAAAGAGCACCAGCGAATTGCTTCCCCAGTCGGAGAGCCAGACCAGGTCGCCATCGTCGACGAACACCGCATACGCCTGAGGCCGTGACCCGGGCAAACGCCACTCTTGCCAAACATCGGTGCTCGGATCGTAGAGCGCCAGCTGACCTGCGTTCCATTCGCTGACCCAGATGCGGCTTTGTGAATCGGGCCACACGCGCCTCGCGCCTTGGCCTGGCGTCGGCGGGTCCAGTACCGTCGCCGCGCCCGTTTCCAGGTCGATCAGGCCGACGTAGCTCCCGGCGAGCGAGGCGAAATGCACCTCACCGGACGGAGCAGTGGAAATGCCGTACGGTCCGGGTCCTCGCGGCGCGTCAAACACATCCATTGCCCCGGTCGATGGATCAAGCCGCCCGTAAACTCCATTTTGACCGGTGAACCAGAGAAGCCCGCTCTGATCGAAGGTGGCGGTATTGAGATTCGCGTTCGGTCGTTCGGTCGGCAGCGGAAAGACTTGCACCTCTTCTGTCGCCGGGTCCACGCGCACGATCGCGTTGAGGCCGCCGTCCGTAACCCACGGCGCGCCGTCCGGGCCGACGATGACCCCGTGAGGAGCGGAACCTGCACCGAGCGGAATTTCGTGAATCTCGCCGGTCAGCGGGTCGAGCTTGCCCAATTGCCCAGACCTCTGCGCGGTGTACCAGACCGATCCGTCCGGTGCCGGTGCAACATCGTGCGGCCCCGAGCCAGGCGGGACCGGATATTCCTGAAACACGTATCTGCCAAGAGAGTATTTCGACGACGTGGAGCGGCTGGATTGGGACGCGCAGGACGTCAGTCCCAGCGCCGCGGCGATTGCGAGTGCTACCTTGCTCATACTTAACCCCCGATGGGCGTCGACAGCTCGATCGGAGCCCAATACTCCCCTCGCGCGCAAGTGCGCAAGCGGCACCCAACCGAAAGTAAGATGGTCGGCATCTTCAAAACCCATGTCGTCTCGATGCTCGCCGATCGTCCTCGCACGGCTTCCAACGGATCTCACGCCTGTGCTTTTTTTGCCGCAATCCAGTCGTTGACGACACGCTCGAGGAGGGACAGCGGCAGCGCTCCGTGCGTCAATACCTGATCGTGGAACTCGCTCAGCTTGAAGCGCGGGCCGAGCGCCTGCCGGGCGCGCTCGCGCAGCTCGAGAATTTTCAGCATGCCGGTCTTGTATGCGAGCGCCTGGCCGGGAGATACGAAATACCTTTCGATTTCGGCAGTGACATCGCCCTCTTCCATGCCGGTTTGTTCCATCATGTATGCAATGGCTTGCTCGCGGCTCCAATGTTTGTAGTGGATGCCGCTGTCGACCACCAGGCGCACCGCACGCAACATCTCATCGCGAAGGCGGCCGAGATTATCGAGCGGGTCCCTCTCGAAACCGAGCTCCCAAGCGAGCCGCTCCGCGTAGAGCGCCCACCCTTCGGCGTAGGCGGTGAATGGCAACACGCGCCGGAAGAACGGCACCCCCTTGAGCTCCTGCTGCACCGAGAACTGGAAATGATGCCCGGGAATACCCTCGTGGTAAGCGAGAGTTTTCATCGCGAACTTCGGCGTCTCGGCGGGATTGCGCATGTTGGCAAAGAACATCCCCGGGCGCGATCTATCGAACGAGCCCGGTTGGTAGTAAGCGCCCGGCGCGGTCGCCTGTGAAAATTCGGGCACCGGCTTCACCTGCACGCCGAGCTTGGGACGCACGTGGAAAGCGTCCCCCAGTCCCGCGTTCACCTCGTCGAGAATGGCCTGATACCTCGCGAGCATCGCAGTCTTGCCCTGTTCGGTGTTTGGATAGATTTCAGCCGGGTCGCGCGAGAGCTTTTCCACTCGCGCCCCGGTACTGCCGACGCCGAGTCCTTTGCTGCGCAGGATGGCGTCCATCTCGGCTCCGACGCGGGACACTTCAGCGAGGCCGAGCGAATGGACCTGCTCCGGCGTCATCTCCGTCGTGGTGTGCATCTTGACGCACCAGGCGTAGTAGGCGTCGCCGTCCGGCAAGTGCCACGCGCCCAAGTTGCCCTGCGCCTTCGGCCGCAGCGCGGTGAAGTAGTCGATGAGTTGCCGGTAGGCCGCGTAGACCGCCTTGTCGATGCTCGACTCCACCTCCGCGAGCAAGGCCGTCCGCGTAGCCGCGCTCATTTGGTCCTCCGGAATCTTGTTCAGTTTTTCCTTGAAGCTGGAGTAGAGAGGATTCTCCTTTGCGCGTTTGGCCGCGAAGTCGTCCATCTGTTTGAGCACCTTCTCGACGGTAAACTGCGGCGGAATGATTCCCTTGGACTCGCGCAGCTTGAGCCCTTCGACCACCTGGCCGAACTGCTGGGGAAATTTGTCGAGCCGCTCGATGTAGCGCTTCGCCTCCCGCTCGTTGGTGACTTGATGCACCTGACTCATGAAGTTCGGCAATGTCGCCTGGACGCCGAACATCTGGTTCACCGGAAAATCGTAATCGCGAAAGCGATCCCCTTCGATTTGAATGGAGAGGAAGTACCCGAGCACGTCATACGAGAGCTGCCCTTCCCGGTCGAGAGCGCGGCGATCATAGCGGCGCAGAGTGTCGTAGTCGTCTTTGATCATCTTGGCTTGCTTCACCTCGTGCGCGGGCGACGCGTCGTCGAGCTTGTCACTGTAGAAGTCCAGCCACGAGGGAAGAATTCGCAGAGTGCTGAGTCGCTGCGGGCGGTCGAGCGCAAACTCGGCGAATACGCGGGTATAGAACCAGTCGATCCTGGCCGGCTTGAACCAAATTGTGTGGGCCACCAGCGCGCCGAAGAGCACGAGCGCGAGCAAGAGAAGTCGCACGAGCCATTTGAAGAAACGGCGCATCAGGGATCTCCTTGAAACAAAGCGCGGGACTCTAAAGGAGCACCCTCTCTCCTGCAACACAATGAGCTCATCGCGGCGACGAGCGTCATTCACCGAGCGCTGCTGTTGACGCGGGACCACGCCATTCGCACGTCGACAAGCAGCGCCGCTTCCTCTAGAAGGCCCGGATGAGGTGCGCGCCGTCGGGTGAGCTGAAGTACCAAATCATCGCTTTGGGCGTGCTCGCTCTGTACGCGTTGTTGCTCGCGCCTTCGCTGGCGCTCCCTCCGATCGGCCGCGAAAGCTGGAGGGAGACGGACATATTGATCGTCGGTCGAAATTTCTGCCGCGAACGCGCGCCGCTTTGGGAACCGCGGGTCGACGCTCGAGGAAGTGGACCCGGCATCACCGGGATGGAGTTTCCCATCCTCAATTTCGTTCAGGGTCGATTGGGCTGCGGCGACGTGCTGCAAGTCTTCACCGCACGCGCAATCACCCTGGTGTTTAGCGTGACGGCAGCGTGGGTATTGTATCGACTGACCTACAAGAGCGTCGGACAGCCCTCTGCCGTTCCCGCCCTGTTGTTCTTTACCTTCTCGCCGCTGATTTTCTACTACGGGCGCTCAGTGATGCCCGACTTGCCGTCTGTCTCACTGGCGCTGCTTGGCATCTGGTTGTTGCGCCGCGGGCTGACGCTAACCGGATGGCGATTTGTTACTGGGGTCACTGCTTCAGCACTGGTTTTCGCGCTCGGGGTAGCGATCAAGCTCCCGGTGATCGTCTATGGGCTCGCGGCGCTTGTGAGTATTTTTGAATTGCGCCGGCCGAAACGCGCTGGAGCGGTTGTCGGCTGGTCGATCTACGTCGCGGCGTTAGCGATACCTGCCTTCGTCTGGTACTCCCATGCGGTTAAGCTCCAGGAGCGATCGCAACTCTACTTGTTTGCCATTACCCGCTCGCCCTCGCAAATCCTCGCTGATTTGCAAACCACGTACTTCTATCGTTTGGTTTTCGTTGAGCACGCGTTCGACACTTACGCATTTCCGTTTGCGACCGGCGTTGCGATTCTCGGCGCTCTTCGACAGCGCTCTCGCTTGCCGCATTGGGTTCAGGCACTGGGAATTGCCACATTGATATATCTTGGCCTCGCGGGTATCAGCGCAGCGTGGCATCCGTATTATGGAATCCCTGCCGTCCCGGCAATTGCGGTGATAGCGGCGATCGAGCTTGCGTCATGGAGCCGGAGGTGGCCGAAGCTGGGCCCGTATTTACTCGGTGCGCTGTTGTTGGCTGCGCCCGCATACACCGTTTGGAGGACCTCCCACTGGTTTCCGCAGCGGAGCTTGGTCAAGTCGCTCGGCGACGCGAGGCGCGCCGTCGATTCGGCGCGACCGCCGAGCGACAGGGCAACCGTCTTCTCCGGGGGAAATCCTCGTCTGTTCTGGTTCTTCGATCGAAAAGGATGGCTGGATCCCGTCGAGGCTGGAACCACGCTGCCTCGCGTGCCGGCCGAGACGCCTCTGGTGCTGATCGACAAACTCGGGCCCGATGAGATTCCGTACAACGACATCATTTCGGCTGTTCGCGCCTGGGGATGCAGCTCGATCTGGATGAGCACCGCGGTTGAAGCTTGGAGCTGCGACGGCAATCGCCGGTGAACACCGAACTTCCGGCGACGCCCTACGACACCGTCCGAAGCGATGGCGCTCGCGTCGATCGATAGAGCGCCGCTCCGCCCAGAGCGAGCAGTCCGCAGTAAAGCAGCGCGCGAAAACGGACGAAAGGGTGCAAGAGCAATCGATAGGCGTGCAGCAGCGGCGATGGATCTCTCCACGCAGCTGCTTCAAGGCAATCGTAATAGCTCGCGGGAGGACAGCTAGGTATTTGTCGAATGCCTGGGCGATCAGCTCCTCCGAGCGGAAGACGCTGCAAACGTGAGGCAACGCGAGGATGGCGACCGCCGCCGTGAACCCGACCGCTCGCCAGCGCGTAGATATCAACCGTGAAATCATCGCTTCAAGCTCGGGAGCGTACGCAAAGCCGATGACCAAGAAAACCGCAGGCAGCCACGGAATCATCAGGCGCTGTCCCCAGGCCCACCATCCGAAGGGCGCCCACCATTGAGCGCACAGTCCCGTCGCCAGGACCAGGAGAGACACCAGGCCCCAGTAAGGCCGGAAGACACCCGTCTGCTTCGCTGATGAGTAGCGGCTCACTGCGAAGGGCACGCTCACTATGGCGGCCACAAACAAGGGCCAAAAAAACAACAGACCGGCATTGGGGGCCAACCAAAGTGCAGCGAAGAGACGAAGTTGTGTTCGGAGTGGTGGTCCTAGCCCGGCTTCGCCAAGGTAGGCCACATTGTACAGCTTTCCGAACCGAAAGAAGTTCAAGCCGATGGATAAAAGAACACCTAGGCCGATCCCAGTTGCCGAGACTGCGAACCGCCGCCGCTCCTGACGCCAAACTTCCGTTGCCGTCGCACCGCGCGGGCGGCGAGTGAGCGCGCAGACGACGCCTAACAAAATGAGAAATGGGAATGCCGTCTCTTTGCTCGATGCGGCGAGAAAGCCCGCCGCTCCCGGAATAATTGTCTTGCCTTCGAGCCAACTTGCGGCAAACGAGAGCGTCAAGAATGCGGCGGCCATTTCTCCGAAAGATCGCGTCGCATAGTGGATCAGCAGTCCACTCGCCAGCACGAGAATGGCCATCGCCGCGACGCTGCGCGATCGAGCTCTTAAAACGCGCCAAGTAACGGCCAACACGCCGAGGTACGCCGCGATGCTCACTCGCGACAGAAAGGTGCCGATTGCGTCAGGCGATAAACCCATGGATCGCATCGGCACCGTGAGCAGGAGCTGCAAGGGCGGAAACTTCCCCCCATTCGTACACGGGCGCACGCCCTTGCGCAGGCACTGAAGGATGCCATCCGTATCGCTGAGCAGGCTGACGGTGTCGCCCTCGACGAAAGCGTACTGCGCCAAAGCTCCGGTCATCAGAGCTCCGAGGAGCAGCGCAATCGAGCTCCACTTGTTCCAGAGGCGATTCGTTAGACGGTTATCGTGGTTCCGTCGAACTTGGTAAAGGTAAATCCTTCGAAAGCCTCGTTGTAGCAGTGCTTCTGGTCGCGAAGGATGCTGATGGCGACCTGTTCGCCAAGGGTGAAGGACTGCACTTCGTCCGAGCGCCAGTGCACTCCCGCGTGATTGCGGCCCATTCCG